>NZ_NWSZ01000023.1:0-166936 GCF_002531885.1 Rhizobium sp. L9 | reverse complement strand
GCGGCGATCGGATGGCGCGGGTTGATCGTCCACAGCCGCTCGCGCTCACCCGCCTCGCGCCATTTCAGCGCGCAGGGTGTTCCCATCAGCCGCTTGAAGATCTTCGAGAAATGGCCGGAATGCAGCACGAGAAGGCCCATGCCTTCCCAGACGCGTTTGGCGACGCGCTCGACGACGACGTCTGACACCGCGCCGTGATCCTTGTGGCCCCACCAGGTCAAGACATCGGTTTCGGCAAGCCGGGCTTCGCTTAAGCCATGTTCCGGCTCCTGCAGCGTCGCCGTCGTCGCCGAGATGCCAAGATCGGTATTCAGCGCATTGGCGATGGTCGTATGCATGCCTTCCGGATAGATGCCCCGGACGATCGAGTTGGTATTCTCATGGATGTTTTCACCCCAGACAACGGTGCGTATGGTCACGTCGTTTTCTCCTTGTAGTTGAAGCGGATCGAGCTTCGGGAAAGACATCGATGCCTGGAAGATCAGGCTGCCCGCATGGATTCACGTTCGAGCGCCCGGCCCGACCGGCTGAAACGGTGGATGTGACCGGCAAGTGGCGCGAGGCCAAGCGTATGGCCCGGCTCATGACGGGCGACGCCGGCCTCCCGCACGACAAGCGGCTCATCCTCCCCGATATCCAGATAGACAAAGCTATCGGAACCGAGGATTTCGGAATGGATGACCGTGCCTCTCCAAACAGGAGACTCGGCCGTAATGCGAACATGCTCCGCGCGCACGCCGATCGTATGGCTGTCATAGGGCTGCGCCAGCCCACCCGACAGGAAGTTCATTTTCGGCGAACCGATGAAGCCGGCGACGAAGACCGAGTTCGGGCTTTCGTAAAGTTGCAGCGGCGTGCCGATCTGCTCGACGACGCCGTCCCTCAGCACGCAGATCCGATCGGCCAGCGTCATGGCCTCGACCTGATCATGCGTCACATAGATCATCGTCGTACCGTGCATGCTGCGATGAAGCTTGGCGATCTCAAGCCTTGTCGCGACGCGAAGCGCCGCATCGAGATTGGACAGCGGCTCGTCGAAGAGAAAGACCTTGGGATCGCGCACGATCGCCCGGCCGATTGCGACGCGCTGACGCTGTCCGCCGGAAAGCTGTCGCGGCAAGCGGTCCAGATAGGATGAGAGCTGCAGCATGCCGGCCGCCTGCTCGACGCGCCGGCGGCATTCGTCTCTGTTGCTCCCGGAAAGCTTCATGCCGAACGCCATGTTGTCGAAGACCGTCATATGCGGGTAGAGCGCGTAGGACTGGAAGACCATGGCGATCCCTCTCTTCGACGGCGCGTGTCGGTTTACCGTCTCATTGTCGAAGGCGAGGGTTCCCGAGGTAATGTCCTCGAGCCCGGAGATAAGCCTGAGCAGCGTAGACTTGCCGCATCCGGACGGGCCCACGAACACCATGAACTCGCCTCTGCGGATCTCCATCGTCACGCCCTTGATCACCTCGAAAGCGCCGAAGCTCTTGCGGATGTTCTCCAGTCGGATCTCTGCCATGTTCTACTCCCTCAACCCTTGACGCCGCCGGCAGTCAGCCCCGAAATGATCCGGCGCTGGAATATCAAAACGAGCACGACAACCGGCACGGTGACGATCACCGAAGCCGCCATGATGTTGCCCCAGGGAATTTCGAACGCGCTGTTGCCCGACAGCAGGGCGATGGCGACCGGCACCGTCCGCTGCGTATCGGACGATGTGAACGTCAGCGCGAAAAGAAACTCGTTCCAGGCGGCGATGAAAGCGAGCAGCCCTGTTGTCACCAGCGCCGGCCACATCAGCGGCATGAAGACCTGAGTGACGATGACCCATGGCGAGGCGCCGTCGACGATCGCCGCCTCCTCGATCTCGATCGGCAATTCCCGCATGAAGGTCGTCAGCACCCAGACAGTGAATGGCAGGGTGAAAATCACGTAGGAAAAGATCAGCGCGAAGGGCGTGTTGAAGATGCCGATCCAGCGGATCAGTTCGAAGAGGCCCGCAAGCACGGCAATCTGAGGAAACATCGAGACCGACAGGATGGTCAGCATCAAGAGTGCCCGTCCGCGGAAGTGAACCCGGGCCAAAGCGAACGAAGCGGTGATCGAGAGCAGCAGCGATGCTGAAACGACGACGCAGGCGATCATCGCGGAATTCGCAAGGCTGCGAACGAAACTGCCCTGCCCCATGACGGAAGCATAGTTGCCGAAGGAGATCGAGGTCGGCCAATAATCGACTTGGAAAAGGGCCGTGCCGGTCTTCAGGCTGGTGAGGATCGCATAGTAGAACGGGAAAACTGCAATGATGACGATGGTCGTAACGAGCAGGTAGAAAAGCGTGTTCCTGGTGATCGAAAGCAGCATCAGCGTTCCTCCCCGCCGAGCTTAACGCGGCCGAACCAGATATAGAGGACGGTGACAGAGGCGATGATGAGGAAAAGCACCGTCGAGGCGGTGGCGCCATAGGCGAACTTGTCGAAGTCGAACAGGTTCTCGCGCGCCATGACCGACATGGTCTTCGTCTGCGCATTATTGGGCGTCAGAACATAGATCAGATCGAAGATGCGCATCGCATCCAGCATCCGGAAGATCACGGCAACCATGATGGCCGGCCGGATCAACGGCAGCGTCAGACGCCAGAAAACCTTGACCGGGTTGACGCCGTCAATCTTGGCCGCTTCATAAATATCTCCCGGCACCATCTGCAATCCGGCAAGGATCAGAAGCGCCATGAAGGGCGTCGTCTTCCAGACGTCGACGATCAGCACGGCCACCATCGCCGTTTCCGGATTGGCGGTCCAGGCGATCTTCTCGCTGATCAGGCCGAAGCCGAGCAAAATATCATTGAGAATGCCGAACTGATCATTGAGCATCCAGGCCCACATCTTGGCCGAAACAATGGTCGGGATCGCCCAGGGAATGAGGATTGCGGCCCGAACGATGCCACGCCCGACGAACTGCGCGTTCAGCACCAGTGCGACGATCAATCCGAGCACAGTCTCGATCGCGACCGAAAGGAGGGTGAATTTGGCAGTGTTCCAGACGGCAGTCCACCAGATCGGATCGGACAGCAGGCCGCGATAGATGGTCTTTCCGCTCTTCAGCGTCACCCACGACAAATAATTGGCAAAGCCGACGAACTCAGCATTGCCAAGGTCGTTGAGCGACGCATTCGTAAAGCTGAAATAGATGGTTCTGAACAGCGGCCAGCCCGCGACAACTGCCAGGATCAACAGCGTCGGCGCCAGAAAAATCCAGGCGGACCGGACGCGCTCGGATCGCAGCTCGGTAGAGGCTCTGAGCTTGGAAACCTTGGGTTCAATTGCTTGTGGAACTACGATTTCAGTCATGAAACGCCTTTCCGTTTAGCCCTCCGGAGACTGGACCGACGCCCTCTCGGCCGCCGGTCCCGCTACTCACCAGGCGTCGCCCTTAAGGGTCGTCAGGTCGGCTTCCAGGAGCTCGAGGTTCTCGGCGGCCGAGCCGCTGCCGGACAGCGTATTGTGCACTGCCGTCCAGAACTTCGAGGACACTTCGTTGTATTTCACCTTGGCTGTCGCCGAAGGACGCGGCACCGCATCTTGGAAGATGGGTTTCCAGTTGGGCATGAAGGGCTGCGCGGCGGCAATATCCTTGTCGTCATAAAGGTCGGTCAGTGTCGGCAGATTGGACAGCTCGATGGCGCGAGCCTTTTGCACGTCCTTCGACGCCAGGAATTTCACGAGCGCGATGGCTGCTTCCTGCTTTTCCGAATATTTCGACACCGCCAGGTTCCAGCCGCCGAGTGTCGAGGATGGCTTGTCGCCGGGGGCCGCAACCGGCAGCGTCATCACGTCGAATTTGCCCTTCACGGCGCTGTCGGCGCCGTTGCCGAGGGAATAGGCATAGGGCCAGTTGCGCATGAAGACGGCATTGCCGGTCTGCCAGACACCACGCGATTCCTCTTCCTGATAGGCGAGCACGCCCGGCGGCGAAATCGTGCCGATCCATCCCTTGGCGCGTTCGAGCGCCGATGCCGCCTTCTCATTGTTGATCGAGATCGTCCCGTCCGGCTCGACGATCTGGCCGCCCCCCGACGACTTCACCCACTCCAGAGCGTTACAGGTCAGCCCCTCATAGGAATTGCCCTGGAAGACGTAGCCCCAAAGATCCTTCTGGCCGGCCTGCCGTTCTTTATCCTGGATCTCCTTGGCGGTTGCGGCCATCTCGTCCCAGGTCTTCGGCGGCAGCTTGTCATATTTCTCGAGCAGGTCCTTTCGGTAGAACAGCGCCGGAGCATCGGTAAACAACGGCAGCGCCACGAGCCGGCCATTGACGGTCTGCGAAGCGATGATCGACGGGAAGAACTGGCCAGCCACATCTTTGGTGGCCTCCTTCAGATCAATGAACTGGTCGGCAAGCTGCGGCGCCCAGATGACATCGGTCTGATAGACGTCGATGTCCTTGTTCCCCGCGGCAAGCCACAAGCGATATTGCGAGAACTGTTCGCTGCTCGACGATGGCATGGTGACGAGCTTCACCTGATTGCCGGTCTCCTTCTCAAAAATCGCGAGCTGCTTGTTCAGGAATTCGACGTTTTTCCCGGTCGTGTTCGCGGCAAACGAAATTTCTGCGGCGTGGATGGGGCCGGCCGCGAGAGCAAGTCCAATCGCGGATAAAGCCAGAGCAAAGTTTTTCATAATCTCCTCCCAGAAATTGAAATCGATTTGGCACACGGAACATCGCAGAAGGCTTTGATGACGTCAAGACACCAAAACCAGCTTCTGGAGGTTGTATTTGTATGATAATAATAGCCAAGCTGCGCGGATAAGGGCGTATATTCGGCATCCGCAGCCGACATTTCAACGTCACAAAATTGAAACCGGTTTCAATTTGAACTGAATCAGCACTTGCCCGTTGCGCATCATCAACGCATCGTCCATTGATTTCCCGGACAAAGAAGACATCGATGAAACTTCGTGAATTTGCAAAGCAGCTTGGGCTTTCTCCGACCACGGTCAGCCGCGCACTTAGCGGCTATCCGGAGGTGAGCGAAGCCACGCGCGCGCGGGTTGCGAGCGAAGCAATGCGGCTTGGCTATCGCCCCGATATCAATGCCGTGCGCCTGAAGACTGGAAGAGCCGGAGCGATCGGCGTCATGATGGGGCGTTCAGGAGAAATTCATTTTGCCGAATTCGTGTCGGGGATGGCGCAGCGCCTGGAAACGACCGATACGGATATTCTCATCACACCTATTACCGCGCATAATGACGACGACGAGATACAGGCCTACCGGCGCCTGGTCGAAAGCCGCAGGGTAGACGCCGTGATCATTCATTCGCCCCGTCCCAGGGACCCACGGATCGAGATGCTGAACAGCCTCGGCGTGCCTTTTCTGGTCCACGGCCGCTCGGAGACCGAGCACGTTCATGCCTGGCTCGATATCGACAATGAAAATGCCGTGCGCAGAGTGACCGAACACCTGCTCGATCTCGGGCACCGGCGCATCGGCATGATCAATGGCCTACGTGGTAAGACCTATTCAATCCATCGCGAACAGGGTTTTCGGATAGCCCATCAGGAGCGTGGGCTCACCGCAGATCCCAGCCTGATGGTCTGCGATAAATTTTCCGACGAGAGCGGCTTTCGCCACGCCCGCTCTTTTCTGGAGAGCGCCAATGCCCCGACCGCCATCGTTGCCGGTTCCACCATGACAGCTCTTGGTGTCTACCGAGCCGTCCGTTCGCTTGGGATGACGGTCGGACAGGATGTTTCCGTCATCGCCCATGACGACGTCTTCCCCTATCTGACGGCCGAGAATATGGTCCCGTCGCTTTCGACCACACGATCTTCCATGCGTGCCGCGGGCACACGCTGCGCCGAGCTGACACTACAGCTCATCGCTGGCCGCCCCGCAGACGAGATCCATGAATTGTGGCCCGTCGAATTGATCCTGCGGGAAAGTACCACGCCGCCGCGCTGACCGAGCAATCACTCGATGGCCGACTGTGCTGCAGCCGGAGTCCATCAGCCGGCATCGCGCCGCACTCCACCATTTGCTCGCACCAGCGCCATCAGCATCGGACCGATCGCAAATTCGCCTCTCTCGGTCCTGCGGGTGAGATCGCGGAGATAACCACCCGGCGAATTGATATGTCCGCCCCTTTCCAGAATGCAGGCGATCACCGTCGCGGCGTTTTCCGGCCCCATGCCGGCGCAGGCTTCCTCATAGGCCGAGGGGCTGACGCCGAGCATCGAGCGGACGACGACGGCAGCCGACATCAGGTCGCGCCAATTGCCGATCGTTCCACCCGGCCCATAAGCGAGGATTTGCGGACAGGCCTGGAGGACGAGGCCAAGCGGGAAGGATTTCAGCGTCTGTCCCGCCGCCGGTTCAGCCGCGCCGAATTTCCTGCCGCTCATTGCGCCGACAGATGCCGGATGTTTCAATCTTTGCTCGTCTTGCGGCCCGGCGACAGGTCTATTGTCGGCCACCGGCTTCGCGCCCTGCTTCGTGTCGAAGCTTGGTTCAAATTCAGATGTGGAGTTGGGGTTTGAATTCTGTTTGTGGCGCTCAGTTTGAGACTCATTGACGCCTAATTTTTGTAATTTTATATGTCTTTCCAGCAGGTTGACGGCTTCGTCGCGCAGCAGCCCCATCTCGTCGAGCAGTAAAGCCAATTCCTCGGCCCCCGCGACGCGTGGAATCCTGCGTACGAGACCGCGAAACATCAGCGACATCTGCTCCCAGTCGCCAGGCACACCTTCCTCGATCGCTGCTGCGATCAGCTTCGAGATATCCCGCCGGCACACGGTGAGGCGCTCCCTGGTCGCCCGGATGAGTTCTCGATCGGCAACCACCTCGGCGGCCAGGTTTTCGATTTCGACCGCGCGCGCCAGCAGTGGCGCGACGCTGAAGCCGAACGCCTCACCGATCTCCCCTTCCCTGTCGCGACGCGCATAGCGCTTTCCGTTCGGGCTGTCCTTGCGGAGGATCAAGCCAGCCTCGACCAGCACGGCAAGATGCCGCCGCAGCGTCGCCGGCGTCATACCCCGGGCGCGAAGCGAAAGCTGCGCATTCGAGGGAAAGACGATCAGGCCCTTCTCCTCGGAAATCTCGTCATCGGGATAGAAGGTCAGCAGCGCATCGAGCACCGTCAGCGCCCGATCGGTCACACCAAGCGCCGGCCGCGCCTCGCAGATCGCCCTGAACAGTTTCCACTTGCTACGTCTTATCCCGGGCTCGATGCTGTCGGCCAGTTGCTGGCTTGCCAGCATGCCAAGCGACATCGGCCGCCGCCCAAAGGGCGTCGTCACATATCCACTCTCCATTTGCCTTCACCTTCGTTCAGGCAAAAGAAATCAGTCCACCACTTTGGTGCCTAAGACGCTTGACTGTGATTCGTGGAAATGCGATTCTCGATGTGCTTAAGATCTGAGAAGGGCTTCCACGACGGCGTCGTTGGGGCCTTTTTCTTTTGCGCGCTACGCTCCTCTGTGCTTTTTAAACTCCTGGAACAGGCCCTGTAGCCGTTCCTGGACAAATTGGTCGAAACCGGGCGCAGTCTTGCCGTCGAAGACAAAGGTGGCGCCGGATGCTGTTTTTTTAACGGTCACCGGCACGCCGCTGACCTCGGATTTGACGACTGCCGGCTTCGATGCCGCGGCCTTTTTCTTTGCCAGAACGAAAGCCCGGTGAAACCGCTCGTCGCTCGTCATCTTCCGCGCGTCGTCCGCGGACAACTCCGCGATGATCTTCTCGACATCGGCATTTTCGAGCTGCTCGCCGAGTTCCAGCCATCGCCGCCGGCCAATATCAGGCGCAGCACCTATGGCGTTGATGAGCGCCAACGGCACCTGCCGTATTACGATCAGCATCCTCGACAGCGCCGCCTTATCGACGCTCAGCGCCGCCATGATGACGTCGCGGGCAAAGCCGCGTTCCTCGAGCCGCGACGCGAAGAGCGCGCGCTCGATATAGGAGAGATTGGTGCGGGCGCTGTTTTCCTGGCCTTGGCTGACGACCAGCTGGCCGTCGGTCAGGTCACGGACGACCGCGCGGACTCTGATGCCGATCTCTCTCGTGGCCGCCAGGCGGCGATGGCCATAGGCGACCTGATAGCGGCCTTTGGCTTCCGGATGCGGACGCACGAGGATCGGGACCTGCTGCCCATGCTCGCGGATCTGTTCGACCAACTCGGCGAGTTCGCCAGCATCGATCGCCAGGCGATCGCTGACGAAAGACGCGTCGATCAGGCCGGGATCGAGCTCGACGATCATCTGGCCCGCGGCAAGCTGCCGCTCCAGCGCGCTGGCGCGCTCCATCTTCTCGGTGATGTTGCCGAGCGTCTTGGTAATGCCGCCGACCGGCCCGCCACTGCGCTCCTGCGGCACGAAGCCGGCAATTGGACGATTTTCGCGCGGCGCGACCGCTTCCGCCCTTGCCGGGCTCGGTGCGGAAAATTCGATCAGGTTCTTGCGCGCCATCCTATCTCCTTCCCCAGGTGGAGCGAATATGCGCTTCGATCTCACCGTTCACGAGGTTCAGCGACTCCAGCGCCCGATCATAGGTTCCGCGTGTGAACTGCGAGCGCTCGACTTCGTAGAGTGTCTGCTTGGTGACGCCGGCATCGGAAACGGCCGTCGATTTCACCATCGCGTTGTGGAGCATGCGATTGCCGAAGATCGCCCGCATGAAGCCGGTCATCTGGCTTTGCGGCCCGTCATTCGGTTCGAACCGCGTCACGAGATAGCGCATCCAGTCATAGCTGGTGCGCCCGCCGGCCTTCTCGACGACAGACATGAGTTCACTGGTCATCGTCAGGAACTGCGACATCGACATGACGTCGAGCATTTGCGGATGAACCGTGATCAGCACCGAGGTCGCGGCGCAGAGCGCCGACATTGTCAGGAAGCCGAGCTGCGGCGGGCAGTCGACGACGACGATGTCGTAAAGGCTCTCGATATCGGTCAGCACCTCGCCGATGCGGGCAAAGAACATCGTCTCGGCCCTACCCGACGTCATGGCCTTCGGTGTCTCGTGCTCGAATTCCATCAGTTCGAGATTGCCGGGAATGAGATGCAGGTTCGGCGTATAGGTGGCGCGCACGATGTCGGCGATCGGGCGCGGATCGTCATAG
The DNA here is from genome assembly GCF_002531885.1 of Rhizobium sp. L9. NCBI lineage: Bacteria > Pseudomonadati > Pseudomonadota > Alphaproteobacteria > Hyphomicrobiales > Rhizobiaceae > Rhizobium > Rhizobium sp. L9. Next base: position 157,832 of record NZ_NWSZ01000023.1, on the reverse strand, counting down.
CGGATCGCGCCGTAGATCGTTTCGCCCTCACCGACGTCGAATTCCGGCTGATGGCCGAACAAAGCAGACAGGGACGCCTGCGGGTCGAGGTCAACGGCAAGGACGCGGTAGCCCCGGAGCGCCATGAATTGCGCGAAGTGGGCCGCGGTCGTGGTCTTGCCCGAGCCGCCCTTGAAATTCATCACGGAGACGATCTGGAGCTTTTCGCCCGGCCTGCGGGCCGGCACATATTTCGGCGTGCCGTTTCGCTCGTCGAGGACCCGGCGGATCCGGTCCATGTCGGTTGCGCTATAGAGCCGTCGACCGTTTGCCAGCGGATCCGGACCATGGCCATCAGCGGCCACCTGCCGGAGATAACCTTCACCGATGCCGATGAAGGCCGCAGCCTCCGCCGGAGAAAATGTCCTGATCGTCTTTTGCGACAAAGGGGGAAAGATTTTCGCCTGATGCTGCTGAAGTTGATAGGACAACTCCTGCGCATCTGTTGCCAGAAGTGACGGGAGATGCTCTTGATCGTCTTGGAGAGCAAGCCTCGGCTGCATATTGGTTTTCCCAAATAACTGCGCAATTTTGAACGAAAGCGCCTCAGTTGCGCAGTTACTATATGCCGCGATTCGTGGCTGGATTACAAATGCTTAACCAAAACACGCATCAGAGCCAGTAAAACGGGCTCCGAAACGCGGAGGTTTGGCGGATTGGACGGCGGTGATTCGCACCGCTCGCGATGCCGACGGGCAAGGCCTTCATTCTCGTTATGCATTTGGAATTCATTGCGTTTTTGCGGCACGCTCCCGCGGCACAGACAGGCTCAAGGTAACGGTAGCCGGTCATCCTTCAGGTTTTGTTGCCGTTGATCAGCACGACACATCAAAGCGTCGTGCGGTTCGAGAATGCTTGGGGCTTTCCGTCTTGCCGTTCGTACGGCAAACCGGCAATTTCACCGCGGCGATGGGCGATCGCTTTCGTCCAAATAGCGTCGGCCAACGCCACGCTTGCGGCGATATACCGGTGGTCATGGCACTATGTCCTTGATGAGCAGCCGACAATCCGCCTGGCTGCTTCTTAGTCCCGGTTAGCAACCACCGGCAAGCTTCCTTCGTTTGGCAGACGGGATTCAGTCTGCCGTGCGGCGGAGGCAAGGCGTCGCTTTGCGCGGATCGAATGCCATTGTTGGTCGATCAGGACCCCGATGAGAATCACGCCACCCATGACAGCGAAGTTCAGCGACGAGGGAATGCCGAGCAGGTTCACAAGGTTTTGCAACTCCTGCAACAGGACTGTGCCCAGCACGGCCCCGACAATCGATCCCTCACCGCCGCGGAGTGAAAAGCCGCCGAGCACGGCGGCGGCAATCGCGTAGAGCTCGTAGAACTGGCCATGGCTGGCCGGCGAGATCGAGCGCGTATACATGGCGAAATAGATCGCCGAAAGCGCCGTAAGCAGTCCGCAGATGACATAGGCCGTCATAATCAAACGGTCGGTCCGGATACCTGAATAGCGAGCAGCCTCTTCGTTCTTTCCAATCGCGTAAAGATAACGTCCGAAGACAGAGCGATGAAGCACCAGCCACATGGCTACGGCAATGACGACCATAGCAATGAAGGTGCTCGGAATGCCATAGAACCGCCCCGCGGTCAGAAACTCAAGCTCCGGAAAATTCTGACCGAAGGCAAATCCCGCCGTTCCGTCGGCCGTATAGAAGCGCGCCGCCCCGCGATAGATCAGGAGACCGCAAAGGGTGACGACGAAGGGCTGCAAGTTGAGCCGGGTGATGAGCCAACCGTGGACGGCGCCCATGACTGCGCCAAGCAGGAGAATGAGCGGCAACGCCAACGTCCAGGGCATATCTTGAACGGCAATGAAATCGACGAACAGTACGCCAAGAAGCGCTACGAGCGAGCCCACCGAAAGCTCGATACCGCCCGTAATAATGACAAAAGCTTGCCCCATTGACAGGATCCCGAACAGGCCGATCAGGTTGGCGGTGTTCGCAAGGTTGATCGGCAGCAAGAAGCGTGGGTTGATGATGGCGACGACGACGCCGACAACGATGATCAAAAGCAGCAGTCCAAGATCTTTCTTGATCATTCGAGACCCATCCCCGATACCATAATGGCCGCAGCCGCTATTTTACGCTTTTGCCGACAGCAAGCAAAAGGACGCTTTCCTGACTGAATTCGTCCTCTTCGAGAATGCCGGCGATCTGGCCCTCGTGCATGACGGCGATGCGGTCAGAAACGCCAATCACCTCTTCCATGTCGCTGGAGATCATCAGGATCGCGACACCGGCATCCGCAAGCGCTCGCATCAGGCCGTAGATTTCGTTCTTCGCGCCGATATCGATGCCGCGTGTTGGCTCATCGAAGATCATTACCCTCGGGCTCATCGACAACCATTTGGCCAGAACCACCTTCTGCTGGTTGCCACCGGACAGAGTGCCGGTTCGCGTCGAAACGGAGGGCGCTTTGATACCGAGACGAACACGCTGCTTTTCAGCGGCCTCGATCTCCCTTTCAGCGGAGACCATGAAGCGGCTAGAAATCCTGGGAAGATCGGCAAGGGTGATGTTCTGGGCGATCGGAAGATCAAGAAGAATGCCATTGCGCTTGCGATCCTCCGGCACCAGAAAGATGCCGCGGGCAACAGCGTCCCGAGCAGAACCGATCGCAATTTGGCGTCCGTCCTGCAGAATGGCTCCGCCGTAACTCCGGTCGATGCCGAAGAGTACCCTTGCAAGCTCGGTGCGGCCAGATCCGACGAGGCCTGCAAGCCCCAGGATTTCTCCGTACCTGATTTCCAGGTCAACGGGACGGCTGGGATAGGCCTCGGTGCGCACACCATTTACCTTCAATGCGACCGGGCCTGGCGAACGCTGCGGTTTTGCCGTCCGGGCCGCGAGCAACCGGCCGATCATCAGCTTGACCATCTGATCATGGCCAATGTCCTTCTTGGCGAGCGTACCGACGAGCGTGCCATCGCGCAATACGACTACCCGGTCCGCTACGCGCTCAACCTCGTGGAGACGGTGCGAGATGAAGATCACACTGATACCATCCGCTTTCAGCGATTTGATGATGTTCAGGAGCCGCTCGGTTTCGGCCAGGGGTAGGCTGGACGTGGGTTCGTCGAAGATGACAAGCCTGGCCTTGATCGACAGTGCCTTGGCGATTTCCACCATCTGCTGTTCGGCAAGGGAAAGCGCAGCAACGGGTGTATCGGCGGAAAAATGTGCCCCTACACGCTTCAAGAGCGGGGTCACCATCTCGCGAAGCCGAGCGCGATCGACAAACTTGAAAGGTCCCGCTTTCAACGGCTCACGGCCCAGGAAGATATTGGCGGCGACGTCGAGATTGTCAAAAAGGTTGAGTTCTTGATGCACAAAAGCGATGCCGGATGCGATGCTCGTCTCCACGGTGAGGTGGCGAAGCTCTGCGCCATCGAGCAGGATCGTGCCCCGATCCGGAGCGATCACGCCGCCAAGAATATTCATCAGCGTCGATTTTCCGGCCCCGTTCTCGCCGACCAAGCCGATGACCTCTCCCGGCACGATGTCGAGCGACAACCCGTCAAGCGCCACGACGCCTGGAAAAGTCTTGCCAACGCCGGAAAGCGAAAGGAACGGCGTTGCAGGCGCGTCCGGTGACGGGATGTCTGAGCTATGATTCATTGCCTGTCCATGACTGCGGGTGCTGCGGCATGAAACATCTTTCGCGGCGGGGAGTACCCCCGCCGCGAAAGAGAATTACTTTCCAGCCATGGCCTTCAGGTTGGCGGCATATTTATCGACGTCATCCTTGCCGATGATCACTGTCGGAATGATGATCAAGCCGTTGCTGGGAATACCGGACTTGTCGCCCTTGAGGTAGGCGGCCATCAGCTTCATCCCCTGATAAGCCCATTCGAATGGCTGCTGCACGACGGTTGCCGCGACCGTGCCTTCTTTGACGCCGCCGAGCGTGATCGGATCGTCGTCAAAGCCGACGACAGTGATCTGACCAAGCTTTCCGGCGTCGCGCAGCGCCTCATAGATGCGTGGCGTGTTATAAGAGTAGAAGCCGACCATGCAGGTCACGTCCGGGCTGGCCACCAGCGCATCCTCGACATTCTTTTTTGCGCGTGTCTGGTCGATATCGTCGCCGCGCACATCCGTCAGCTCGATCTTCGTGCCCTTAAGTCCGTCCTTCATGCCCTGAATGCGTTCCTTGGCGTTATCGGCGCCGAGGAGCCCGACAAAACCGATGCACTTGCCGCCATCCGGCATTGCCTTCTTCGCGATTTCGGCCGCCTGCAAACCGGCGTCGATATTGGATGAGCCGATATAAGCGACGCGGTTGGTCTGCGGCGCGTCGCTGTCGGTCGTGAAGAGAGCTGTTTGTGAGCCGATCTTGTTCAAGCCCTCGGTCTGAGTCTTGGGATCGACTGCGGAAACCATGATCCCCTTGACGCCAGCACTGACCAGGTCTTCCATCAGGCGCTGCTGGATGGCTACCGATGCCTGCTCAGGGTACTTAAGCTCCAGTTGGTAATCTGGCAATTCGGCCTGAGCCTTCTTCACGCCCGCTTCCGCAGCTTTCCAGAAGTCAGACGCTCCGTTGACGACGAAAGCAAGAGTCGGTTTGTCGGCGGCATTGGATACTGCAATCGGCGCCGCGCTCAGCATCAGCCCGGCAAGGAACAAGGCTGCATTCCGTTTCAGCTGTTTCATAATATACCTCCCGAGGGGCCGCAGTCGCATGGGCCCGTTTGCGATTTACGGCCGGCCGAATGCGCGCCCCCTCCTAGGGCCGCCGCAAAAGCGACGAGTGGCATAGGTTCCGATCGCCCTCTGACGGTATACAAGAATCTTAATTAGTAAATAGTATTATCAATGCGCATCAAAACATTTCATCGCGGGATAGCGAGAATGAAGTTCCAAAGTGAGGATTGCCAATCGTTGCAGGTACTCGCGCGATTGCCAGCACTTTCGGATAAGTGCTAATATTAATTACCTAAAACGTAACTTCTTCCAAGATCCGGAGATCTTTCCCCCGAATGCGAAAGCCTAAGACCCAAAAGAATCCTGAAATGGATAAGCCCGCCCGCGTGACCATGATGGACATTGCCGCGGCGGCCGGCTGCTCACAGGCTGCTGTTTCCTTCGTGCTCAACGACACGCCCGGCACCCGCATCTCGCAGCAGACTCGCGACCGCGTATTGGAGGCAGCGCGCGCCCTCGGCTACATGGGGACAAGCTATACCATGAAGGCCTCTTATTCGGGCCTGGACAACGTGATCGGTTTCGCCGTGGATCAGCTCGCTACCAGCCCGGAAGCGATCGTCGCGATCGAGGGCGCCCGCCAAGCGTCGTGGAATACGGGCAACGTGCTGCTGGTTACCCAAACGCTCGGTGATCCCGTCATGGAGCCAAAAGCAATCAGGGCGCTGACGAACGGGGGCATATCCGCACTCATATACATGACAATCTATACCAGAGAGGTCCAACTCCCCTCTTATGTCTGTGAACTCAACATCCCGACGGTATTGTTGAACTGCTACACGGCGGATCATGCCTTTCCAGCCGTAGTGCCAAGTGAAATCGCCGGAGGCCAGAGCTCCACCCGGCATCTGATCACGCACGGCCACCATCGCATAGGGACGATCACCGGTGAAATCTGGATGCAGGCTGCACAAGACCGGCTGACGGGATACCGCCGTGCACTAGCGACCGCCGATATACCCTTCGATCCAGAATTGGTCGTTGAAGGCGACTGGTCGGCCGGTGCCGGCTACGCCGCTACGATGCAATTGCTTGCTTTGCAGGAACCCCCGACCGCCATTTTCTGCCAGAACGACCGCACTGCAGTGGGATGCTACGAAGCGCTCAAAGATGCCGGGCTTCGCATTCCCCAGGACATGTCGGTGGTCGGTTACGACGACGAAGAAATTTCGAGACATCTGGTACCGGCGTTGACCACTTCGGTCCTTCCGCACCTCGCCATGGGTCAGTGGGCGATTGAACATCTCAACCTGCAGACCATGCCCGGCAAGCGCTATCCAATTACGAAGCTCGAATGCTCGCTGGTCAATCGTCATTCCGTCGCTGCGCCGAGGGCCAAGGCGCGGCATATCTTCGATGGGGCGCATGGGCCGCGATAGACTGGAGGTCGAGCCGACGGGGCACTGCACGGATGGAGCATGATCCCGCGTCTCGGTCTGCATCATTCTACCACCTAGCCGCCGCCGGCGACAATCATGTTCACTGTGGAGACGGACCCCACGCCGGATAGATTTCCCTTACGGCAAGCCTTTCACGGAGGCAGTTCATTGACCGCGAGGGTTCGTGGTCGAAATCGTTGCGCGACACAAAAGGCTGCCAACCGGAGGCAGCCTTTTTCTTTACTAGATGATCGGCGCCGTAGGGACGAGACCCCACCTCCGTCTCGGGCGAGGAGCTCGACGAGGGCGGCGTCCGGGCCGTTGACGAAGAGATTACGGAAGATGGGTTCGAACTTCGCATGGGAGAACGTCATCTCTGGAAGCTTGATGTCAGCGAGCGTGCCCGCGAGGTAATCAGCAACTCGAATAAATTCAGCGTACTTGTTCTTTCCGTCCCATCCGGGCAGACCGAAATGGAACTCCGGCTCGAGAGCATCCTGACCATTCATCATCCGGTGGAGATGGAAATAGAGGAAGGCGAGATCGAAGACCACCTTGTTGTGCTTGTCGAACATGGCATCCCAATCGCTGATCCAGCGGATGAATTTTGGCTTCTTCTTGACTGCCAGATGCCGACAGACAACCGAGGCGAAGGCCGCACAGAGAAAAATCTGTCGAGCCAGATTAGAATCGGGGGCGCCTTCGCATCTCGGTCTGGAAGCTCGCCAGCCGCTTGTTCACTACCCGGTAATAATCAACCTTCTCCGGGATCATGCTCGCCATCTGTTCGACGACTTCCCGCATGTCCTGCAGAGCGCCGCTGATGTTCTCGTCGGTCATGTAGTCACGAAGCAACTTCGACTTCTTGTCGACCAAGTAGCTGACGCTGAAGACAACGAGGCAGCCCAGGTACTCGATGGGGCCTTCCGACGACGACCGGGATCCTTTGATGTCGCTAGGCGCTACAGCCGCGATGTATTCCTCGATGTTCAACTGCTTGTCGTGGTTGAGAACTATCGCGAAGGCAAAGGTGTCATTCGCCTTCTTCGGATCTCCGATGCAGTAATCGGAAAAGACGTTCCACGCCAGACCCTCAGGAAACTGCTCAATCCATACTTCGAGATCGGCAGAGATGGTCCGGTACACGGTTTCGAGCAGTTGATCAGTTCGAACATGCCGCTCTCACTTCATGCCCGGAGGCCTGGGCCTGTGTCCAGGTGACGGCTTCGAGGCATCCGAAGCAACGTCTTCGCCCCGACGAGCTGCCAGCTTCGGCACTTTCCGGAATCCGCGGTCGTATCGCACGAGACCATAGGCCTCGCAGACCTTGGCCGAGAACTGGCGGTGCAGCTCCTGCCGATCGTCGATGTCGAAGGACAGGACTACGCCAGAGCGGATCTCGAAGACCTCGCGCGGCGTCAGGCCGCTATTGTCCATGAGGATCACCTCGTCTGCGATCCTCAAGGCTTCGGTCAGCTTTTCCAGCGATCCCTTGTGTCGCCTGCGGATGTCAGCTTCCGGAATGTCGTGACCGCCCTTTTCGACCCGGCGCTTGACGCGCTCAATGTTCGTCTCGACGGAATCCAGGGCGACATAGTAGAGGCCGACCTTGAACCCGGCCGCCTTCGCTTCGCGCATCAGTCGGATGGACTGCTGGCTGCTCAGTGTGCTTTCGAAGATGAATGATTGCCGGGTTTCGATCATCTCCGCGATCTTGCGGAGCGCAGCTTCGGAGGCTCGCCGTTCCTTCGACTTTCCGTCGTCGAATTCGGGGAGCGCCTTGGCGATTTCGTCGGCGTTGATCCAAACGCCTTCGAGCTTCAGCTTTGCGAATGCAGATGATTTGCCGGAGCCGTTCGGGCCTCCGAGGATGATGCACGACAATTCCGGCATGAAGCGATTACTGCCTTATGGCAGCGGGAATGCGCTCTTCATGCTCGTGTTCTACGCGATCCTTGCGCTCGTTTTCAAGATCCTTGGCAGAAATCGGCAGGCCCAACCGACGGCTCTCGGCAAGAGCTTCCTTGCCGATTTGCATCAGGGCCTCCTTGTTTTCGTGGTACTTCTGCAAAAGCATCATCGATCTCCTGTCACTGCACATAACATAAGGCTTTCGGGCGTCGGCTGCAAATCGGGACTTGTGCTAGGTTCCGCCGACGGCAACACTGGATACAACGGGCCGAGGAAGACGGCCTCAGTGCAAGCTCCCGGCATCTTCCGTTCCTATCTCTGCCTTAACCCCGGCCCTCACACGGTCGGGGTTCTTTTTGCCATCTGAGCAGTTCCATGATTTCCTCAAGCGGGAGCGTCTGTCGGCTCAGTGCCTTCCTCCTCTTCTTCTACTCCCCAGATCGACTTGTAGTCGGTCGGTGCGACGTTATGCCTGACCATCAGGAAACTGACGAGCAGCATCGATGTCAGAGTGGTGACCCTCGTGAATCCGTCGGTCACGTCGTAGTAGTTCGCCTCGTCCTTCTTCGGATCCTCGCCATGAATCGCAATGTAGGCCGTCTTCTCGCCGTCGTTGGTGCCCGCGAGGACAGGCCAGAAGTGGCGAAACGACAGATGCACGAAGTCGGACAGCTCATCATAAAATGGGCCTACCCACGCGTGTTCCTCCGTCAGCTTCTGCTTCAGGTAGGCATCCGTCATCTTCTGGCCGTCCTTGGACCTCAGATTCCGGTAAGTCGTCCTGCCGTAGAAAATGTCAGCGATGTTCGCTTCCATATCGGTCATGTACCGAATGCCGTTGATCCGCATCGCGGTATCGAGCTGGGTCCGAACCATCACGGCGGCCGAGGAAAAGTTCCAGCCCTTCACCAGGGTTCGGAACGCAAGCGACTGCGACAGCGTGCGTTTAATCGCGCCGAGAATGAACGTGTCGACGACGGTCAGATTGACCCCTGTCGTAAGCACGCCGGACGCGCCGCGGACGAGCCCTCGTTCCACTTGTTCGAGGGCAGCCAGCCGCTCGGCCAATGGCATAACCTTCTCCGTCAACATCATCTCCTGTTCGGGCAGAGCAATTCCGGAAGTAGAGGAGGACAAGTCAGATCAGATCAGCAATCCGTCTTCAAGCGAAACGGAAGGTGGACTAATAGCAGTCTGTGCATAGCCGGAGATTCCCATTTGCCGAATACACATCCATTTCAGGTCGGGTCGCAGATATCACTCAATGAGGACTGGACGTTTACGGTGGAGAACAACCGGATCAGCAGCAGGATATGGGATGCCGCTAACTGTGGATCTGACCCTGACTACATTTCAGCGAATGTCCGATGGCGAGAACTGATAGCGGAGAAACATGCCATCCTTGAACGTGGAGCGGGGCCAAGAGGTCCAGTTCAGCTACCGACCGATGACGGCGGCTGGACCACCAAAATTCTCGCGAAGGAGCCTGGCCCCGGCGACAAGAAGCGAATGAAAGTCCTCGATCAGGAACTCGAGGCCCTTTGGCAGCCGATGTTTAGATCGAAAGTCACCTTGCCAGCAGGCACTGTCATGGAAATCGCGCTCATCACTCCCCTTCCCGACTTTGACGCGGGCGTCGTCAGGTTCAACGTAACCTCGACCACACATCCCGGTCTGCAGACGAAAAAGGAAGGTGGGAGCTTGAGCAACGGGAAGCGAGTGTTCCTGATTCACGGCCATCAGTTCAGGCACGCCAAATACCAAGCCGTAAAACCGTGAAATGGAGTTCCAATTGAAGGCAATACATGCCCGCGATGACGCTGCAGAGATGTACAACATCCTGCGGACGGCCAACCGCATAAAGCGATATGACAGCATCAGCCATCAGCTTCTCGCCGAGCTCGCTGTCGCCATCGCCACCGACGGAGAGGTCGTAGGCGGGAACAACCGCGGAAGCGACATCCTGTCTCCAAGCTATGGAAAGATCGAGGTCAAAATCCTTTGGTGCGAAGGCCAAACCGGCCGACAGTGTTGGAGCCGCGCAAAAGCTTGAGCCGCCGCTGCAGGAGATTTGTTGAAGGGTCTTCGCCTCACGAACTGGGCGCTATCAATTTCAACGAGGGGAAATAGCTGCGATAGCGGCCGACATCTCGCGTCAGGATCGGCAGCTGCTGCACGGCGGCATGAGCGCCGATGAGGAAAGCGGGAAGTACGCCGGTGCGCGTACCACCTGCTTTGCGATATTGCGTGAAAACCTTGCCGGCGAGAAACAAAGCGGATCTCGGCATCGGCGTCATCTCGAGGGCAGCCTGTTCAACAAAGGCCTCCAGCGCCTCGATCCTGTCGTATCGAACCGCAAGTTCGGCATAGACTACATCGTTAATGAGGAGGGGGCCCTCGATACTCGCGGCTTCCAGCTGCGCAATAGACCAGCCCGACCATTCCGGGTCGTCGGTTACGAGGTCTAGGAGCACATTGGTATCAACAAGGGTCACGTTTCGCCGCGCGTTAAAGCCATGATAGCGTCGGTATCGAGGCCCTTGCCGGCATGGCCGCGCAGTTTCTCAAAGCGGCTCGCCGGCCGCTTCTTGTCGGCGCGGGTCAGAACCACACTGCCGTCGGCAGCACGATGAAAATCGACCTGGCTGCCAGGAACGATGCCGAGCATGTCCCGTACAGGCTTCGGAATCGTCACCTGCCCTTTCGCAGTAACGGTGGTGGTCATAGCGAGCGCCTTTGTAATACTCTCCAAGAAGAAGGTATTACTTCATTCGGCAGAATTCAAGATGGCCGCTAAGCCTCCATCGATCGGTAGAGCCACTCTTCCGCAAGCCATTCGATGCCCAGGCCCTGATCGCGGCCATCGCCAATGCCTTACACAAATCGAGAGATGGAGGGTGACATGAGGGTTGACCAGCCGTTCGTTCGTAGATCGGCGCCTTTGTCAGCGCAGCGTGAACGTGAAGAGGATCAGCCGCTCGTCATGATCGTGGACGACGACGCATCCATTCGCGAGGCGCTGTCGGAGCTGATCCTGTCGGCCGGTTTTCAGCCGGTCAGCTTTGCTTCGACGCGCGAACTGCTCGACGCGGATATATTGAACAGACCCGGCTGCCTGATCCTCGATGTGCGCATGCCGGGGGCAAGCGGTCTCCATCTGCAGAGCCATCTGGCCGAGAACGGCATTGCCAAGCCGATCATCTTCCTGACCGGCCATGGAGATATCCCGATGACCGTCCAGGCGATGAAAGCCGGCGCCGTGGATTTCCTCACCAAGCCGGCGCGGGATCAGACGCTGCTTGATGCCGTAACCGCCGCCATTTCTATGGACGGCGAACGACGAGCGGAAGCGGCGATCGCCAATCGCAATATCGAACGGCTGGAGACGCTGACGCAGCGCGAACGGGAGGTTCTGCACGAAGTGGCACGCGGGCGCGCCTAAACAAGCAGATCGCCTTCGACCTTGGCATCAGCGAAGTGACGGTCAAGCTGCATCGCAGCAACGTCATGCACAAGATGGGGGCCGCCTCTATCGGCGAGCTGATCCGAGCCAGGGAAACATTGCCGGTGCAGTGCGTCAGGCGGGGGCGCGTTAGCTTTTAATCAAGGCGCCAAAAACGCCGGCTGTCCATTTGATGCACGCCGTATCCGATTCACGCCAAAAAAGACGATTCGGCGCCATCAATGGCTTTCGGCCCCGCGCGCTTGCGTTATCTCTAAATTAAAGTTCGGGGATATGACACCGTACCGCTTCGGTTCCCCAAAGGAGATCTCGCCTTGAACAATCAATCGTCAGTCGCGCCTTCCCCTAAAACCAATGCCTTCGACACCGAAGCAATCTTCCTGTCGGCCATCGGGAATTCCAAACGGCTTCACATTCTGCATCTGTTGAGCGAAGGAGAAATGTCCGTAACCGTCCTGGCTGACGAAGTGGGATTGAGCCAATCTTCGACGTCTCAGCATCTGGCAATTCTCCGAGACCAGGAACTCGTGCAAACACGAAGGGCTGCGCAGACGATCTACTATTCACTTCAATCTGACGGGGTCAGGGCAATGCTCGATACGCTCGCGGACATCTTCGGATCGCATCGCCGTACGGCGGCAGAACGTGCCCGAGCCGTCGGCACCTGACGCCAATGGCGGAACGCTGATCTTGCCGCTCATGATTGGTCTCCAACTCTGCTGACATGCCCTTCGACCGCATTGATCGCTGATGTACGTTTGATGTACGCCTCCTAGACCACGGTGTGATTACGCCTCCATTGCGAATGGAGATAATGAACCACATCGGGAACGGAACGAACGGCGCATGGAGGCGATCATGGACGTATATGAGGCAGTCACAAGCCGACGGTCGGTGCGCGGATTTAAAGACCAGCCTGTGGCGATGGAAATACTTGAGCGGGTGCTGGCCGCCGCGGCTTGGTCCCCGTCAGGATCGAACATCCAGCCGTGGAATACCTACGTGATGACCGGTGAGCCGCTGGCCGAACTCAAGACATCAGCCGTCGAGCGCGTGGCGCATGGCGACGCCTGGGACAAGGGCAGTATGAGATGTGCCCCTCCGTGCTGAAGCCCCCTACGGCGAGCGCCGCTCCGTCTTCGGCAAGGAACGCTACAGCGCGCTCGGCATTGCGCGCGAGGACTGGGAGGCACGCCAGCGGGCAGCAATCGCCAACTGGAACTGCTTCGGCGCGCCAGCCGCTCTGTTTTGCTACATCGACCGCGATCTTGGCCTACCTCAATGGGCCGACGTCGGCATGTATCTGCAGACCATCATGTTGCTGCTTCGCGCCGAAGGACTGCACAGTTGCGCGCAGATGGCATGGTCGCAGGTTCGCGAGACGGTCGCCGAGGTAGTGTCGCCGCCCGATAGGCTGATCCTCTTCTGCGGCATGTCGATCGGCTACGAAGACCCTGCGGTAAGTTACGCCCGTACGGGCCGCGCCCCACTGGCCGAGACGGTCACGTTTATCGGCGAATAGTTGCTTGAACCCAAAGGACAGAGACCTCGTCGAGAATTCCGCGCATGATATGTCCTTTATCATGCGGGATACTGGAGAACGCCATGACCACGCAATGGTGCAGGTCCCCTCATGTGACAGCAGTGCGCTGGGAAAGCTTCAGACATCGCAGAGAATGAACGAGCGGAATTGACGCCAATCCAGCCGGCCTTACACAATCCATTGTGTTAAACCCATCGACAGTCTGAAACGGACGATCGGCAAATCCTTTCAGCACGCGTGGGTAGCATTGGCGTATTAAGCCTTCGGCAAGGGCAGGTGGACTTGTTCACGTCGAGCAAAACCGCTGCGGACGTAGCCGGAATTGTTCTACAGCCGATTGGCGCGCAACAAGGTGGCTCGCGACAGATATCCCGCAAGCGTCCCATCGGCCGACCTGACATGGAGGCCCGGCATCTCGCCGGAGAGGATGAGCGCCAAGGCATCGTGAACCGTGGCGTCAGCGGCGATCTCGGCATCGCCGTTGGACGGTTCCGGCGCGGTCATGATCGTCGATACGGCAATCAAGCTCAGCCTCTTTATGGCTCGGTCAGGGCCGAGGAAGTTCTCGACGAAGTCGTTGACGGGATGCGCAAGAATTTCCTGCGGGCTATCATATTGCAGAAGGCGGCCATCCCGCATGATCGCAATGCGATCGCCCATCTTGATGGCCTCGTCGAGATCATGCGTGACGATCACGACGGTCTTCTTCACCTTCCTCAAAATATCGCGGAATTCGTCCTGAAGCCTAACACGGGTGATCGGATCGATCGCGCCGAACGGTTCGTCCATCAGCATGATTGCGGGGTCTGCTGCGAGCGCACGCGCGAAACCGACGCGCTGACGCTGCCCGCCCGACAATTCGTGCGGCAGGCGCTGCCGCATGACGGCCGGATCAAGGCCGACGAGATCCAGGAGCTCGTCGACGCGGCGATCGCTGCGCGCCTTGTCCCAACCGAGAAGCCGCGGGACGGTCGCGACATTGCGTGCGATCGACATATGCGGAAACAGACCGACCTGCTGGATGACATAGCCGATGCTGCGGCGGAGCTCCTTCTGATCGACCCGGGCTATATCTCTTCCGTCGACCAGCACGCGTCCCGCCGTCGGCGTCTCCAACTGATTGATCATCCGCATGGTCGTGGTCTTGCCGCAGCCAGAAGGACCAATCAGGGCAACCGTCGTGCCGGTCTCGATCAGCAGATCGAGATTGTCGACCGCATGCGGGCCGCTTCCGTCGTATTTCTTGGTAACATGATCGAGATGAATCATCCTGATATCCGCTTTCGGCCGCTCAGCGCCGTTGAGTGAAGAGGCGCTCCAGGGCGCCGAAGGCCAATTCCGCAAAGATTGCGAGCAGGGCTATCGGCACCGCTCCGACGAGAAGGCGCGGCATGTTCATGATCGCAATGCCGGCGTTGATGAAATCGCCAAGCCCGCCGCCGCCGATGAAGGAGGCCAGCGCCGCCCCACCGATGACCTGGATGGCGCTCGTCCTGACGCCCGACAGAATCGCGGGAACGGCCAGGGGAAGTTCGATCTCCCACAGCATCTGTCCGGCGCTCATACCCATTCCATCCGCCGCATCGATCACCGAGGCGTCGATCTCGCGGATGCCGATGATCGTATTCAACAATAGCGGCGGCACGGCCAGGACGATGAGGGCGATCACCGACGGCAGCAATCCGATGCCGAGAAAGGGCATCGTCGCCGACAGGATCGCAAGGCTTGGGATGGAGCGCAAGGCGCCAGCAATATTGACCACCGCAAAAGCGGCGCGCGGCGCCCGCGCGACGACAAATCCGAGCGGCACCGCAATGACGAAGGCGATGCCGAGCGACAGGGCACACATCAGCAGATGGCGATTGAACGCATTGAAGAAAGTGCCGGAATTGTTGAAGATCCAGCTGAATGCATCGATAACGATCATGCTACCTTCCCTCCACTGCGCCGGCGCAGCAGCTTTTCGAGGGAGGCAAAACAGTAGTCGGCAAAGAGCGCCAGAAACGACGTCAGCAGCCCGCCTGCGATGATCTTTTCAGGAAAGCGCTGGTCGATGCCTTCGAAAATGATGACGCCGAGCCCGCCGGCATTGATATAGGCGGCAACAGTCGCAATGCCAATCACCGTCACCATGGCGATGCGGAGCCCGCCGACGATATAGGGCACTGCCAGCGGTAGTTCGACTTCCCAGATCCGCCGTGCCGTGCCGTAGCCCATGCCATCGGCGGCCTCCAATATGTCACGCGGAATAGCCTGAAATCCCATGCCGATATTGCGGATCAGGATCATCAGCGAATAGGCGGCAAGACCGGTTATGGCGGGTGCCGCACCGATGCCCATGATGGGAATGAGAAGCGCAAACAGCGCCAGGCTCGGCACCGCAAACAGGATACCAGTGAAGATGACGATCACGGCAAAGCTCCGCGGCCGCCTTGCCGCCCATATCCCGACGATCAGCGAGATCACCAGGGCAATGCCGACCGAGGAAAAAACGAGATAGAGGTGCTCCAACAGCGCTTCGAATAGCCGGTCGAGATGTTTAGGGACCCATTTCATCGTCGAGGCCTCCGCATCGGGGCGCTCTTCCGCCTGTCTACCATGAGATCCCCAATCTGCGATCGGCGTCGTCGGCTCTCTGCGGCAGAATATCGTAGGCCGAGGGAACGACCGTTGAGAACCGCCTGAGGCCGAGCTGCACCAGAACCGCCGCTCCCTCAGCCGTTTCATGCAATGTCACGAGGCTTTGCTGCAACGCTGCGGCGATGTCCGACGGCAATGTCTGCGCGGCAACCAGCAGCGGCGCCGGAAGCGGATCGGTCGTCGCCAGAATACGCAGACCATCGATCGCATCGGGTTCGTGCATCCGCAACAATTGGAAGGCGTAAGCGTCGATCGCACCCGCATCGATCCTGCCGTCCTTGAGGGCGGCGACGATGCCCGACGGGTTGAGCAGCGGTCCGACCGTCATGCTCTGCTTCATTTTCCCGGCAAACCGGTCGGCAAGGAAAGAACGCGCCGCGTGGTAGCCCGATTGGGAATCGCGCACAGTCCAGCCCCAGCGTGCCGCTGCGAGATCCTCCACAGCGTTTACCGGCCCGGTGGAGGCGACGAGAATGTGGCTGGCATAGAGCGGCTGGTCCAAAGACCATGCCTCGCTCGAGACGGGTGCGGCAAGCACCGTCGGTCGCGCAGCCTCGGACATGTGCGAAAACGGATAGCCGCACATGAAGACCGCTCCCATGTCCGGCCTCGCCCACAGCTTCGACAACGGTGCCGGTGCTGCGTGAGCGATGATCTCGAGTTCGATGCCGGACTGCAGACTGACCTGCGCAAACAGCGCATCCCACAGGCCGCGAATGCGCGGACTGAGATTATACATTCTCGAACTGGCGATCGGCTTGGACATCACCATGGCAATTATGCGAACCGCAGCCGTTGGCCGATGTTCATCTCTCTTGCCTTGTCGACCATGGCGGCGCCGAGCGCCACATCGGTGGTGCTGAGGCCGCGGTGCCAGAACAGGATCGTCTCCTCATCGCTCTCGCGGCCGGGCTTCCTGCCGCAAATGATCTGGCCGATTTCGGCATGCAGGTTCTCGGCCGTCACCTTGCCCTCGTCGACGTGACGGCGAAGCGCCCCGAAAGGCTTGCCGGGGCCGCATTGTCCCCAATCGTCGACGACGACCTTGTCCATGATGTCGGTGAGATCGAATTCGAGTGCGCTCATCGTGCCATAGGGCACAACGAAGGCTCCCTTCTTGACCCATTCGGTCTTGAACAGCGGCGCCGGTTCCGGCAGGCGGCTGGCCTCGACCATGATGTCGGCGTCCTTGAGGCAATCCTCCCAATTGTCGGTAACGACGATCTTCTTGCCGAGATCGGCCTCAAGACGCTTGGCGAAGGCATTGCGGCTTTCCGGGCGGCGCGAATGCACGCGGATTTCCTCGAAGTCGAAGAGATGGTCGAGAAGTCGGACATTCCAGTAAGAGGTTCCGCGCGCACCGATATGGCCGAGCACCTTGCTGTCCCTCCGAGCAAGATATTTTGCGCCAAGAGCGGTGACGGCGCCGGTGCGCATGTCGGTGATGGCAGTCGCGTCGATGATGGCCTTCGGCACGCCGGTGTTCGGGTCGAACAGGTTGAGGACCGCAAGCTCCGAAGGCAGGTCCACCTTGTAGTTGTCGACGAAGTCGCCGACGACTTTGACGCCGGCATAATTCAGCGCTTTGACATAGCCGCGAAGCACATTGAAATGGCCTTTGTCGGAGCTCTCCGGCACAAGATGAACCCGCGGCTCGATGACGGTTTCACCCCTGCCCTGCGCATCCAGCGCCTTCGACACCGCATCGAGAATCTCGTCATTCGTCAGCGCCAGCGCCTTGGCATCGAGGGCGTTGAGATAATCGATCCAGATTTCCTGCATTTCCCGCTTCTCCACATTCCTGCCCGGCTGCCGACCGGACGGACTTTCGAACAAACCCTTGAAAGAATCGCAGAGCCAGACCGCGGCCGGATTGATATCCGGCCACGGAGGCATGACAATCATTTCGGCAGCAGGCCGTTTTCCTTCAAGAAGTCGACCGCCACGTCCTTGGCCTCCTCGTGATCGGTCTCGACCTTGGCATTGAGGACCCGCATTTTCTCATTGTCGAGATGGGAGCCGACCGCTTCCAGCAGTTCGGCAACCTTCGGGTTGGCCTTCAGCACGTCCTGGCGGACAACGGGCGCCACGTAGTAAGGCGGAAACAGACCTTTGTCGTCTGCCAGTGGCACGAGGTTCTTCGAGCCGATCTGCCAGTCGGTCGCTGCACCGTTGGCAACGTCGATGTCCTTTTGTTCCAGCGCATCGTAACGAAGACCGAGCTTGGCGAACTGCTTGAACTCCTTGAACTCGGCATCGTAGACGCGCTTCAGGCCGGGCAGGCCGTCGGCGCGATCCGGAAATTCAGCACCGCCGCCGAAGACCAGTGTCTTGGAGACCTTGGCGAGATCCGACAAGCTCTTCAGATTGTTGGCCTGCGCCGTTTCCTGCCGGACGACGATGACATAGCCGTTGTTGATGCCGCTCGGCTTCAGCCATGTGAGGTTGAATTGCTTGGCGTAGAAGTCCTTGACCTGGGTGTAGACCTTGTCGGCATCGGTCGACATCTCGCCCTTGACGACAGACGCGAGCGCCGTCCCGGTATATTCCGGATAGAGATCGATCTCGCCGGCCACCAATGCCTGGTGCGCAATCAGCGTGCCGCCGAGATTGATCTTGCGCTCGACCGTGAAGCCGGCGTTTTCCAGAACGGCTGAATACATTTCAGCGAGAATGAACTGCTCGGTAAAATTCTTGCTGCCGACCTTGATGGTCTCTGCGGATGCAGACTGGAACATGACGGCTGCCATGATACCGGCTGCAAATATGCCCTTTGTCCAATTTTTCATAATCATTCCCTCTTGTTGACTTTTCAATGAAGGAACCGGCGGCATTCCCCAGAATAACCGTCGGCATGACCGGTCGGCGCCCTGCCCTTCTTGGTGGGGCAGTGGCGAACCGGGCTTATTGCGGGCCAAGCCCGATCAATGCGGCGATCGTCGCAAAATCCGGCCCCTGCGCGCGGTCCTCTTCAAGCGCCGGGACATGGCTGCGGACGAATGCATAGGCCTCAGCCGATCCCTTGCCCAATTCGCCTGAGACGCCGCGCAGCTCGAGGGCCTGTGCCGAGGCAATCAGTTCGATGGCTACGAGATAACGCAGGCGCTCGACGATCGCCTGCGTCTTTGCCAAAACGCTCGGCGCCATCGACGCCTGATCTTCGACGCCATCGGCAACGGGAAAGGGCGAAAGCGAAACCGGCATGGCGAGATGACGGATTTCGGCTTCCATGGCCGAGACGGTCTTTTGCACTGTCGCAAAACCGGTCCGGCTCTGGCCCATTGGGGTCAGGAAGCGTGGAAGGTCGGACATGCCAGGCGACATGATCTTCATGATCCGATAGGCGGTGCCTGCCGCACAATGCGCCATCGCCTGCCCCAGCCGTTCCCAGGCGAGGACAAAAGCGGTCATGTCGAAATTGCCGTGTGCAAGAATGACGCCCTCTGAGGCGATGACGACAGGATTGTCGCTGGAGCTGACGAGATCTATCTCCGTCGCCTGCCTTGCCTCATCGATCGCATGCCTCAACGCACCCCAGACCTGCGGCGTGCAGCGGTAGCTCAATGGATCCTGGAGACGTCTTGCGGCATCGGCGGCGAGCAAGGAGCTTCCCGAAAGCAAGTCCATCAACTGAGCGGCGACGCGGCGCTGCCCGAAGGCCGGTCTCGCAGCCAGAGCGCGGTCGTCGAAGACGCTGACATTGGCCCTGAACGCTTCGAAATTAACGGCAATCGCCTTCAGAGACCAATCGAAAAGCCGCTCGATATCCTCAAGCGCCAGGCAGGCGAGGCCGATGGACAGGCTGTTGGCCACGACAAGCGCATGCCCGTCCTTCGGCGCCAATTCGAGCGGTTTCACGCCGGCCCTTTCCAGGGCGATGCCGGCCGGCAGCACTTCGCCGCCAAGCTCGATCTCGCCGAAGCCGAGAAGCGCCCGGCTCATATGGGCAAGCGGAGCCAAATCCGCCGCACCGATCGAGCCCAATGACGGGACGACAGGATGGACACCTGCATTGATGGCGGCGATCAGACCACGGAACACGTTCAGCGAAATGCCGGAACCGCCCGCCGCCATGCCGACAGCCCTGACGGCCATCATCGCCCGCACGGTTTCCTGGGCAAGCGGCTTTCCGACGCCGACCGCGCGAGCTTGCGGCACGCGCATCTGAAACGCCACCAGATCTTCCGTTGCAAGTCGTGTATCAACCCCCGCTCCCAGTCCCGTCGTCAGGCCGTAAACCGGCAGATCCCTTTCCGTATAGCGATCGACGACGGCGCGCGCCGCCATAATCCGGGCCTCGACCTCGGCGGAGATTTCGATCCTGGCGTGACGACGGGCAATTGCCGCGATGTCCTCGATCGTCGGCGGCGACGCGCTGAAGGTGATCGATGGAGAATGGGTGGCGCTCACTGCTTCTCTCCGAGAATGGCGACGGGCTTCGAAGGACCCTTGGTGGACCGCGCTTCCAGCCGATATTGCGCGCCGGGATAGTATAACAGCGCGCAGGTCACGACGGCCTCGCCCGACCAGGTCCTTCGAAAGACGCGCAGGCAAGGGTGATCATTCTTCAGGCCAAGATATTTGCGGATCGTCGTGTCCGGCTTGACGGCCTGGACGATATGTTCGAACGCCGTTATCGGCGCCACCTTCGTCAGATATTCGTTCGGCGTCATGCTGCTGAAATCGATCGACAGATAGTCTGGCGCGACCAGCGGATTGACGTAGCGCTCCTCGACCTGAATGGGCTGGTCGTTTTCCAGGTGCACGATCAGCGAATGCATCACCTCAGCGCCGAGGGTCAGTTCGAGCGCGTCGGCAACATTGGCATCCGCCTTCATCAAACCGGCCTGGACAACCGCCGCCTTATGCGTGTGACCCCGCTCCAGTATTTCGTCGGCTATGTTCCGAATTTGAAGCAGATCGACGTCAAGGTGCTTTGGCGACACGAAGGTTCCGATGCCGGCGGATCGCTTGAGGACACCCTCGAACATCAACTCCCGCAGCGCCCGGTTCGCCGTCATGCGGCTGACGCCGAATGCCGCCACCAGTTCGCTTTCGGAGGATACCCGGTCTCCCGGCTGCAGCTTGCCCTCGGCGATCTCGGCCAGGATCTGCTCCTTGATCCTGATATATTGGCGCGCCTCGCTGGCAGCCGGCTTGACCGCTTTTGTCATGACAGCCTCGCAATGCCATTGTCGAGGATGGTCACGCCCCGGGAAGCAACGATCCCCCGGAAGCGAATTTCAGCGTCGTTGCGCCACATCTGCAGGGTGATCGTTTCTCCGGGAAAGATCGGTGCGCTGAACCGCGCCGCGATCGCGCTCAAACCGGTAGCCATCCCTGGATCGATCGCGGCGATGATGGCGTAGCCCGCATAACCGAAGCTGCATAGCCCATGCAGGATCGGCCGATCGAAGCCGCTGCTGCCCGCTGCCCGTGGATCGACATGCAGCGGATTGCGATCGCCGTTCAGGCGATAAAGCAGCGCGGCGTTACCGGGGATGTCGACATTGAATTCGACGTCCGGCTCTCTGTCCGGGACTTTGGACAGAGGTTCAGGCGCCGATCCCGCCGAACCGCAGCCACCGTCGCCGCGGCAGGCGTTCGTCTGCACGATCGTCGCGATCGGCTCGTCACCGTCCACGGTTGCGATCATGCGCTCGAAGCTGACGAACATGCCTTTCTCAACGCCGCGATCGACCACTGACAAGACGCGCGACCGGGAGATCAGCGGCACATCGAGAGGGACCGGCTGGTGGATCGCCAGGCGATGTTCAGAATGCATGAGACGCGCCCAGTCGACACCCGTCTGCTGCATCCACGGGCCCGGATGCGCCACGATATTGGCAAGCGTCGGCGCAGTGACCAGATCGCGTTCGTAGACGTAGTTCAACGCGTTTTCGTCGAGCGGGTTGGTTCCGTAGCCGACCGACAGGGCGTAGAGGATGGCATCCCTTGCGGTGACCACATGCGTCGCTTGCGGCACCGGGAAATCGAGAATGGATTGGGCCGACAGCGTCACGATGCGGCTCCGCTGGATGCGACGGGTTTGCGAATGCCACCGGACAGGCGGATGCCGCCGTCGACGGAAAGCAATTCGCCAGTGACGAAGTCTGCCCCCTGAACAAGCCAGACAATGGCGCCGGCAACGTCTTCCGGTGTTGCGACCCGGCCGAGTGGCGCCGTTTCCGAAAATCGCTTGGCAATGGCGCCATAGGCATCCGGCCCGAGCGTATCGCGCATCCAGCGCGTATCGATGATGCCGGGGCAAACCGCGTTCACCCGGATATCGGGACCGCAGGTGCGCGCTAGCGCCAGGGTCAGCGCATTGAGCGCGCCCTTGGAGGCCGTATAGGCAAGCGAACTGCCGCCGCCGGTAAAGGCAACGTTGGATGAGACATTGACGATCGCACCGCCGCCGCTGTCACGCATCGCAGGCACCGCCGCCCGGCACATCTGGTAGGCGCCGATGACATTGACGCCGAAAACACTCTGAAAATCCTCTGCCGACAATGTCTCGAGATCGAAAGGATCCGATTTGACCGTCGTTGCGGCATTGTTCACCAGGGCGTCGAGCCGCCCCCACCGTTTAACGGCCGTCGCAACCATCCGGCGGCAGGCCGCATCGTCGGCAACATCGGCCTGGACGATCTCGACCTGCGCGCCCAGGCTGCGGCAGATATCGGCCGTTTCATAGGCCTCTTTCTTGCTGCGGCTGTAATTGACCACCACCCGGGCACCGCCCTCGGCGAACTGCTTCACGCTTGCGGCCCCGACGCCTGTTGCCGAGCCCGTGACGATGATGACGGCTCCATCGATTTTCATGGGGCAGAGTCCTTCATTGCGTGGGTGGAAAACAGGCGCGCATCCATCTGTTTCAGCTGGTCCGACACCGCGACGCCCTTCGGCAGGCGGTCGAGAACGTGGGCGGCCAGATCGATGCCGGGGGCAAACTCCGTCAGCGTCAGGCATCCGTCGATCACGCGAAAGACCGCCCGCTCGGTGACGACGAGCTGTGTCTGCCCTTCCGGCGCAAAGGCCGGGCTCGAACTGATCTGGTCGACCTGGTCGACGATCTTGCAAACTCTGCCGTCCCGGATGATGTCGAGCCTGCCGTCGGCAACCGCAATTTCCGCGCCGCCAGCCGAAAACGCGCCGAGATAGACAACACGCCTCGCCGTCTGCGAGATGTTGGTGAAGCCACCGACCCCAACGATGGATTTGTTGAAGCGGCTGACATTGACCGCACCGTACCTATCCACCTCGGCCATGCCGAGAAAGGCGATATCGAGGCCGCCGCCGTCGTAAAAGTCGAACTGCGAAGCCTGTGGGACGATCGCGGTCGGATTGACGGCAGCGCCGAAGGATAGTTCCTCGGCCGGCACGCCACCGATGACGCCGGATTCGATCGTCACCGTATAATCGTCAAATCCCTCTTCGCTGGCGATACGGCCGATCCCGGCGGCAATGCCAATGCCGAGGTTGATCGTCGGGCGATGGAGCGGCGCCAGCTCTAGGAAGGCGCGGCGCTGAATAATCTTATCGGCCGACAGCGGCGCCGGCTGCAGACGGCTCGCCGCCATCCGGACGCGCCCGGTATAGGCGATATTGTCCTTCTCGGCGAAATTGACGCCGTGCTGGGCCGGATTTTCGCAGATGACAACATAATCGACCAGCGCCGCCGGGATGCGAACATCGCCCGGCTGCAGCGAGCCACGCTCCGCAATCCGCTTGACCTGCACGATGACGATACCGCCGGAATTTCGGCCTGCTTGTGCCATGGCAAGCACGTCGAGGGGAAAGGCTTCGTCCTCGAGGGTGATGTTGCCGTCTTCGTCGGCCGTCGTACCGCGCAAAAGCACGCAGTCGAGCGGCATCGAGGGATAAAGCAGCCATTCCTTGCCGCGCAACGACACACGCTCGACAAGCGCGCGCGGCGTCGTCGCGTTCATGCGGCCGCCGCCATGCCGCGGATCCATGAAAGAACCGAGCCCGATATGGGTGATCACCCCAGGCTGACCGGCGGCAATCGCTCGATAGAGCTGGGCGATAACGCCTTGCGGCCAGCAATGCGCTTCGATCTTTTCCTCGATCGCCAGCCTGCCAAGGCGCGGCGTTCCTCGCCAGCCCCCGGCGATCACGCAGGCGACGAGCCCTTCATAGCCAAAATGCCCCATGCCGCGCGTCTGACGATCGCCCGTGCTGGCAGCAAACAAGAGCGTGAGATTGCGGGGTTTTCCAGAGGCGACGAAACGCTCCTCCACCGCAGCCGTGATGGCCTCGGGGTGGCAGAATCCTCCAAAACCCGAAGCAGCGACCGTCATCCCGTCTTCGAGGAGATCCGCAGCTTGCTGTGAAGAGATGACCCGCATGACGATCTTTGTTTCCAACCGACCTGTATATACAGGCTAACGGCCGATCGTTTGGAAGGCAACCGGAATCTTTGCCGGTATATTGGGCAGATCGCCTCGATCAGCCGATGTCAAGCAGCCCCATCAAGCAAAGCCCAAGAGCCGCCAGAGCCAGCAGTGACAGCGCCGCCGCTGCAAGGACCCGGCCGCCGGCACGGGTGATGGATCTCACATCGACGGAGAGACCTAGCGCGGCCATGGCGGTGACGGTGAAGGCAGCGGAGACAGCCGACATCCCGGCCAGCAGCGGCGCCGGGATTGCGTCAAAGGAGCGAAGCGCCGCCATGGCTGCAAAACCGAGGATGAACCATGGCAGAAGATGGCGGAGATTGACTGCGGAGCCACCGGGACGGCGGCGATGAACTGCGCCGAGCACAAGAATGACGGGTCCGAGCATCATCACGCGGATCAGCTTGACGAGCGTGCCTACCTGGGTGCTGACGGCTCCGGCAGAGGCTGTGGCTGCCAACACCTGCGGCACGGCATAGGCTGTCAGCCCTGCGAAAACGCCATATTGTACGGTGCTGAGCCCCAGGACCAGATGCAGAAGCGGCAGCGCCAGCACCGCACCAACGCCGAGCAGCGCGGTAAAGGCTATCGAGGCAGCGATATCCTCCGGTTTCGCGCCGATGACAGGGGCTGCAGCGGCAATCGCTGAATTGCCGCAGATCGAGTTGCCGCAGGCAACCAAGGTCGCTAGGCCGGTCGACAGCCCCAATAGCCGCCCGAGCAGAAAGCTGCTGGCCAGGGACAGAGCAACCAGGATGGCAATTCCGCCGACAAGCGGCAATCCGGCCTGCCGGATGGCAGCCGTGCTGAGCGAGGCGCCCAGCAACACGACGGCAATCTCGAGCAGCGTCTTGGCGGCGAAGTTAATACCTGGAGTGAAAGTCTGCGGAAGACGGATCGAGGAGCGCACGGCAATGCCGATTAGAATGGCCAGCACGAGGCTCTCGATCCAGTGCGAGCCGAACATCATCAGCTGCAACCGCTCGACTAACTGCGCAATGATCGCGAGTGCCGCGCAAAAGAAAAGTCCCGGCAGGACAGCAGGAAGCGACGGGAAACGTGAGACGGAAACGAGCATGGGCAAGACCTTGCGGAATGCTTCACTGTCGAATACTCGATTGTCGCCTTCCATTGAATAGTCTAAGATAGTTCATTCGTTAAAATCGAACGATTGCGTCATGACCTTCGAACAGCTCTCCATTTTCGTCGCGGTTGCGGAACGCGAGCACCTGACCAACGGCGCCTCGGCGATCGGCCTCACGCCATCAGCCGTCAGTTCGGCCATCCGCAATCTCGAGGCCTCCTATGGAGTCCAGCTTTTTCACCGTGTCGGACGGCGCATAGAGCTGACATATGAAGGGCGGGTGTTTTTGGGGGAGGCAAGAGCCACACTCGCGCGCGCAAGAGCCGCAGCGCTCGTCTTGTCCGATCTCGGCGGCCTGCAAAAGGGTGAGCTCGTTGTTTTTGCCAGTCAGACGATCGCAAGTTATTGGCTGCCAGCGATGCTGATGCGTTTCAAGACCCGCTATCCGGGCATCGACCTGAAGCTGGTGATCGGCAATACGACCACGGCGGCAAAAGCGGTTCTCGATGGATTGGCGGAAGTCGGTTTCGTCGAAGGCAGTGTTGATGAGCCGGCACTGAATGTTCAGCCGCTTGCCAAGGACGAACTCCTTGTCGTTGTCGGTCCGCGCCATCCCTGGGCGCGTGGCAAACCAATCGACCCGGCCGAGCTGGTTTCGGGCACAAAATGGGTCATGCGGGAAAAGGGGTCCGGAACCCGGTCGGCTTTCGAGGCGGCGATTTCCAATCTTGGCATTGGCTCCGGAGATCTGACTGTCGCGCTTGAGCTGCCATCGAACGAAGCCGTCATATCGGCAGCAAGAGAAGGCCTCTGCGCAACGGTTGTTTCCGGAGCAGTGGCCGCGCCGCTCTTGATGCAAGGTCTGTTGGTAAAGGCGCGTTTTCCCTTGCCGTCCCGCCAGTTCGCAATCCTGCGGCACAAACAAAGACACTCCAGCCGCGCCTCGTTGGCGCTGGAAACGATTTGCCGCGAGGACAGAGCTGCCGAAGTCCAAAATCGCGATGACTGGGTCCTCTAACATGCGAGATGTTGGAGAATGCCATCATCAGGCCTAAGGTCGGTCTCGCCTGATAACCAAGGAAAAGGCTGCTGCCATGCGGCAGCAGCCTGTCCCGGTTCTTTCGAGCGGCGTCTCTAAGCGAAGGCGTAAGAGCCATCCGGCCGCTTCGGCACACGCCGCTGCCAGTGGATATAGCCTTCCTCCTCCATTGCCTTCTCGTCCATCTCGACGCCCCAGCCGGGCCGGTCGGGGCGCAGCTCGAGATAGCCGTTCTTCGGCAGATAGGGATCGACCACATAGCGGGTTTCCCCCTGCCGCTTCTCGATATCGAGGCCGCCGTAGACATAGGCTTGGCCCTTTGGCAGCCGGTATTCGAGGATGCGGAAGTTCTGGGCCGCGGCCGAAAAATGCACATTGACCGCCGTCGCCAGCGGTCCCATCGGGTTGTGCGGAGCGACACCGACGAAATAGGCTTCGGCAAGCGTGGCGATGCGGCGCATTTCGCTGATGCCGCCGACCACGCAGATGTCGGGCTGGATCAGGTCGGCGCCCTTGACCTGCAGCAGCCGCAGGAATTCGTTCCTGTTATAAAGCGACTCGCCGGTGGCCAGCACGCAGTTGAGCCCCTGTTTCAGATCGCCCCAGGCATCGATATTCTCCGGACGCAGCGGCTCTTCGTAGAACAGCGGATCATAGGGCGCCAGTGCATTGCCGAGCTGCCTTGCGGCGATCGGTTCGAAAATCTTTGCATGAGCATCGAAGGCGATCTCGTATTCGTCATTGACCGTCTCGCGAAGTGAGCGGAAATAATCGGCCGAGGCTTTCACGACATTCCCCCAACGATGGGCATGCATGTCGATACGCCAGGGGCTGAGTTTGAAGGCCGTGAACCCCCATTCCTCTTTCAGGCGATCGAACTCGTCGCGAGCAGCGGGCGCGTCGGGGGCGGTATAGACCCCGGCATAGACCTTGATGCGGTCGCGCACCTCGCCACCCAGCAGTTTGTATACGGGAACATTCGCGGCCTTGGCCGCCAGATCCCACAGGCAATGGTCGAGCGCGGAAATCGCGGCAAGGCCGAGTGCGCCCGGCGGGAAACGGCTTTGCTGGATCAGCAGGTTGACGAGATAATCGACGCGTGTCGGATCCTGGCCGGAGAGAAAGCCATAGAGATAGTCGAGCAGCGGCGGCAGCGCCTTATCAGGACCGTGGTTGTAGCATTCGCCCCAGCCCGTCAACCCGTCGTCCGTGTCGAGTGCGACGATTACGCGGGGACGGTCCTTGTCGCGGGTCATGAACACCCGCATCCGGTCGATCTTCATCAGTCTGTCCTTCTAGCGATTGAAATAGCAGTGGCGCGCCACGCGTGTCTGCACGTAGACCTGCTCGTTATAGGTTTCTGGATTGTCGGAACCCGAGGTCTCCGGCACCGGCACGGAGACATTGCCGCCGCTCGGCTGACCGACATGCATGAGAAAAGCTCTGATGCCGGTGATCTTCATCGCTGCGAGCTCCCGTTCCTCAGACTGTCTGGAGCGACATAGCGGAAGCGCCGCGAATGATCGCGGTCCCGTGGATCGGGGCGCGGAATGGCTGATATGAGCGCTTGCGTGTAGGCGTGCTCGGGCGTGCGGCAAACCTTCTCCGCTTCGCCGACTTCGACGAGCTGGCCCTTGTACATGACGCCGACGCGGTCGCACATGTAGCGGATGACGCCGATGTCATGACTAATGAAGATATAGGCAAGCCCGAGCTGATCCTGCAGACGCATCAGCAGATCGAGCACCTGCGAGCGCACGGAGACGTCGAGCGCCGAGGTCGCCTCGTCGGCGACGATGACGCGGGGGTTGAGCGTAATAGCGCGGGCAATGCCGATGCGCTGGCGCTGGCCGCCGGAGAAGGCGTGCGGATACCGCTCGCGCGCCCTCGGATCAAGGCCGACCTGCTCCATCAGGTGGCAGACCCGCTCGTCCAGCGCCCGTCCCTTGGCGATGCCGTTGACCAGCAGCGGTTCGCCGATGATCTGGGAGACGGTCATACGTGGATTGAGGGATCCGAAGGGATCCTGGAACACCATGCGCAACTCGCGGCGCGCGGCGGCAAGCATCTCGCCTTTTGCCGTTGCAAGGTCGATGATGCCGCCATCAGCCCGGCGATAGAGGATTTCCCCGGCGGTTGGATCGAGCAGCCGCATAATCGAGCGACCCATGGTCGTCTTACCGGATCCGCTCTCCCCGACAATGCCAAGGGTTTCGCCCGGCAGCAGCGAAATGGAGACGTCGTCGAGTGCTTTTACCTCGCCGAAATCCATCGAAAGATTACGCAATTGCAGGATCGGCGCCGCCGTCCGATCGAGCGGCGCCCGCGCCAGGCGAATCTCGGCCTTCTGCTCAAGCTTCAGCACGGAGCCGATCAACATGCGGGTATAGTCGTCTTTCGGGGCGTGAAAGATCTGCTCGACCGGTGCATATTCCTTGGCAACGCCATTGTGCATCACAAGCACATCGTCGGCGATCTGCGCCACGACGCCCATATCATGCGTGATGAAGAGAACGGCCATTCCGTTGGCCTTCTGCAGCCGGGCGATCAGGTCGAGAATTTCGGCCTGCGTCGTCACGTCGAGGGCCGTGGTCGGCTCGTCGGCGATCAGCAGCTGCGGCTTGCAAGCGAGCGCCATGGCTATCATCGCGCGCTGGCGCATGCCGCCGGAATATTGGAAGGCATATCGATCCAGCGCTTTCTCAGGCGCAGGAATTTCAACCTGTTTGAGCAGCGATATGGCTTCCGCTCGCGCTTCGGCCTTGCTCATCCTGGTGTGAAGGCGAAGCGCCTCGATAATCTGGTTGCCGACAGTATGGATGGGCGACAGCGACGACATCGGCTCCTGGAAGATCATGGCGATATCGCGGCCGCGGATTGCGCGGATTTGGCGCCCGCGCGGATTGAGGCTGGTTAGATTGATCGAGCCGCCCTTCGGATGGTTCAGTGTGATCGAGCCGCCGGCGATGAGACCGGGCGCATCGACGATCTGCAGGATCGAGCGCGCCGTCACCGACTTTCCGGATCCGCTCTCACCGACCACGCAGAGCGTCTTGCCCGGCTCTATTGTAAAGGACAGGTCGTTGACGGCGCGAAAGACGCCGGTGCGCAGCGGGAACTCGACGGTGAGGTTCTTCACTTCGAGCAGCGGCCTGCCGGCAATGGGAACGATGTCGATCATGCCGGCCTCATTTGTTGTAGGGGTCGGCCGCGTCGCGCAGACCGTCGCCGAGGAGATTGAGCGCCATGACGGCGACCACGACGGCGCAGCCCGGCAGGAACAGCCAGGGCGCCGTGGCGATCGAACGAATGTTCTGGGCCTCGCGCAGCAGCACGCCCCAGGAAATGGTCGGCGGCTGCAGCCCGAGCCCCAGGAAGGAAAGAGAGGTTTCGGCCAGAATCATCGCCGGCACTGCGAGGGTGATCGACGCGATAATGTGGCTGGCAAAGCTCGGCAGCATGTGGCGAAAGATGATGCGGCCTTCACGAACGCCATCCAGTCTGGCGGCAGCGACGAATTCCTCGGTGCGCAACGACAGGAAACGACCACGAACGACGCGGGCAAGCTGGGCCCAGCCGGTCAGCGACAGGATGATCGTGATCATCATATATTGCAGCGTCGCCGGCCAATCCTGCGGCAGGGCCGCAGCCATGGCGAGCCAGATCGGTATCGTCGGCAGCGACAGCACGAAATCGATCACACGCTGCATGAAGAAATCGATGCGGCCACCGTAATATCCGGAGATGCCGCCGATCACGATGCCGAGCATCAACGACAGGAAGACGCCGACGAGGCCGATCGACAGCGACACCTGCGAACCCTGCACCGTCCGGCTGAAGACGTCGCGCCCAAGCCGGTCAGCACCGAAGAGAAGCAGCGGCGTCGTCTTGTCGGGCGAGGCGATCAGATGGATGTTGGTGTTGAACAGGCCAAATACGGAATAATCATAGCCACGCCCGAAGAACTGGACATCGATCCGCTTCGTCGTGTCTTCCTTGAAGATGGCGGCGAGCGTTTCCGGATCGCGGGTCAGCTTCATCGGATAGTAATGCAGGCCGAACGAGAACCCGTTCTCGGTATCGATCAGATGCACTTTCTGCGGCGGGTGAAAAGTGGCCCGCGCATTTTGCAGGTTGGGATCGTTGATGGCGAAGAAGCCGGGAACCAGGGCAACGATATACATCAGCACGGTGACGACGAGCGCCACCATGGCGAGCCGATGCCGGCGGAAAGCCCACCAGATCAACTGCCACTGCGATGCGACGGCGGCGCGGTCCGGCTGAATATTTGTAACGGTGATATCGGCCACGTGAGCCTCCTATTCCAGCCGGATGCGGGGATCGACCAGCGCAAGCATGATGTCGCTGATCAGAGAGCCTATCAGCGTCAGCGCGCAGATCAGCAGAACGAAGGCACCGGCGAGATACATGTCCTGGGCCATCAGCGCCTGTAGCAGCAAGGGGGCGGCCGTCGGCAGATTAAGCACGATGGCGACGACGACAGAGCCGGAGATGAGGTTGGGCAGCAACCAGGCGATCGTCGAGATGAACGGATTGAGCGCGATCATCAACGGATATTTCATCAGCAGCCGAAACTCCGAGAGCCCCTTTGCCCGCGCCGTCGTCACGTAGGGCTTCGGCAGTTCGTCGAGCATGTTGGCGCGCATCACGCGGATGAGGCTTGCCGTCGAGGACACGGCAAGAATGATGACGGGAAGCCAAAGATGCGAGAACAGATCTACCATCTTCTCTAAGCTCCAGGGCGCATTCTCGTATTGCGACGAAAACAGCCCGCCGACATCCTGACCGAATTCGACCGCGGCGACATACATCAGCACCAAGGCCAACAGGAAGGACGGAATAGCCAGGCCGAAGAAGGTGAAGGCGGTGAAGAAGTAGTCGCCGATCGAATATTTGCGGACGGCGGAAAAGACGCCGATCGGCAGGGCGATTGCCCAGGTGGCGATCAATGTCGAAAGAGCGAGAACCAGGGTCAGCGCCATACGCTCCCAGATCAGGTCGGACACCGGCTGCTGCCATTCGAAGGAAATGCCGAAATCGCCGCGCGAGAGGATTCCCCAGATCCATTTGAAATATTGGATGAGCATCGGGTCATCGAGTCCGAAGCGTTCGCGCAATTGTGCCGCGGTGTTCTGATCGACGATTTCGTTGGAAGCCGCCAGCGTCGCGATATAGGTCGTGACGTAGTCGCCCGGCGGCAGCTGGATCAGCACGAATGCGAGGAAGCTGACGGCAAAGAGCGATGGAATCATCCACAACAAACGTTTGGCGATAAAGACCAGCATGGGCGCCTCTTGCATTGAGTACCGCCCTCCGGGCCTTACCAGCTCTCATCGCCGGCAAAGCATCTCGGAAGGCGAACCGAAGAAAGCGCCGGACCGTCGGTACGGCGCTCGATCAAAATCAGCTCGTGAAGGTGAACTGCTGCGGCATCGCAGGTCCCGGATTGGGCCAGGACCAGCTATCCGGCTGCTTCTCGGGAACATTGCGCAGATTATTGCGGATGATGCCGAAGCCACCGACGGCGAGGCAAAGTCCGACAGTCTCGAATTCCTCCGCGGCGATGTCGAAGATCTGCTTCATGATCGCGCCGCGCTTGTCGAGATCGGCCGTCGAACGCGCTTCGTCGAACAGCTTCATGCGCATCTTTTGGCTTTCCGGCGGCTCCTCGCCACGCGCACCGTTGGATGTGTACCAGAGCGTCCACGGAATGGCGTAACGCGAACCCTGCGGATGGAAGGCGAAGAAATCACGCGGGTCGAGCATCGGATCGAGACCACCCGGCCCCGGCCACACCTGCGCATCATGGGCATTGTCGTCGCCGCGGGTATAATAGAGCGCCCGCTCGATCGTATTGACCTTCATGTCGATGCCAATCTGCGACCAATGCGTCTTGACCAGCTCCAGGGCATCGACGAGATCGGGATAAAGCGTCGGAATGACGTCGACCGAGAAGAACACCTTTTGACCGTCCGGCCGAAGGCGGAAGCCGTCGGGCCCCTTTTTGTAGCCAGCCTGATCTAGCATCGCGCCGGCTTTATCGACGTCGTATTCGGTGAATTGCCGAGCGTATTTCTCGTGATACCAGGGATGGGTGGGACGCGGCCCCGCCTGATAGGGCTCGCTTTGGCCGAAATAGACGATGTCGATCAGTTCCTGGCGATTGATGCCGATCGAGAGCGCCTGCCGGAAAGATTTGTCGGCAAACATCTTGCGCAGGGCAGGATCTTTATGGGTGATGTTGAAATAGATCTGGCACTGCTGCGAGGCGGAAGGAACGAGCGTCAGCAGTCGATAATCGCCCTTCTGCATGTTCTGGGACAGCGTCGGCTTGTTCGCCAGCACGCTGATGTGACGTTCCTGGATATCGATCTTTCCGGAGATGACGTTCAGCATCAGCGATTCGACATCCTGTGAGATGCCGAAGTTGATCTCATCGATGTAGGGAAGCTGGTTGCCTGCTGTATCGACCTGCCAGAAATAGGGGTTCCGAGCCATGACGACGCGCGTGGCGCCGCCGACATAGGGCTCCTTGACGACCCAGGGATCGAGCGTCGGCTTGTCGACATTGCCCCAGCGCGTCGGGATCTCGATATCGCCGCAGCGGCTGCGGAAGAGCTCCGTCCAGCTGGTAACGCCAGCCTTCTTCGCATCGGCCTCGATGTTGGGATTGTACTTCGGCAAGAACTGGCTGCAGTAATGCTTCGGGAAGAGCGTCGGATGCTGGCCGAGCGGCGTGGCGAGATTTTCGAGATAAAGCGCGTTCGGCGCCGCGAAGGTGAACTTCACCGTATAATCGTCGATCTTCTCGACAGTAACCGGCTTGCCGGCAACGGAGAGCTGCGACGGTGTCGCGCTGTAAAGTTCGGTGTTCTTGACGCAGTCTTCGATCGCAAAAACGATGTCGTCGGCCGTGAAAGGTTGGCCGTCGGACCAGCGCACACCTTCGATCAGATGGAAGGTGAATTGCGTCGCGTCGTCGCTGACCTCCCAGCGCTCGGCAAGGTTCGGCTGCACGGCGGTGAACTCCAGATTCCAGCGCACGAGGCTCTGGTTGCCGACCATGCGCAGGATGCCGTTGTGGTCGGATGAGCCGCGCAGGCCGCGGCGCAGCGTGCCGCCATAGGTGCCGACCTTCTCGAACGGCGTGACGACCATCGGCTTCTTCGGCAGGCGCTCGGTAAGAGGCGGCAGTTTGCCGTCTTTGACCAGCTGAGCCAGCGCAGGCGCTTCGCCGCCAGCCGCGAAGGCGCGACCGGCGA
This sequence comes from Rhizobium sp. L9, assembly GCF_002531885.1. NCBI lineage: Bacteria > Pseudomonadati > Pseudomonadota > Alphaproteobacteria > Hyphomicrobiales > Rhizobiaceae > Rhizobium > Rhizobium sp. L9. The sequence goes on along the minus strand of NZ_NWSZ01000023.1, from coordinate 124,314 downwards.
TGGACAATGCTGCAGCACCAGCCATGCCGCCGAGAACGGCGCGGCGGGTGACACCGCGAGACAGAAATTCATTGGGCATCGATTCCTCCCCTTTATGCCGGTACAGGCTATTCCCGGCTGGTGCGGCGGGCTCCCGACCGCCATTTTGCGCCCTCCTCGGCGCTAGGACGAAACCATAGACACGTTCTCAAATGATTACAAGAGTTGACAGATAATTACAGATTCTATAGCGATGTAATATCGAACCAGGCGCCAAGCCATTGGAACTTCTACCGTGACTGGCAGATGAAGCTCAAGCTGTCAGATGCTGTAAACGGGTTTTATCACGGCCGGCGACGGGGCGACGCCATGCCGGCGCATGGTCTGGAAGGCATATCCGGCTTCTATTCGCCGGAAGAGCCGATGGGGGTGAATTTGCCACTTGGCGGGAGAGAAAAGAGCGATAATGTCGTTTGCAGTCGGTGCCGTTTCTAACCGGGGCGCAACACGCTTCAGCGATATCATCTACGAGAAGATCGTGGAAATGATCGCGGACGGCCATTTTCCGGTTAACGAGCGGCTGCCGTCGGAAACAAGGCTAGCCGCCGATTTCGGCGCATCAAGACCCGTCGTGCGTGAAGCGCTCGAACGCCTGAGGGCCGATGGTCTCGTCGTTTCACGCAAGGGCTCCGGTTCCTATGTCCGGCAACGGCCGGATTCGTCGATGCTGAAAATGGTTCCGGTCGGCTCGCTCGCCGATGTCCAGCGGTTCTTCGAATTCCGCGCCGGTCTCGAGGCCGAAGCTGCAGAGCTTGCCGCGCGAAACTGGCAGCCGGCCGATAAGGAGCGGATCACCGAGGCGCTTCTTGCCATTGAGCAATGTCTGAAGAACGGCGAGCTCGGCGCCGACGAAGACCAGGCCCTGCACGATGCGATTGCGATGGCGACGGGCAATCAGTTTCACATCACCGTGCGCGAATGGTTCAAGCCGCATTTCGCCATCGGCCATTCCGTAACGCGAAGCCTGAGCCTGAAACGGACCCCGGAGCAGATCCGCAGCGTCCAGGACGAGCATGCGGTGATCGTCGAGGCGATCTTCGCACGGCGGGAAACCGAAGCGCACGACGCGATGAAGAGACACATACTGAATGCGCGCGCCCGCATGTTCCAGGGGGTTTGAGCGACAATGGGAGGAAGGACGATGAGACGGATCGCAATGACGGGCGCCGCCGGACGTGTCGGGACGCTGCTGCGCCCGTTTCTCCGGCAGCATTTCGAGCATCTCAGCCTCATCGACATTCATGAGCCCGAGGAACTGGCCGAGAATGAGAGCTTCGTCCGTGCCGATCTGTCGAAGCTTGACGAGGCCACGGCCGCTTTGCGCGGTGTCGACGGGGCCGTTCATCTTGCCGGCATCGCCAGCGGCGTCGACATGAATGCCATTTTGCAGGCCAATGTGCTCGGGACGTACAATCTCTACGAGGCGGCTCGGATCAACAAGGTCGAGAGGATGGTATACGCCTCGAGCAACCATGCCACGGGTTTTTACCCGCGCGGCCAAGTCATCTCGCCGCTCGATCCCATGCGGCCGGACAGCCCCTACGGACTGTCAAAATGCTGGGGCGAACTGGTGGCGGGTCTCTATTATGACACATCGGGCATCCGCTCCCTTTCCATCCGCATCGGCAACGCCGGCACCTACCCGAACAGCGAGCGCTCGATCGCGATCTGGATCAGCGCCCGCGATCTGGCGCAACTGGTGCTGATCGGCCTCACCCACCCGCAGATCGCCGCAACGGTTGTTTACGGCGTTTCCGATACCGACACGAAATGGTGGAACAACGATCTGGCGACACGGCTTGGTTACCAGCCGCAGGATCGGCCGCGTGATCGCGCCCGTATCGAGGACCGAGCGGAGGGGCGGGTCGCCCTTGCATTCCAGGGCGGCGGTTTCTGCGAATTCAATCACGACGGCAACATCCGCATGCGCGATGCCGAGGGCCTCGTCAAAGACCTGGAGAAAATCTCATGACGGCGCCCCGGCTCATCGAGCCGAAGGCTCGTTCGGTCCTGCAGCAACCGCTGACGGTCGGTGAATCGCCCGTGTGGGACGAGGAGACCGGGGCACTCTGGCTCGTCGATATCCTCGCGCCGGCGGTGATCCGGTGCTCGGCAGACGGCAAGGTGGAACGCTTCGACATGCCTTCCGCGGTCGGTAGTCTTGGACTTTGCCGCGACGGCCGGATCGTTGTCGGCCTCCGGACCGGCATCCATCTCTTCGATCCCGTGTCCCGTGATCTCCAATTTTTGTGCGATCCGGTCGGACGCGAGATGATTGGCCGCCTCAACGACGGCAAGGTTGGGCCGGACGGCCACTTCTGGGTCGGCTCGATCAGCGAGGCCAAGCCGCAGGTGAATGACGCGGCGCTCTTCCGTGTCGGGCCCGATGGCAGCACGCGGACCGCGGCAACGGGGCTGACGAGTTCCAACGGCCTTGCCTGGTCGCCGGACGGCCGGCGGATGTATCACTCCGACAGCCGGCAGTGCTTCCTCCAAGTCTTCGATTTCGATCCCGAGACGGGCGAACTCGGCGAGGCTCGGCAGCTGCGCAGTTTCACCGAAGAGCAAGGCCGTCCCGACGGGGCGACCACCGATCGCGACGGGTTCTATTGGAGTGCCGGCGTCTCTGCCGGCCGTCTCAACCGGATATCGCCCGAAGGCGAGATCGTCGAAATCTACATTCTGCCGGTCGCAGCGCCGACAATGCCGTGTTTCGGAGGGCCTGATTTCAGGACCCTCTACGTCACGAGCCTGTCGACAGACCGCACCGGACGTTTCGAGGCTGGCACGGTCATCGCCTTCGACGTGGATGCGGAGGGCCTGCCGCCTTTCCGCTTCGCCAAACAATCATCCTGATGGAAAGCGACGGGGGAGAAAAATGAGCATCGCGATCATGCGCAAGGCGCTTAGGGGCGTGTCGGGCGTTCCCGTCACGGCTTATGACGCCGGGGGCGAAGTCGAGGCCCGGATTACCGCGAAGGTTTATGAACGGGTAGCCGCGGCCGGCATTCACAACATCGTCGCAGCCGGCAATACCGGGGAATTCTATGCCCTGACGCCGCAGGAGATCCGGATCGTCCACGAGGCGGCGGTTTCGGGCGTCGACGGCCGCGCGCCGGTGACGGCGGCGATCGGCCGGTCGCTGCGCGAGGCGATCGGCATGGCCAGGGATGCAGCCGCGATCGGCGCCTCCGCCGTCATGTCGCATCAGCCCGTCGATCCTTTCGCGGCACCATCGGCCCAGATCGATTATTTCTGCAATCTCGCCGATGCATCCGCCCTGCCGCTCGTCGCTTACGTCAGGGCCGAGGGTTTCACCGTCGCCGAGATCGTCCGCCTCGCCAACCACGGCAATATTGCCGGCATCAAGTTCGCCACGACTGATCTGATGCTGCTGTCGCGGGCGATCCCCGCCGCCCATCCGGATGGCGCGCTATTCGTCTGCGGCCTGGCGGAGAGCTGGGCGCCGACATTCACCGCAGCCGGCGCGCGCGGCTTCACCTCAGGCCTCGTCAACGTCGCCCCGAAGCTTTCGCTCGCCGTCCACGAAGCGCTTGAAAAAGGCGATTTCGCCGCGGCGAGAGCGATCGTCAACAAGCTTGAACCCTTCGAGCGGATGCGCACCAAATTCCGCAACGGCGCGAACGTCACCGTCGTCAAAGAGGCCGTCACCTATTCCGGCCTCGATGCTGGCCCGGTGCGCGTGCCGGGATTGACGCGGCTCGACGCGCAGGATCGCGACGAACTGCATCGGCTGCTTCGAGGCTGGGAGGCCGAAGGCGATATCCAAACAGACTGGCGGGACGTCAAGGCAGCGGGCTGAATTCGAACATCATTCCCGCACCCCTATACGCATGGGCTGCCGGCTTCCCTGCCGAAGATCGAGTATCCGCCGACCCGGCTGCCGATCCTGAAGCGCGATCCCGATTTCGCAGTGGAGCCGCGTCGCCATCATGGAAACGGGTGAGATCGTCGAACAGGTCTATATTGAAGCCTTGTGAAAGGCGCGGTCGAACATCCCTATTCGCTACGCTTGCTGCGGGCTAGCCGTATGTATGGTCGGGTCTAGCTCTCCTCCTCTTCCAGAGAAAAGCTAGCAGTCCGCTTCAGCCTCAGTGCACAGTCCCCAACGGTGACCGCCCGCGTAGCTCCATAGTGCCCTCAGTTTTTTGTGAAGAGGTGCCGGCCTCGAGAGACAACCAGAGTGACACTTGACCCGCGCACAATGTATCAATGCGATCATTACCGCGAAGCTGTCACCCGCTTCGATCAAAATTCTTATCGGGCGTATCCTCAGCCTCAATATTCGAAAGACGTCATTCTCGTGCCTGCCCTCGTTCTTCCCAGCCGCCCTTTATCGCTTGCACCTGATGTGATCTCCACGCCGCGGGCTTACTTCTGGGCCACTCCCGTCATCGCGGCACTGGCGGTGTTTATAGTCACCTGGCAAGCGCCCGGCATCATCAGGGATTTTCAGATCAGCCAAAATCCGTTGGCCCTTGAGAATGGTGACGTCCAAAGCGGGAGATGCACGACACGCAAGCTCTTCTTTACCGACTGTGAGGCGCGCATCGTCTACAATTACGACGGCTGCAAATACGACACGGAAGTCGAAGTGATGTTCGTCGATTTTCATACCGGCGACTATGAAGCCGGCGTGGTGATCTCGGCCGATCATCCGGAATTGGCGACAATGAGCCTCGGTCTGGACAAGCTCTGGAACCGGATCATAACCCTCATCGTATTTGCCCTGTTTCTTGGCAGCATGAGCCTTGGAACACTGTTCCAGGCCCTGCGGATATGGAGGGTCAAACGGCATCTGCGCCAGCCGGCGTTCTTGGATACCATACCGGTGGAAATTGCTGCGTTTCATCGCAAGCGCAACATTCTTTCCGTCACCTACAATGACAAGATCGCCAACGGTCGGACTGGTCGATCAGCCTACACCCAGATGAAGGGAGGTCAGGAGCCTTTGATTGTGGGGGAGGCAAACGGCAAAGCCGTGGGCTTGGCGGTCCGGCATGGCAGGACAGCGCTGCCAGTGCTTCTGGATGATCGTCTGCAGCGTATTGGGCTGACGGATGACGAGCGAAAGGTTGCGCTTGCGCAATTCTCCCAGCACGGCGGTGGCCAGACTGTGCCGGTCTTGATCGGCAAGCGCGGAAAAACGATGTCAGTCGCGGGCCGGCTGCGGCTGTTTTTCGGCACCCTCTTTTTGATCCTGGCCGGCTTCATCGGTTTCTGGCTTTGGCATGTGACGAGTGCCAGCACACCTTTCCAGTCGCCGGGGATGGATATCAACAATCTCATGCCGACACCATTGAACAAATGGGGATGCATTCAATTGCGGAAGCGGTTCGGCCAGGATCGAGCTCCGTTCGGATGCGTTGCTGACGATTACACAAGCTGGAAATACTGAAGACAGGCCGGGCCTCCCGCTCGCGCTCAACCTGGCGGACACTGGCGCAGTTTGGCCAGCATAAAGCGCCGTGCGTCCTTCGGACGCACGATGGACGCTCTAATATTATAGAACAACGCATCGTGTTTTCCGAAAACCGATTCCGCCTTTCGAACCTATGCGCTAATGCAGCGCAGGATGGTTGACATCGGCAGCGTTAGGGTCGAATCCGCACCTGGCCGCGCACGCGCGGCCGTTTTTGCGAGGATGCGAGAGATGAAGACGAAGGCGGCTGTCGCCAATGCCGGAAACCTGATCATGACGGGCGTCGCGCTGATGCTGCTCGGGGATCTGCTGTTTGCGCTGAACGATGCGATGGGCAAATGGCTGGTGGCGAGCTTTGCCGTCGGCCAGGTGCTGGTGATCCGCTCGGTCGGGGCCTTCATCGTGCTCGGGCCGATGATCCTGGGGCAGGGACCGATGGCGCTCATCCGCGTCGAGCAGAAAGGCTTGCAGTTCATGCGGGTGGTCTTGGCGACCGCCGATGTCGCGATGTTCTACGCGGCCGTCGCCTATCTGCCGCTCGCCGACGTCATGACCTTCTACATGGCCGGGCCGATCTACATTGCGGCGCTCTCGCATTTCTTTCTCGGGGAAAAGATCGGCTGGCGCCGTTGGCTCGCCGTTCTGGTTGGCTTCGCCGGCGTCGTTATCGCACTGCGCCCTTCGACGGCGATGCTGTCGCTTCCCTCGCTCTTCGGCCTCGCCGGCAGCTTTTCCTTCGCGCTGTCACTGGTGATGAGCCGCTACCTTCGCTCGACCAGCGACACGACGCTGGTGACATGGCAAACGGTCGCCGCCCTTGCCACCGGCATCGTGCTCAGCATCGGCAACTGGCAGCCGGCAACATCAATCGATTGGGCCGGCATGCTGCTGCTCGGCATCGTCGCCACCTGCGCGCATCTGCTCATCACCCGCTCGCTCAAGCTCGCGCCGGCGTCGCTGCTGGCGCCGCTCCAATATACGCTGCTGCTCTGGGCGATCGTACTGGGCTACATCTTCTTCAACGATATTCCCGATATGCAGATCGTCGTCGGCGCCGCAATCATCGTCTTTGCCGGCCTGTTCATCTTCCACCGAAAGAACCTGAAGGAGACAGTGCCGGCGGAAGCCGTCCCCCCGGACGGGCATTGACGAACCGGATCGGCGTCTTGCCGGGAAGGATCATCTCTTGCTGACGCCGCTCCGACGGGCACGGACATATCGCCCGGATATATTCGATGGTCGTCCGCTCGTAACACCCTTTTGTTTTGTCCAATGCGGACTGGACAAGCGTCCTCGGTTCAAGACAGATTGTTCTGCCCGTCACGAGAGCCGCGTCTCCGGATAAATACGCCTTCTCGGCCCTCGTCACATGCCCGGGACATCGAATTCATCGATTGACCTTCAACCAAGGCCAGGAAGGCGTCATGAGTTTCAACAACAGCCAAAGTGCATCAAGATCTGCAGGCCGCGGACGGCGGCAAGCGCCCCTGCTCGTTCGCATAATGTTCTGGGCTGCAAAGGCTGTCTTCTGGTTAGCGTTTCTGCTGGCGACCATATGGGCCTCTCTCGCGCTGTTTTATCGTCTGCCTGTTTCCCTGCCGATCCGACAGGTCGCAGCAGGAGTCCTCGCATCGGTCGGTGTAGCCGCGGCAGTTTCCATAATCTGGAAGCCACGCTCCTTGGTTATCCTTCCTTTCGTCCTTTGCTTTGCAGGCATCGCCGTGTGGTGGAACTCAATCAAGCCGCCGGTGACGTCCGACTGGGCGGGAGACGTCGCCAGGCAGGTGACAGGCACGGTCAACGACAACATCCTCACGCTGACCAATGTCAGAAATTTCACCTGGAAAACGGATGGCGGTTTTGTGGAGAAATGGGAGTCGCGCACCTACGACCTGAACACGCTCAGGAGCCTCGATTTGTTCATGTCATATTGGGCAGGGCCTGAGATGGCACACATGATCCTGAGTTTCGGGTTCGACGACGACCAATACCTGGCATGGTCGATCGAAGTGCGGAGGACGGCGGGGGGTAAATTCTCTCCGATCGGCGACCTCTTCAAAAGCAATCCCCTCGTCATCATCGCGGCCACCGAAAGCGACGTCATTCTTGTTCGATCCAACATACGCGGCGAGGACGTTCAGCTTTTTCGCATGGGCGTTCCGCCGGCCAATGCCACTCGCCTTCTCCTGCAATATGTGAGCGATGCGAACACGCTCGCCGAACACCCGCGCTTCTACAACTCGCTCACGACCAACTGCACCACGACTGCCGCCAAAATGATGCGGGCCGTCGGCGCTGCATTTCCGTTCGATTGGCGGCTGATCGTGAACGGTTACCTTCCGGAATTCGCCTATGACCGGAAAGCACTCGACATGAAGCTACCTTTTGAGGAGTTGAAAGCGGCGGCGCATATCGCCGCACGGGCAAAAGGTGCCGGCGCCTCCGACGATTTTTCGAAAGTGATCCGTGAGGGTGTGCCTTCACCGGGCGATTGAACAGCGCATCGGCCTGAAAATCCGAATCGATGGCATGATGCCGCCCGAAATCGCTGAGACATTCGCCGTCATGCCCTAATCCTCACCCCCGGGAGGCTCCCAGCCGAAGACGCTGCGGCCGCCGAAATCGGCGGATTGGCGGAATTCGCCGGCGATGATCTCTTTGAGATCGGGACCCGTGACATAGCGTTCCATCTGCCGCGATTGCTCGTCCAGGCGCTTCAGCGCCTGCAGCTCCTCTTCACGCCCGAGCCTGCCCTTCAGCACCGCCGATTTCATCACGCCGATCGTTTCGTCATAGACCTTGAGCGGTACCGGGAAGGGATGGCGATCCTTGCCGCCATGGGCGATCGAGAAGCGCGCCGGGTCGGAAAAACGGCAGGGCGCGCCGTGTACCACTTCCGCCACCATCGCCAGCGCCTTCACCGTCCGGGCGCCGACGCCTGGAACGAGGAGCAACTCCTGAAAATCCACCGGCCCGCGGTCGGCCGCTGCCGCCAGATTTCCATGCAGGCGGCGCATGTGGACATCGCTCTCGCGCACGTCGTGATGAGCGGGCATGATGAGATGCGGCAGCATCGGCTGTGCAGCGGGTTCGGGCGCCGGCTCCTCCACACGCATCAGCGCGGCCGCCTCGCGGATGATTCTGTCGGGGCCGAGGGTCGCGAGCAGATCCAGCTGGCCGCGCCGCGAGCGCTCTGCGCGTTTGTCGGCGAGATTGACGATTTCGCCCTGACTTCTGCCTTCAATTGCTGCATGCGGCGAGTCGACGAAACTTTCAAGCCCTTCGGAGAGCCAGTGATAACGCCGCGCCTGCCGTCTGTCACCGTTCATGCCCTGCTGCACCACCACCCAGTGGCCGTCATCGGCGACGATGAAGCCGTGAAGATAAAGGTCGAAGCCGTCCTGAAGCGCGGCGCTGTCGACCTTGGCGATGAGGCGGCTCGTCGTCGCAAGCCCCTCGCCGTCGAGACCGACGCGCTCGCCGATCGAGACGAGCTCCTGCGGGGTTCTGCGCGAATGCGCCCCGCGTCCGCCGCAGACATGCAGGCCGAGCTCGCCGGCGCGCGGCTTCAGCCCGCGCTTCAATGCACCGAGAACGCTTGTCGTAATGCCGGAGGAATGCCAATCCATGCCCATGACCGCGCCGAAGGACTGGAACCAGAAAGGGTGGGCGAGCCGGCGCAGGAATTCATCGCGGCCATAATGATGAACGATCGCTTCTGTGATCAGCGTTCCCAGCCGCGTCATCCGGTCGCCAAGCCAATGCGGCACGCGCCCCCCGTGAAGGGGAAGGTCGGCACTGCCTGCTCGTCGTGACATTTCTTTTCCTACATCTTCTATGCCCGTCCGCCCCGGCAGCAGCGTCCTGATCGGAACCGCGCGAAATTTCAGGCGTTTGCATTCAGTCAAATCGCAGAGGCAAACATGACCGCACTTCAAACCATGTCCGATCAACCGTACCTAACCCGAACAAAAGCGCAACATCCGAGCGGCGAAAAAGAGGGATCTACGGCATTGCGGCTCCAGGGACGTGCGGACAAAGCCGCCTTTCTGATCAATGGCAACACATATTTCGCCGAAGTTTCGCAGGCGCTGCGGCAGGCCCGCCGCAATGTGTGGATCATTGGGTGGGATTTCCATCCCAATATTCGGATGGAGCCCGAAAAGTCCGACGAAACCTTGGCCGACCTGCTGCATGCGCTGGCAGCGGAAAATCCCGAGCTCGAAATTCGCATCCTTATCTGGGCGCTTGGGCCGATCTATTCGGACAAATCGATCGATCTGCTTCGAAAGAAGAATTTCCCCAAAAATACCAGAATCGATTTGCGTTTTGCTCTTCAAGGGGCGCTGCGCGGCTGTCATCACCAAAAGCTCGTCTGCATCGACGACGCGGTCGCCTTCATCGGCGGGATAGACCTGACGGCGCGGCGATGGGATACGAGGCGTCATCGCGCCAAGGACAGGCTGAGGCGGGACCCCGAGGGTACCCCTTACGATCCGCTGCACGACGTGCAGGCAATGGTCACGGGCTCCGCCGCCCGGTTGATCGGCGATATCGCCAGGCGGCGCTGGGAGGAAGCCACCGGCGAAAAGCACCTGGCGCTCGCCGACAACATGCCGTTCGCCTGGCCGGATACCCTTTCCGTTTCGCTGCGGGACGTCCCTGTGGGTTTCGCCCTGACAGAGCCGGCGACCACCTGGCGTAGGGGCATCAGCGACGGCATCGCCTCGACCTTGGAGATCATCGCCCGAGCCCGGCGCCAGCTCTACATCGAGGCGCAATATCTCGCCTCCTTCCGGGTTGCCGACGCCATCGCCGCTCGATTACAGGAAAGGGACGGGCCGGAGGTGGTCGTCATCTGCACGCGCAGCTCTCACGGACTGATCGAAAAGCTCGTCATGGGCGGCAATCGCGACCGTGTCATCCGCCGCCTCAAACGGGCCGATCGCGCCAACCGCCTGCGGGTCTACTACCCCGTCGTGCCCGGGCCGAAAGTGCCGGGGCCTGAAGCCCCCCGGCAGTCAGCGCAGGCGGACTGCGAAGTTGAGGTGCTCATCCATTCGAAACTGATGATCGCCGACGACGAGCTGGTCCGCATCGGCTCTTCCAATCTCAACAATCGTTCGGAAGGGCTTGATTCGGAATGCGATCTGCTGTTCGAGGCTGTAAATGCAGACCATCGTCGCGCCATTTCGGAGCTGCGTGATCGGCTGCTGGCGGAATATCTCGGGACGGCCCCCGAGACTTTTGCCGTCGCCTTCGGGCGAAGCGGCTCGATGATCGGGGCGATTGACGCGCTGAACGGTGGCGCTCGCGGCCTCAGGGAATTTGCCATCGAATTGTCAGGCAGCATCTCGCCGATCACCGGCACCGCGATCTTCGACCCGGCCCGGCCCTTCCTCCTCTTACACCGACTGGGCCTCGGCGCTCTCGTCCGCCTCTTCACTCGCACCGCTTGAGCGCCGGAAGATGAGTTCGATGCTCAGGAGAAGCGTCGTGCCGAGCGCCAGCGGGATGAAAAAATAGGCGCAGCGGAAGGCGATCAGCGCACCGATCGACGCCTCCTGCGGCACGACATGGGAGACGGTCGCTTCCAGCACGCCGAGACCGCCGGGGACGTGCGTCGCAAGGATCGCCGAATTTGCCAGCACGTAAGCCGTAACCGACCGGAAAAAGGCAACGTCGCCGAAGGTCGAAAGCATCTGGTGCAGGCAAGCGGCCACCAGCATGAAGTTGACTGTCCCGACGCCCACCTGCGCCACGGCGATCGAAAAGCGTGGCAGTTGAAACGACCAGCGCCAAAGCCGCAGCTTGCCGCGGACGAAAAACGCCAGGCCCGCATAGACCACAGGCACGATCAGGGCCAGCACCCCGAAGATGCGGACGCTTCCCGCATCGGCGCGCATGAGGCGTGCCGCGTCGGAAGGATTTATGATCAGCGCAAGGCCGCCGAGCGTGACGAGCCCTAGTCCGACGGTGACGCCGCAAAACAGGATAATCTTCGCCACGTCCTCCGTCGTCAGCCCCCAGCGCGAATAGTACCGATAACGGAAGGCGCCGCTGCTCAGGCCGGCAAAGCCGATATTGTGGCCGAGCGAAAGGCTGATGAACGATGCGAGCACGATTTTGCGATAGGGCAAGGATTTGCCGAGCGAACGGATCGCCAGGAGATCAAAACAGCTGAGGCAGAGATAGGATGCCGCCGCGAAGACGAGCGCCGTGAGGAAGGTCGAAAGAGGAATGCTTCGAACCGATTGAACGATCTCATCGAGGCTATATTGTTGGAAGATCCGGTAGAGAAGAAAGACCGCAAGACAAAGGGCAGCCACGAGCAGTGCGTTCATGATAATGCTTTTCAAGCTCATCGATCATCCATTTCAAAAGTGCGGGCGACAGGCCCTATCATCCGGAACGATCAAACGAGTTCCGTGTTCCCCCGGGGGAAGAAAACCTCCCGCGCGATCAAGCTTCCAACGGGCCTATGCCGGATAAATCAATCAAATTGCTCACTTATAACGTGCACAGCTGCATCGGCGGCGACCGGAAACTCGATCCCGGCCGCATCGCTTCCGTTATCGCCGAGACGGAGGCAGATATTATCGCGCTTCAGGAAGTCGACGTCGGTAGGCGCAGGACCGGCGGCATCGACCAGGCGCATGTGATCGCTTCGCTCTTGAAGATGCAGGCGCATTTCCATCCGGCGCTGTCGATTGCCGAAGAACAGTACGGCGATGCGATCATCACCGCCCTTCCGACAGGCGCGATCAAGGCAGGCCCCCTGCCCTCCGTCGGCGAAGCCCGGGGCGCGCTTTCCGTCGAAGTCACGGCGGGCGACAGGAAGCTGCTCGTCGTCAACACCCATCTCGGCCTTCGCGGCCGCGAACGGATCCGGCAGATGACGACGCTGCTCAATTCCGGCTGGCTGCATGGGACGGCGGAAACTCCGTTGCCGACCATCCTCTGCGGCGATTTCAACGCCATCCCCTCGTCCGCAACATATCGGCTCGTCGCGCGCTCCCTTAAGGATGCGCAGATTGCCGCAGGGGGCGCGCCGAAGGCGACCTTCCCCGCCCGCTATCCGCTGATGCGCCTCGACCACATCTTCGTCACTGAAGACCTCGTCGTCCAACGGGCAACAGTTCTCCAAACCCGCCTGACGCGGGTCGCCTCCGACCACCTCCCTCTCCTTGCAGAAATCAGTTTCGCCTGATCGCTCGCCAGTAGCCGAGCGGCCGGACACGGAATCCCCGGAGAAAACGACACTCGACGTCATTCAAAGCGACATTGAAGCGGATATTTCACGAACTATGCGTTATGAAATATTCATTCCGCTGATTGGGTGTCGGATGGGAACGAATAGAGTCGATTCGAGCGGATCCTTCACTCGAGATCGCAGCGACGAAGGAACTTGCCGATGAGACCAGAACGCTCCTGCAGCTGATCGACCATTTCCAGCTGGATGAAATAGACGCCCGCCGCGTTGCCGCTGCCTAGAACATGTCGCGCAAAAGAGTACAACACGCGGGTGCGTCAGTGGTGGCTGTAGAGCGGCGGCGCCACCTCTTCGTCGGCGAGTTCCGGGTAGAGATGCCTGCGCGTGCGAGCAAGTGTCTCCGCCTCCCTGCGGTTTCGCTCCAAGAGCGCGGCGGTAACATCCTTGTAGGGGCCGCCATCCGATTGGGCGACGCGGACGGTTCCGCCCTGCGAGAGGAAGTCGCAGAACGATCGTACCGAGCGAAGACGCGTCGTAATCTCGACATAGCGAGCGTCGTGTCCAGCCATGTTTGCCTCCGTTAAAATGGTAGATGTCACGAACACTTCGGCGAGATGATGGCGCCCCCTTCATAGTGAAGAATCGATACGCGATCACGCAGAACCACCGGCAGCCATTACCGCCGCGCGAGCTTTCGATTCATCGTAGCGATGGCCAGGGGCAGTGCCGTTGTCGCCACGGTTCCCCAAGGCAGCCGTCTCAACCCCCTGGTGATGAGAAATGCAACGGCCATCGCGCCGGCGAGCTTTAGCCAAGGCTGATCACCGAGCTGGGCATGGGCGCTGGAATCAGCCCACCTGACGTTTTCGGTTACGACGGTCGCGGCCTGGCGTCTGATTCCATGAAGGCGAGCTCGCAGAATTTCCAGTTCCCACTTCAATTCCTGCAGTCGGCTTTCCAGGATCTGCTCCCCGGAAGTCGGCACCGGTTCTGCCACGTGATTTTCGGGCGGTGCGGACGCATCTCCGCCCAATGTGGCAAAGTAGGCGCGGTATTCGGCCTCGCTCGCGAACCCCTCACGCCGAACGAGATCCGGATTGATGGTCGATTCTTCTCCATTCGGCATTGAAGCGGCGGCATCGCCGCGATCATTTTCGGCGCCGAAGGCGGCGGCCTCATCCTTGATCATGATGCGTCTCCCGTTGGTTCCTTTCGGCAGAACGTTCGATGGCTCAAATTGATCCGTCCGACGTCAGGCTGGCGACCATCCGCATCGTGGCTGTCACCGGGACGCCGCGCTGAAGCGCTCAGGGCGGAAGTCGGAAAGCAGCGGATGGCGGCGGCCCATGGCGATCTCGTCCGCCAGCAGTTCGCCGGCGATCAGGCCAAGGGTGGCGCCGCTATGGCTGAAGGCGACGAAATAGCCCGGAATCGATGACAACTCGCCGAAAACCGGCTCGCCATCACCCGGAATCGGTTTCGGACCGACCCCATAATCTTCGATCTCAAGGACCGGATTGCCTTCGAGGACTCTCGACGCTTCTCGCAGCAGTCCCTGCAGCGTGGATTGCCTGACATTGTAGCTGCCGTCGGGGTTGGCGCTCACCTCTTCCTCCGACCAGGCGGAATCGAGTGCGAAGCCGCCATTGGGCATCGGTCGAATGGCGATGCGCGGGGTGTTGAGCACGGCCTTCAGCGGGTGGCTGATCGGCTTTGTCCTGACAAGAAGGGCGATGGGTGTCGCATCCTCGATCTGCTGGCCAGCCTCAGCAACAATTGCGGGAACCTTGCTGCCTGCAGCAAGTAGCACGGCGTCGGCGTCGTGACGCGCGCCGTCCGCCGTGATTACGCGGTGGGCGCGCCCGCTGCTGACATCGACCGCCGCGCGTCCGGCATCCGTGATGATCTCGCCGCCAAGCGCACGGAATTCTTCCGCAAGCCTGCCGATCAGAGATGGAAGATCGACCCACCCCTCCCCCGGGTTGAAGATTGCGCCTTGCGGCGTCACAGCGCTCCGGTCGACGCCGGGCGTCACCGCAGCGATCCTCTCCGGGGTGAGCCATTGAGCGTGATAGCCGAGGTCACGTTCATGGTCGAAGATTTCGGCGATCTCATTGCTGGCGTCGTCCGCATCCCAGGTCAGCCCGCCGTCAAAGCGCAGCCATGAGGCATCGGGGTATCGAGCAGCCAGCGTGCGATAGCGGTCAATGCCTGCCAGACGCAGCCGGTGATAGGCATCGGAGCGTTTTCGCGCCGAGTTCAGCCAAGCGAGAGATCGGCCGGAGGCACCGTTGGCAAGCGCGCCGTCATTGACAAGCAGTGTATCAACCCCGAGTCGAGCCAAATGGAGCGCAGTCGAGACGCCGAAAATCCCGCCGCCGATGACAACGACCTTCGAAGGTTTGGTGTAAGCATTCATGTCGGGTACCCTATTCCTGCTCTTGTTTGATCGAACCGAATTGCGCCGCGTTGCCGGCCTGGCGCCTCAGAGAACTTCCGCAAGGAAGCGCTTCAGCCGCTCGCTTTGCGGATTGTCGAAAATCTGCTGCGGCGAGCCGGCTTCGATGATACGGCCCTCGTCCATGAAGACCACCTGGTCGGCCACGCGGCGGGCAAATCCCATCTCATGCGTCACCACGGCCATGGTCATGCCCTGACGGCCGAGCGTCGCCATCAGGTCGAGCACGCCCTTCACCAATTCGGGATCTAGCGCGCTCGTCACCTCGTCGAACAGGATGACCTCCGGATCCATGGCCAGCGCCCGAGCGATCGCGACGCGCTGCTGCTGCCCGCCGGAAAGGCCCGCCGGCCGGTGATCCCCGCGCGCGGCCAGACCGACATCAGCCAAGCGCGCTTCGGCGACGCGCCGCGCCTCCTGCCTCGGCATCTTTTTGATCTTCGTCAGCGCAAGCATGACGTTTTCGAGAGCGGTGTGATCGGGAAACAGGTTGAAGTGCTGGAACACCATGCCGACCCGGCGACGAAGCTTTTCCGGCCTTATGGTCAGGATGCTTTCGCCGTCGAGCCGTATGTCGCCACCCTTCGGCTCGACAAGCCTGTTCATGCAACGCAGCAGCGTTGATTTTCCTGAGCCGGAAGGGCCGATGATGCAAGTGACGGTTCCGGCGGGGATATCAAGATCGACACCCTTGAGTACCTCGAGTTCGCCGTAGGACATGCTCAAATCCCGGATTTGAAGGGTCCCGCCCCTGAAATGCCGGTGATCGCAGCTCGCGGCGTCGACGATGGAGTGGGGACCGGCTGCCGCCGCAAGCTCGCTCACCTCGACCAATCCGCTCGCAGGACTGGGACCGCGCCCCTGCTTACCCAATCGCAGCCTCGCATCGATATAATTGACGAAATGGGTCAGCGGCACGGTGATCACGAGGTAGAAAACGCCTGCCAGCAGCAGCGGCGACAGATTGCCGGTCACCACCGCCTGGTCTTGCCCAACGCGGAAAATCTCTCGCTCGGAGGCGAGCAATCCGAGGAAATAAACGAGGCTCGAATCCTTGACGTTGCCGATGAACTGGTTGACCAGCGCCGGCAGTACGCGCCTGATGCCCTGCGGTATGACAATCAGGCGCATGCCTTGCCCGTAGCTCATGCTGAGCGCCCGGCAGGCCTCCATCTGCCCACGCTCGACGCTTTGGATGCCCGAGCGAAAGATTTCGCCGATATAAGCGCCAGCGATCAGGCTGAGCGCAAGAATTCCCAGCGGGAACGGCGACGGACCGAAGATATCGCGTCCAATCCGGGCAAAGCCCTGGCCGATGATCAGGATCGTGACGATCGCCGGCAGCCCGCGGAAGATATCGGTGTAGATGCGCGCCGGCAGCCGCAGCCACCGAGACTGCGAGATGCCCATGACGGCAAGAACCATGCCGATGATGACGCCGAGCACGGTCGAAGACGCGGCCAGGATCAAAGTATTCTTCAGGCCGACATTGATCATGCTCGGCAGCACGTCCGCCATCGCCTCCCAGTCGAGGAAGCTGCGGCGCAGATTCTCAAGCCAATTCATAAAAATCCCCATCGAAGCCCTTGTCGGGCGTGCCGCCATCGAGGTCAGCCGTCCGTTTTCGACGGACGGCTCGCGGCCTCACTTCTTGGGGAGATATTGGTCCGGCATCGGCGAGCCGGGGAACCACTTCTCATAGAGCGTCTTCCAGGTGCCGTCCTGCATTGCCTCGTGAAGGGCGCCGTTCAGTGCCGTGCGGAAGGCATCGTTGCCCTTTCTGATCACGAAGCCCGCCGGCGCATCGAAGGACGGGATGTTGACGGCGACTTTCAGCGCGGGATAGCGCTCGCCATATTGTTTGGCCGCCTCGTAGTCGAGGAAATGCGCATCGATCGTGCCGTTGTTGAGAGCGGCGACGGCGGAATTGTTGTCGGGAAATTTCACGAGATCGGTTTCGCCAAAATTCTTGGCGGCGTAGACTTCCTGTAAGGTTCCCTGCACGACGCCGAGCCGCTTGCCCTTCAGCCCGGTCGCGTCCTTGATGGCGGAGTCCGACGTCAGCACGGAGAGATAACCGGCGAGATAGCCGTCGGAGAAGTCCACGGTCTTCTTGCGGGCTTCGGTGGTTCCGATCGCGGCGACGGCAACGTCGAACCGCTCGTTTGCCACCGATGGCAGGAGCGCCGAAAATTCCTGGCCGGTGAACGTGACCTTGTCTTTCGCAAAGCCGAGCCGGGACACGACGTTGAGAAACAGTTCGATGTCGAAACCGGTGAACTGGCCATCCGCGGTCGCAAATGTATAGGGCTTGGCATCGCCCATCGTGCCGACGCTGATGACGCCGGGCTCGATCAGATTATAGGGATTGTCGGCCGCCGTTGCCAACCCGACTCCCATCGCCAGAAAGCAAGCCGCGAGGCCGGCTTGCAGAGGCGCAATGACTGCCGGAAGTGATTCAAAAAGCTTCATGTTCGTTCTCCGCTCCAGAAGGAATGCTCTTGTCGGCATTATTCATTCAGCCGCCTTGCCGCCCTTCTGCGGCAACACGATCTGCACGGATACCGGTCTCCAATAAAAAGAGACCGGTCTCACCACGGATTTGATAACTGTCAATTGACCGGCCGTCAACAACTCTTGTAGTGCTGCGGCATGGAAGATTCCGCTGCTCCAAAACGTTCAGTCACGGTCGCCGACGTCGCGAAGGCGGCAAGGGTGTCGAAAGCGACGGCCGCCCGCGTGCTCGGCGGCTACGGCGTCGTCAGCGGCAAGATCAAGGATCAGGTCATGGCGGCGGCAGCCGCTCTCGAATACCGGCCGAACGAACTTGCGCGCAGCATGAGCACCGGCCGGTCCGGCATCATCGGGATCGTCGTCGGCGATATCGAAAACGCCTTCTTCAGTCTGGCGGTGCGCGGCATCAGCGATGCGGCTCGGCTCGCCGGCTTCGATGTGATCATCTCCAATTCGGGCGAGAAGCTCGAATCGGAGAAATCAGCCGTCGACCTCCTGATCGGCAAGCGTGTCGACGGCCTGATCGTGACGCCCGCGCGCTGTGACAGCTTCGACCATCTCCGACACGTCGGCCGCGCCGGTATGCCGCTGGTCCTCTTCGACCGGAGCATCGCGGAGCTCGATGTCGACGCCGTGACCGGCGATGATCGCGAGGCCGCCATCGCCGCTGCCCGGTTTATGGTCGACGCAGGACATCGACGTCTCGCTTACGTCTCGGCCATGGACGCTGAGGACGGCGGAGTGACCGATATCAGCCGGATATCGAATTCTGCCGTGCGTGAACGCGTGGAAGGCTTCATGAGCGTGCTGACGGAAGCGGGCTTGTCCGACCCCCTTCACTATGTGCGGCTTGGCGCGACCGATCAACCGCAGACGGACGCCGTGATCAAACGCCTGCTGGCGGACCCATTGCCGCCAACCGCGGTCCTCGCATCGGACAGCCTGGTGGGGCTGCGCGTCTTCAAGTCGCTGCAATCACTCGGTCTCTCAATTCCCGGCGATATCTCGATGATTTCCTTCCTGGATGCCGATTGGACAAGCGTGACCGTGCCGCCGATTACCGTCGTCGACCAGCGCGTCTACGAGATGGGCAAACTCGCCGGCGAGCGGCTCGTCGCCCGCATCGAACAGATTCCCCTTGCCGTTGAACGGCTGCGGGTCAGTACGAGCCTCGTCATCCGCAGTTCGGTCGCAAGGATTGGCGGGTGAGCTTGTTCCAAAGCAGGAATGAAGCGGCGTCTAATCGAAAAGCTCACCGTGGCCGATCTGCTCCCGCTTGCCCGGCACGTCGCTAATCACGGGATCGTCGGCAGGATCTGGATCTTTTTTATTTGCTTCGGTCAAAAATCGCGCCGCCTCGAGGAATGCGACCGAGATTTCCTCGGTTCCCCAACCGGCTTCATTGGCGGCTGCAATCAGCCTCTCCAAAGCGTCGCGCGCAGCAGCACTTGCTTCTTCGAAGCGCTGAGCGGGAGCCTCGGCTTTTGGCGGTGGAAAGGTCATCGGCGTTCCCTCCATGGTCTGGCTATCAGGATGAACGCAGCTCTTCCGAAATGGATGCACGACGAAGACAATTTAGCGGCGGATGCGCCTGCTCTCTCGATCAGATGACCGTCTGCAGCAGAAACGGGGACCGCTCCAGTGGACGCTGGGCGAGGATCCTAAGCATCGCCGGACCCTGTATGCCGGTTGTCGTGCGCAAGCGGCCATCGTGATAGACGACCGTCATGACCTGGTTGAGAATATCATAGCGTATCTCGGCGATCGTCCGGGTGTGAACCGGAAATACGAATTCGTCGGGCACATATATTTGTCCGGAGGTCTTCAAAGTCATCGCGATGCCCCAACGATAACAGCGCTCTGTTCCTCGCCCCCTGTTTCAGTGCATCCGGCCGGAAATCATAAGCGCTAAGCGGCCCAATCAAGCATATATTTCGCCCATGGTCGCGTGACATCAGCGTGACATGCAGTTTCGTCTGAGAAAATGCTTAGAAACCAGCAACTTCTGAAAGCGGCAAGAGCCCGAAAAAGTCCCGCAATCAGTGCAATGTCGTCTGTAATGCGTGGACCCGAGCCACCTCCGGCCAGCGTTCGCTCCCGCGCGCGAGCGACCGGACGGCCTCGTCCACCGCAAGAACCGCGTCCCTCAGCCGTTCGATCTCATAACCGAGTTCATATCGCTCGACCTCATCAAGATCATGCCTGTCAAGCAACCCTCTCGCCGCTTCGATCAAGCGCTCCGAGCGCCGGACAATATCGAGAGCGCTTCGTATAAGGACGTCGAGCATGCATTTCCCTCCTTGCCCGACAGAGAGTCGGGCAGAATCGGGACGCTGGCAATCCTGAAATCTTGTCAGATTCGCTCGCGCATCCTTTCGTACAAATCCTTGAGTTCGCGCAAGGCCGACGGCCCACGATGGCGCGGTGGGGAGAGCTGACGCGAGGCAAGCGCCAACAAACCCGCGACGGCAGCCATGAGGGCAAAGGATGACAGCGGATAATGTTTCACCAGAGCTCCGGTCTGGCGGGCAGCCTCTTCGGCGCCGGCCTTTGCCGATCGCCCGGCGCTGATCACTTGCTGCTGAAGCCTATCGACCTGTTGCCGCAGAGCGCTCAATTCTGTGCGCAAATCGTCCTCGGCCTGGCGGGGGACCCCGACGGAGGCGGTGTTGATATCGATGATCGCTCTCGGAACCGGCTCGCCGATTTTGGCTCCTTCGGTATCAAGCGTCGTCCCCACAGTGTTCTTGCGGCGCGGCATGATCAGGTCTCCTTCCTAGTCGTCGTCGAGCGAAAAAACCGGTCGGTAATGGCGCTGGGAAATCACCAAGCTTCGGTCGGGCTGGATAATATAAATCTCCTCGACTTGCCGCCCCCATTGATCCGTGAAGGTGTGCGGAAAGGATGAACCGACCGGGGATTTCGTCAGCTTTGTGCGCGGTTGCCCCTGATAGGTGATGCTGCCCGGAATGGGCTCAAGTCCCGCCGATGAGTAGCTGCCTGCACTGGTCGTGCAACCAGTCAGCCCGATGGCCATAACCAACCCAAGCCCCATGCTCCGCCTCATCGAATCCTCCGGCTGCTTCGGCATTCGCCTGTCGCACAAATAACAAGGCGCGGCGGACATTGTTCCGGAACCCGGTGGCAGCAGGCAGGAGTTCCTCTTCGAACAGGAACACCGGGGCGGCGGTTATTTCGAAGCGAAGCGCGGCGCTGCGTCGATGCGTATCGCCGACGCGGAAGCGCCGAACTGGCGCGCCAACGTTTCATCCAGGCCGCCCATTGCGGCCGGTGTCCTGGCGTAAAGGCAAGAGAGGCTCCGAAGCGCTCGAATAGCGGCTCCGTGCGCTAACGCACCAAGGAAACAGGCCGCTTGGTATCAAACGGGGCGGCTACTATCTTGATTAGGTGAAGAGCGATGACGTTAACCGGCAATCGTGGCGGACTTTCATGTCGATTTTCTACCGACCGATACTCCCGCAGGATTTCAGATGCCTGTCGAAGGCTGTCATGAGCTGGTATCGCCATTTCGGCGTCTCGGTAAGCGAACACGACAGCCAGATCCTGTGCAGCGCCGCCATCCAGCTCTTCAATGAAGGCAAGACCGATGTCGACGAACTCGCCGCAGGATTGATCGAGATGTTTCCCGCCCCGGATCTGCTCAAGATCAATGCTGCCACCTCTCACTCGATCCACTAACATCTGCTAACCTTTGCTTCGGCGAGCCGAAGTTGCCGCAAACAAGAGGCGAAGCTCCTCCTTCGCGCGGTGCCACCCACTCTCGGAACAGGGTGCGCTTTGCCGCGTTCTCACGGTCTGAAGGAGGTGCGTTATGGCCAAGACAAAGATTCCGAAGAAGATTGCAGGTTACAAGGTGCCGAAAGCCATCCGAAAGAATTCGATACTGAAAACCTTACTGGCGAGCCCCACCGGTCGTGACACGCTGGGAAAGGCGCTGATTGCGGGAGCCGGCGCTGCTGCGGCCGTGCTGGTGGAGGACCGCGAGGACATTGCCGGCGCCGCAAAATCGAGTACGCGCAAGAGCGCGAAGACTCTTGGGCTGGTCGGGCAGGCCTTCCATAGTGCCGCCGATGCGGCCATCGATGTTGTGCGTGAGGCCGCCAGTTCGGCGCTTCCGAAGAATATCCGGAAGCAGGCGGAAGAAAACCCTCGGAAGGGCGTCGCCGTGCATTAGATGCGACGCCGCCCCGAAAGCATTCGAAGCGAAAGCTGGAATCTCTCTTGCGCAAACGCGCCGATAAAGGCGTCTTGTCTCAGGCCAAAGCGGCCGCGACGGCCAAGGCGCTCGGAAAGCTTGTGCGCAAGCACCCTCTCATCGCGGCCGAGATTGCCCTGGCGGGAACGGCCAGAGGCATCGCGGTCGCGGCCGAGGAAGTAAAGCATCGCATTCTACCTGATCATGATGTCGAGGAAATCGGAGACAAGGATTCCGGGGAAATCGACTGAAAGACCAGGATCTGAAGGAGCCTGGCGAGCCCATTCTGAAGGAAAAGCGGGCCAATATCACACCGAAGCAGCTGATCAAGGCTGTGATGAAATCACATTCGCAGGCCACCAAGAAAGAAATCGTTTCGTGCGGCCTTCTACGCTTTTATTGCACATGCCGGCAACGACCCCGAAATGGCCGGCATCCTTAGGAGTTCGCGATCACCCAGCGTGCCGACGAAATCGAGTGAAACTGCGGCGGCCGAAGACATCGGCGTCCCAAGCGTGGATGAAATCCTGGCCCGCCGTCGACCGGACAACTAAAGCTCGTCGCTGCGGCGCTTTACCGCGTGTTTTACAGCCAGCAAATGTCGGCGCCGTTCGATCATGTAGTCAGCATAGCCGACGCAGATGTAAAGCAATGTCGGGCCGGCGTAGATGACGATGAGAGCCAGTGCAACAAGGATGAATGCGGTCGTCATGGTCTGTTTTCCGTCATGTTGATCATGTGAAGCGGTGGACCTCGTGCTTTGGGCTCATCGGGTTCTACCGCCAGGTCTGTCCCTCACTTCTCTCTTGCGTCGTGGGTGTGGTGGCGATCATGCTCGCCGCCGCCGCCCGAAACCTTGCTTCGCGTACGTCTATCCGGCTCGGCTGGCGGCTTCGGTATCTCGAGCGGCGCCTTGGCGTTTTCATGGGATGCGCCTGGGCCGCCCTGGCGGATAGTCGATGGGCTCTTCTTCGACGTAGACATCGATGCCTCCTACCTGTCCTGCTGGTAACCCTGATGGGTGGTGTTGACTTTGGTGTTTCCTAGTTGACCCTTCTTATGAGGGTTTTCGTTGCCGCTTGCCACCGCAGTATCCTCTGACTCGGTCTGCCGGGGCTTGCCGGCTCCCTTGTTACTGACGTTGTCGGCGGGAATGGGAGGTAATCTGCTGCTCATCACCTTGTCCTCATTTAGGATTCCGATTGGAGCTGTGATCCGAGTATTGCTCGGTCTGAATCGTCTTGCCGTCGAGACCGCGCTCTTTGGAGTGCCGGGTCTTGTCACGGTTCGAAAGAACTGTGTTTGCGGGAAGCTTTTCCTCGTCGAGATTGGTCATCGCGCCGCTTCCGTCGCCCTTCCCCTTCGCGCCCGCGCCAATGTGCTTCCGGTCGGCATGTGCCATGGTTTTCTCCTTCCATTTGTGGAGTCAAACACGCCAAGCTCATGGAGGTTCCGGGATGCGAAACTCAAATCGCCTGACGCTCGAGCGGACAAGCTGAGACGTCCTAAGGCTTGTCCAGGTGCCGCTGCAGTTCGCCCTTGGGAATGAAATTGTCGGTGCTGCCCGGCTCATGATCGGGATGCGATACCTTCACGTCGAGATCGTCAGGAAGCGACAATGCCTGCTTGGCGTTCATGATGCCCACCGGTACGCGTTCCACGGTCTCTATGGCGACTTCGACAAGCGGTCTTTGGCTTCTCGGCGATCCTTATCCTGGCTATTCGAAATCCGCCTGCTCCCTGGTCGTCCCCTTGCCGCCTGAATCCGTGGCCTTTCCTCCCCCATCGCCGCCGTAATGCGATGCAGCAGACGGTTCGACGCCAGGTCTTCCAGCGAAACCGACAGCTTAGGCTTCCAGTTGGGGTAGCTGTCATTAGTGCCAGGGATATTGGTGGGCCTTTTCTCGTCGGTAAGGTCGGCAAGCCGAACCGCGACAAGAAGCGACGGAGTACGGGCGATGAAGCGGTAGGCGCTGACCGTCAATTCCCTCAAAGTCTCCCGGCCGGCCCTCGCACTAAGACCTGCCGGCACGTCGATGCCGGCAGCGAGGAGCGCGGCCTTCAGATTTCGTCGCTCGCGCCGGCGGTGCTGGAGATGTTTTGCCGTGAGATCGGGCGGCACGATGCCGTGGTCGCGGCGATCCTGGATGTCGGCGCTGCGCCACCAGCCGGCGAGCGTCTGATGGTCGTGCGTCGAAATGCAGGTCAGGCCAAAGACGGGATAGGCATCCGGCGGCTTGAAGCCTTTTTCGTCCTGTTCATAGGAGAGAATGCGATACGAAAGGATCTGCGCCGCCGCCAGCTCGTCAGGCAAATCCGGCGGGATCATTCCCAGCGCTTCGCCGATGACGAGGCATCGATACTTGGCGGAGGTCTCGGCCAGGATCTGCAGAAGCTGATGCTGGGGGTAGCGGACATAGGCGCCGCCATCTGGCCTGCTGCCGAGCGGCACCAGAAACAGGCGCCGGAGCGCCGGGGCGTGATCGATCCGGATCGCACCGGCATAGCGCATGGCGGCGCTCACCATGCGCCGGTAAGGCGAGCTGTCTCCCGAAGCGATCGCGGAAGGCAGATATCCGGCTAGATGCCAGTCCTGTCCCTCTACCGCGAATGGATCGGGAGGGCTGCCGATGGTCGCCTTCGAGATATAGACATCCGGCTCGCTCCATGTGGCCGATCCGTCGACCGCCTCGCCCACGGCGAGATCGAGATAAAGTCCGATCCGCAGGCCCGCTTCGCGCGCCCGGTCCGCTGCCTGAAGCAGTTGCTGATGAGCGAGCCACTGCAGCCACATGTGGAAGCGGACCTCGTCCGCATGCTTGCGCGCGAATTCGGCGACGGCGGCGCTGTCAGAGCGCCGGAAATCTGCCGGCCATCCCTGCCAGCCGGCGCCTGCACCACGCTCCACCATGGAAAGCGAAAGACATTCAAAGAGCGCATGTCGCTGCAAGCTGTTGCCGCCTCGCGTGACGAAGGCATCGAAATCAACGGGATCGTAAGTTTTATCGGCGACGCCTGCTTGGGGCCAGCCGCGCCAGAGATCCCGCAGAGCTCCAAGCTTGACCCTCGCAACTCCGACATAATCGACGAGGTCGCTTCGGCGAAGTCCCTCCAGTTGCCGTTCGAATTCGGCACTACTGACAAAACCTGGCAGTCGGTCGACCGCGATGTAGAGCGGGTTGAGATGCTGACGGCTCGAGGGCTCATAGGGGCTGCAGCGGTCGGGATCGGCGAGAAACGGTGCGTGCAGCGGATTGAGGCCGACGAAGTCAGCGCCGATCTTCCCCGCCAGGTCGGCCACGTCAGACAGATCCTCAAAATCTCCGATGCCCCAGTTTCGCGCCGACCGCAGTTCGTAAAGCTGCAGGCTGATCCCCCAGACCCGCGTCTTGAGCAGGAAGTCCGGCAGAAATGACTTGGGAATTACGTCATTCGCCGGCGCCGGCTCCTGCTCCCGCCGCGGTGCAACCGTCTGCCGATGGGTGGTTCCTGACAGATCGACTTCCAAAGCCGAGAGTATCTTCCGTTTGGTGTCGGCGGAAATCGCCACCTCGCGATCCTCGGGACTGGGCCTGGTCGGGCTGATCCCGTATCGCCGTGCGAGCTTTTCGAGCTCGGCGGATTTCATCGTCCGATCGCCTTCATGCCAGGCCCCTCACCCGAGATGCTCCAGATCACCGTCCAGGGCGCCAATTGTCCTCCATCGCAGCCGCCGAGGCGGAAGATCGTTTCGCCTTCTTCGCGCCGCCGAGGAAGCGGCGCCGCCTCGCCGCCGAGATTGGCATCCAGATGAAGGCGCCGGTCGCCGGCCAGGACCCAATCCACCGCGAGCGTTGCACCTGCGGAGCGATAGACCCCGTTTCCGCCTCTGGCTCCTTTCAGCAGGGGTACGATCCGTCTATGTCGGAGGTCGAGAAGCGTCTTGTAGAATTCAAGCATTTCCGATGAAACGCTTTTCGACCAGTCGAGCTTCGCGGCCGCAAAGGTCGACGGCGCCGTCGGATCGAGATGCTCGTCAACATCGAACCCCGGCAGGCGCGAAAGCTCCTCACGCCTGCCCTTTCTGACCTTTTCGTTCAGATCCTCGTTGAAATCGCAGAAAAACGGAAAAGGTTCTCGCGCACCCCATTCCTCACCCATGAACAGCATCGGTATCTCAGGTGCCAGCAGGTAGATCGATGTGACGGCCTTGATGGCATTGGTCGGGCTCGAAGCCATAATCCGGTCCCCGAGCGCCCGGTTACCGATCTGGTCATGGTTCTGGATAAAGGACACGAAGGCGGTGGGCGGCAAGTGGCCACTTGGCCTGCCTCGGCTTCCGCCGCGATACGGCATGTGCTCGCCCTGGAACACGAAGCCTTCCGCCAGCGCCCGGCCGAGCTTGCCGGCGTCGCCGACATAATCGGCATAGTAGCCGAAGGTTTCACCCGTGGCAGTAATATGCAGCACATGGTGGACATCGTCGTTCCATTGGGCCGTGAACAGCCTCGCCCCGCCATCTGCGTCACGTTTCAGAAGGTCGCTGTCGTTCTCCTCGTTTTCTACGATGAGATGAACATGCCGGTCACCGGCTTCAGCCCTGACGCGGCCGGCCAGTGCGTGAAGAAGGTGCTCAGAGCTGTCGTCCTTGATGGCATGGACGGCGTCGAAGCGAAAACCGTCGAGCCTGAACTCGCTAATCCAATAGATGGCATTCTCGATGATGAATTCGCGGATCATCTCAGAGCCGTCACCGTCATAATTGATGCCGTGGCCCCAGGGTGTCTTATGATGATCGGTAAACAGCGGTGCGTAGGAGGGAATATAGTTCCCATCTGGCCCAAAGTGGTTGTAGACCGCGTCGAGAAAGACCGAAATGCCACGTTCGTGCGCCGCATCCACCAGCGCCATGAGATCTTCCGGCCGGCCGTAAGTGCTGTCGGGTGCATAGGGAAGCACGCCGTCATAGCCCCAGTTGTAGCGGCCGGGGAAGTCGCTGAGCGGCATGATCTGCAGCGCCGAGACGCCCAGCTTCCGCAGGTGGTCGAGACGCTCGATCGCGGCCTTGAAAGTCCCCTGCGGTGTGAAGCAGCCGATATGCAGTTCGTAGATGACCATCTCTTCCCATGGGCCGCCTGCCCAGTCGCCCGTCTTCCAGCGATAGCGGGAAAGGTCGACCACTTCACTCGGACCATGCACATCCTGCGGCTGGAAGCGCGAAGCAGGATCGGGAATTTGAAGACCGTCCGGCAGGATGAAGCGATACTGCGTACCAGGGCCGGCATTCGCGACCGCGCACTTATGCCAGCCATCTTCAGCCGCTTGCATCGGGCGCGGATCAGAGCCTTCGATTTTCAACGAAACGCTTTCATGCAGTGGAGCCCAAAGGCGAAACAGAACGCCATCTTCGGTGAATGCGGGGCCGAACATCGTTTTGGTCAAGGGGAAGCCTTCGGTGAGTGAGGATGGGTTTGAGTAACTTTCAGCAGAGCGAAAAGTTTCGCCGGGGTAGAGTACGCGCGACGAGATCTCATCAGCGGGCGGCGCAAATCCGAATTGGTCGCGGCGTGTTCATGCTGGTTCACGCGGACGAAGAGCAGTTTTCCATGTTAACCGCGGGCCTCATGGGCGGCATCCGCGGGCACGGCAGCCGATTCCTCCGCCACTCAGGCTGGTGACTTAGGGGTGAATGAAGAAACGTCGATTATGCAGCATCCCCCAACGGCTGCCGCTTCGATCATCATGCCGCTGCGACCTTGTCTCTCAGCGCCTCGTCCATGGCCGCCTGGAGCTGCTCCTGCGTGAACGGCTTCGCCATCCTGAGCATCCGGCCGAGCCCCTGATCCTCGGCAAGCTCGACATAGCCGGAAGCGAGGATAACGGGCAGGTTGGGGAAGGCTGAACGAAGATGGCGTGCGAGCTCGGCGCCCGTCATGCCCGGCATGGCATGATCGGTGATGACGAGATCACACTCCTGTCCGCCGGCGAGGAATTCCAAAGCTTGGGTAGCGGAAGCCGCTTCCCGCGGCAGGTGCCCGAGGTCCTCCAGCATTGCCACGGTTCCGGTCCTGACGAGTGCATCGTCGTCGACGACGAGGATGGCAAGCGATCGCGAGACCGGATTCAGGGGTTCCGCGGTCGCAGGCACGACTGCCGGCTGCGCCTTGGCAATGCTCTGCGCGACCGGCAGCCAGAGCGAAACGGTCGTGCCCTTGCCTCTCGTGCTCGAAATCTGGATCGAACCGCCCGATTGCGCTGCCAGGCCGTGCACCATCGACAGGCCGAGCCCGGTGCCCTTGCCGATCCCCTTCGTGGTGAAGAATGGCTCGGCAGCGCGCAGAACCGTCGCTTCGTCCATTCCCTCGCCATCGTCCGACACCGATATCCTGATGTAATTTCCACCGGCAAGACCGGCCGGCCGGGTCTCCTCCGCCGCAGCCGCGACGGTCACCGCACCGCCGCTTTCGAGCGCATCCCGCGCATTGACGAACAAGTTGAGCAGCGCCAGTTCCAGCTGATTGCTGTCCACCAGCAGCGGCTCCAGATCCGCAGGGATGCGCTTTCGGATTTCGACGCGCGGTCCGACCGCCTTGGCGAGCAGATCCTCGACGTTTTCGAACAGGCGGAGGAAATCGACCGCCTGCGGCTTCAGCTCCTGTCGGCGAGCGAAGGCAAGCAGGCGCTGGGTGAGCGCCGTACCGCGTTCGGCCGCCTGGATGGCGTTCGTCACCAAACGTTCGCTGCGCTCATCCGCCGGAAGCCGCTTTTTCAGCAGGCTGAGGCTGCCGAGCACCGCCATCAGAAGGTTGTTGAAGTCGTGCGCCACGCCGCCTGTCAGGTGGCCGATCGTATCGAGCTTCTGTGCCTCGAAGAGCTGCGCCAGCGCCTCCTCGCGTTCGCGTGTCCTTTGGTCGATGCGGTGCTCCAGCTCCTCGTTCAGCTGACGCAGCTGCGCCGCCGACGCTTCGAGCTCAGCGGTGCGCTGATGCACCCTGGCCTCCAGTTCGGCGTTCAGACGTTCGAGTTCCCGCGTCTTCCTGTAGAGATCGGCAAAGACCCTGACCTTGGCCCGCAGCACCTCGGGCACGATCGGGACGGAGACGTAATCGACGGCGCCGACCGCATAGCCGCGCAGCCGGTCGGGTTCGGCCAGCATCACGGCGGAGACGAAGATGATCGGTGTGTTCTGATAGCGCGGGTGCTGCCGGATCATGCTGACCAGTTCGAAGCCGTCCTGCTCGGGCATGCAGACGTCGACGAGGATCACGGCAATTTCCGTGCGCAGCAGGTGCTCGAAGGCTTCGCGCGCCGATTGCGCCTTGATCAGATTTTCCTCGAGCTCTTCGAGAATGACCTCGTAGCTCAGGAGTTTGGCGGGCTGGTCGTCGACGAGGAGGATGTTGACGGGGTTCATGGCCGGATCCTCAGCGGTGCAGCCACATACGCAGAGCCGACAGGAGCTGCTCGGTGTTGACGGGCTTTGCCAGGTAGTCCGACGCGCCCGCTTCCAGGCATTTCTCCCGGTCACCCTTCATCGCCTTAGCCGTCAGCGCCAGGATCGGCAGCCGTCGGAAGCGGGGCTCCGACCGGATCACCTGCATCGTCTCGTAACCGTCCATCCCGGGCATCATGATATCCATCAGCACGATCGCCACCGAGGGCTCGGTGTTGATGACCTCGATTGCCTCGCTACCCGTCGTCGCGGTCAGCACCTTCATGCCGCGACGTTCGAGCACGCTGCTCAGCGCAAAGATGTTGCGGGCATCATCGTCGACGAGCAACACGGTCTCGCCGACGAGATCCTCGTCCGAGCTGTGCAACTCCTGCAGCGTCGCCTGCTTTGCCGCCGGCAGGTCGGCGACCACCCGGTGCAGGAACAACGCCGTCTCGTCGAGCAGGCGCTCGGGCGACTCCACGCCCTTCACCACGACGCTGCGCGCCATGCTGTGCAGCGTGGCGTCTTCCTCGGGCGAAAGCTCCCGGCCGGTGAACACGACGACCGGGACTTCGGCGATCTCGGCGTCGTCGCGGATCTGCTCGAGCACTTCGAAGCCGGACATGTCAGGCAGCGTGAGGTCGAGCACGACGCAGTCGGCCGAGCCCTGCCGGAGAACCGTGAGCGCCTCAGACCCGGAGCCGACGCTTGTTATGTCGATGTCATCGTGCCCAAGAAGGGCGGTGACGCTCATGCGCTCGGCTTCGTTGTCTTCCACCAGCAGCAGCTGTTTGCGGCGCGGCTCGGCATAAGCCTTCAGCCGCGACAGCGCCTTGCCGAGACCTTCCGGTGTTGTCGGCTTGCTCATGAAGGCGAAGGCGCCGCGAGTCAGCCCGTGCTGGCGATCCTCGTCGAGGCTGATGATCTGCACCGGAATGTGTCGCGTCTGCGAATTCTGCTTGAGCTGGCTCAGCACCGTCCAGCCGAGCATGTCGGGCAGGAAGATGTCGAGCGAAATCGCCGACGGCCTGTATTCCTGTGCAAGAACAAGCGCATCACTGCCGCGCATCGCGACCAACACCTTGAAACCGTTGTCGCGGGCGAGATCGACGAGGACGCGGGCATAATGCGCATCGTCTTCGACGACGAGCAGCACGGAGTCGCCGGGCTCGATCCGGTGGCGGTCGTCCGCGACATGTTCGGCGGGTTTCTCAGCCCGGCGGGCAGCCGCCTCGGCGAATTCAACGACATTCGCCGCTGCCGGAGCCGACTTCGGCGCGACCGCGCCGGCGCCGACATAGGTGAGCGGCAGGTAAAGCACGAAGGTGCTGCCGACACCCGGCGTGCTGCGCAGCTGGATCTCGCCGCCGAGCAGGTTTGCCAGTTCGCGGCTGATGGCGAGCCCCAGGCCGGTGCCGCCATATTTGCGGCTGGTCGAGGCGTCCGCCTGCTGGAACGCCTCGAAGATGATGCGCTGCTTCTCAGGCGGAATGCCGATACCGGTATCGATCACTTCAAAGGCGATGACCGATGGCGCATGCCGGAGCGAGGGATGCTCCGGCGACCAGCCGCTCGCCGCCGAGGCGACGCGAAGTGTGATGCCGCCCTGCGCCGTGAATTTGAAGGCGTTCGACAGCAGGTTCTTGAGGATCTGCTGCAGCCGCTTCGAATCCGTAATGATGCTCTTCGTCACATCGGCGCCGACCTCGATAGCGAAGGACAGGTTGCGGTTTTCCGCCTCGTGCCGGAATGGCCGCGCCATCACTTCGAGCAGATTGCTGACAAAGATCTCCTCGGCGTCGACCGAGACCGTACCGGACTCGATCTTCGACAGATCAAGAATATCGCTGATGAGGTTAAGCAGATCGGTGCCGGCGCCGTGGATGGTCTTTGCGAATTCGACCTGCTTTGCCGAGAGGTTGCCGTCGGGGTTTTCGCCAAGCTGCTGGCCGAGGATAAGGATCGAATTCAACGGCGTGCGCAATTCATGCGACATGTTGGCGAGGAATTCGGATTTGTACTTCGAGGTGAGAGCAAGCTCCGTCGCCTTTTCCTCGAGCGCGCGGCGGGCCTGCTCGATTTCCTGGTTCTTCGCCTCGACTTCGACGTTGCGTTCCTCGAGCTGCTGCGCCTTCTGGCCGAGCTGCTCGTTGGTCTGTTGCAACTCGCGCTGCTGCGTCTGCAGTTCGGCCGCGAGCTGCTGCGACTGCTTGAGCAGGCCTTCGGTCTGCATGGTCGCTTCGATCGAGTTGAGAACGATGCCGATCGACGTCGTCAGCTGGTCGAGGAAGGAAAGCTGCAGCTCGGTGAATTCACCTGCAGAGGCAAGCTCGATCACCGCCTTCACCTGCCCCTCGAAATGCACCGGCAGGACGATCGCGCTTCGCGGCAGCGTCGTGAACACGCCCGAGCTGATCGGCACGACATTGTCGGGAAGATCGGTGACGAGGATGCGGCGGGCGTCGCTGGCGCATTGACCGACCAGGCCCTGACCGAAGTCGAGCCGCAGCGGATGCGCCGCTTCGACGCCCTGCGCATAGACCGAGAGCAGGGACAGGAACGGCTGCTCTTCGTCGGCGTCCACTTGGTAGATGACGCCCTGATGCGCGCCGACCAGCGGCGCCAGTTCCGAAAGCAGCATCTTGCCGACCAGCGTCAGGTCGCGCTGGCCCTGCAGCATGTTGGTGAAGCGCGCCAGATTTGTCTTCAGCCAGTCCTGCTCGGTGTTGCGCTCCGTCGTCAGGCGCAGGTTGTCGATCATCGTGTTGATGTTGTCCTTGAGCTCGGCCACTTCGCCGCGCGCATCGACCTTGATCGACCGCGTCAGGTCGCCCTTGGTGACGGCGGTGGCGACCTCGGCGATGGCACGCACCTGCGTCGTCAGATTGGCGGCAAGCAGGTTGACGTTGCCGGTCAGATCCTTCCACGTTCCCGCGGTACCGGGAACATTCGCCTGACCGCCGAGGCGGCCTTCGACGCCGACTTCGCGCGCCACCGTGGTCACCTGATCGGCGAAGGTCGCAAGCGTGTTGGTCATGTTGTTGATCGTCTCGGCAAGGGCTGCCACCTCGCCCTTCGAGGCGACGGTGAGGTTCTGCTTCAGGTCGCCGTTTGCGACCGCCGTCACCACCTTGACGATGCCGCGCACCTGTTCGGTGAGGTTGGCGGCCATGACGTTGACGGTGTCGGTCAGATCTTTCCAGGTGCCGGCGACGCCGGGCACCTGCGCCTGACCGCCGAGCTTGCCTTCGGTGCCGACTTCGCGGGCGACGCGTGTGACTTCGCCGGCGAAGGCGTTCAGCTGGTCCACCATCGTATTGATCGTGTTCTTCAGTTCGAGGATTTCCCCCTTCACGTCGACGGTGATCTTGCGCGACAGGTCGCCACGTGCCACGGCGGTCGTCACTTCGGCGATGTTGCGAACCTGCGTCGTCAGATTGGCGGCGAGCAGGTTGACGTTGTCGGTCAGGTCCTTCCAGGTGCCGGCGACGCCGGGAACGACTGCCTGGCCGCCCAGCCGGCCATCGGTGCCGACTTCGCGGGCGACACGCGTCACTTCGCCGGCGAAGGAGCGAAGCTGGTCGACCATAGTATTCAGCGTGTCCTTCAAGAGCAGGATCTCGCCGCGCACATCGACGGTGATCTTGCGCGACAGGTCGCCATTGGCGATCGCAGTCGCCACCTCGGCGATGTTTCGCACCTGCGCCGTCAGGTTGCCCGCCATGGAGTTGACACTGTCGGTCAGATCCTTCCAGGTGCCGGCAACACCTGGTACCTGCGCCTGGCCGCCGAGCTTGCCTTCGGTGCCGACTTCGCGGGCAACACGCGTGACTTCGCCGGCGAAAGCGTTCAGCTGGTCCACCATGGTATTGATGGTGTTCTTCAGCTCAAGGATTTCCCCCTTCACGTCGACAGTGATCTTGCGTGAGAGGTCGCCGCGCGCCACGGCGGTCGTGACTTCGGCGATGTTGCGCACCTGACCGGTGAGGTTCGAAGCCATGGAGTTGACGTTTTCGGTCAGATCCTTCCAGGTCCCGGCCACACCAGGCACCTGCGCCTGACCGCCGAGCTTGCCTTCGGTGCCGACCTCTCGGGCCACACGCGTCACCTCGGAGGCGAAGCGGTTCAGCTGATCCACCATGGTGTTCAGCGTTTCCTTGAGCTCGAGGATTTCGCCCGAGACCGACACCGTGATCTTCTTCGACAGGTCGCCATTGGCGATCGCCGTGGAGACTTCGGCGATGTTGCGCACCTGCGCCGTCAGGTTGCCGGCCATGGAATTGACGCTGTCGGTCAGGTCCTTCCAGGTGCCGGCCACGCCAAGCACGTTGGCCTGGCCGCCGAGCCGGCCTTCGGTGCCGACTTCACGTGCGACGCGCGTGACCTCGCCGGCAAAGCCGTTCAACTGGTCGACCATCGTATTGATGGTCTCTTTCAGTTCGAGGATCTCACCCGACACCGGAACGGTGATCTTCTTCGAAAGGTCGCCCTGGGCGACGGCAGTCGCGACTTCGGCGATATTGCGCACTTGGCCGGTCAGGTTGGAGGCCATGGAATTGACGCTGTCGGTCAGGTCCTTCCAGGTGCCGGCCACGCCGCGCACGTTCGCCTGGCCGCCGAGCCGGCCTTCCGTGCCGACTTCGCGCGCCACGCGCGTCACTTCCGAAGCGAAGGCGTTCAGCTGGTCGACCATCGTGTTGATGGTTTCCTTCAGTTCGAGAATTTCGCCCTTCACGTCGACGGTGATCTTCTTCGACAGGTCGCCATTGGCGATGGCTGTGGAGACTTCCGCGATATTACGCACCTGCGCCGTCAGGTTGCCGCCCATCGAGTTGACGTTTTCGGTCAGGTCCTTCCAGGTGCCGGCGACGCCACGTACGTTCGCCTGACCGCCGAGCCGGCCTTCCGTTCCCACTTCGCGGGCGACACGCGTCACTTCCGAGGCAAAGGCGTTCAGCTGATCGACCATCGTGTTGATGGTTTCCTTCAGCTCGAGGATTTCGCCCGAAACCGTCACCGTGATCTTCTTCGACAGGTCGCCATTGGCGATCGCAGTGGAAACTTCGGCGATGTTGCGCACCTGCGCCGTCAGATTCGAGGCCATCGAATTGACGTTGTCCGTCAGGTCCTTCCAGGTGCCGGCGACGCCCGGCACCTGCGCCTGACCGCCGAGGCGGCCTTCGGTGCCGACTTCACGCGCCACACGCGTCACCTCGCCGGCAAAGCCGTTCAACTGATCCACCATCGTGTTGATGGTTTCCTTGAGCTCCAGAATTTCACCCGAGACGTCGACGGTGATCTTGCGCGAGAGGTCGCCGCGCGCAACCGCCGTCGTCACCTGCGCGATGTTGCGCACCTGGGCGGTGAGGTTGCCGCACATCGCGTTGACCGAGTCGGTCAGGTCCTTCCAGGTGCCGGCGACGCCCGGCACCAGCGCTTGGCCGCCAAGCTTGCCTTCGGTTCCGACCTCACGGGCGACGCGCGTCACTTCGGAAGCGAAGGAGCGCAGCTGATCGACCATGGTGTTGATCGCTTCCTTCAGCTGCAGGATCTCGCCGCGCACGTCGACGGTAATCTTCTTGGAGAGGTCGCCGTTAGCGACCGCGATCGTCACCTCCGCGATGTTGCGCACCTGCGCCGTCAGGTTCGACGCCATCGAGTTGACGCTTTCGGTCAAGTCCTTCCAGACGCCCGTCACCTCGGGCACCTGCGCCTGGCCACCGAGCTTGCCGTCAGTGCCGACTTCGCGGGCAACGCGCGTCACCTCCGAGGTGAAGACGCTGAGCTGCTTGATCATCGTGTTGACGATATCGGCCGAGCGCAGGAATTCGCCCTTCAGCGCCCGCCCGTCGACATCGAGCGGCACGGTCTGCAAGAGATCGCCTTTGGCGACCGCGGTAATCGTGCGGGTGACCGCCGTGGTCGGCCACAGGAGATCGTCGATCAGGCCATTGATCGAGCCTTCCATTTCCGACCATGAACCATCCGACAGGCCGAAGCGCACCCTGGTACTTGTCCGCCCGTCGCGGCCGACGACCTGGCCGACATGTTCGAGCTGCCGGGCCATGCGCTGATTGGCGGCGATGATGTCGTTCAGCGCATCGGCGACTTTGCCGGTCACGCCGGTCAGGTCAGAGCGCATCCGCACGGAAAAGTCGCCGCGCCTGACCGCGACCAGCACTTCTAAAAGGGCGCTGGCATCGTCGTACGCCATGCTTTTGTGGTCGTACCCGTTGATGCTCTCAGCAGCAGCGTCGTCGCGCGAAAATTCACCGGTTTGCGTGCTCACGAAATCCCCCCTGTTCGACAGAGGGTAACTAGTGCTCGACTGGAAAAAGGCTATGGGTGTGCCGCAGGGTTGCAGAGGTTGGCCTAACCCAGTGTCGGCGGCCAAACTTTGCCGGCGTGGGAACAGTTTCCCGCTGGCCGTCGTTTCCGTCCTGACAAGGAGAACGACATGTCGAACGTCTCAAGGACAGGGAAAGACGAGATCAACAATGCGACCAGCCCGACGACCTTCGGCAGGTCGGTCGAGAGCCAAGCGCAGATGCAGGATGCCGCGGCGGAGGCATCGTCCGAAACCGGCGGCGAGGTGCTGAACATCTACCGGCTTGAGCCGATCGCCAAACCCGACGATCCCAGATGGGGGAATGCGCCCAATCACGGCGCCATCGTCGTCGCCGCCCGGACGCCGGGCGATGCCAGAATCGTTGCCGCGGCACGCGAGCTCGATTTCATGGAAGTCGATGCGGCGCCTGCCGAAGATGTCACCACGGCCAATGCCAGCGCCTTTCGTGACGACAAACTCTACACCGTGATCGAGATCGATCGGGACAGACGTGATATAAAGCGGGGTATCCTCGACGGCACGGTCTCGGTCGACACAATCCGGCCGGTCGAACAGGACTAGAAATCCTTTCTTCACCCGGGAGTTCTCATGAATACCGCCAATCTGCAGCTCAAGGGCCTGATCATGGCAATGGCCTCGATATGCGACGCGATCGTCGAAAAGGAATTGCTTACGCGCGCGGAAATCGATGCCGCGCTCTCGAAAGCCAAAAAGGCGATCGAGGAGGACGACGACCATGAGCTCTCCGGCGCCAACCTGGCGGCAATCCTATTTCCAATCCGTGTGCTGCAGCTTGCCGGCGAGGCCGGCAGCAAAGGCGAAGGGGCGACATTTTCGGATTATGCCAAGCTCGTGGGCAAGCTCAGCTGACCATGTTCCAAGGCTTTTCTCTCGATTCCGTCGACGTCGGACCGGGTTTGCTTCGCGTCCGACACGGCGGATCAGGACCAGCCGTTCTTCTCCTCCATGGCCATCCCAGGACGCATATGACCTGGGGGAAGGTGGCGGAGTTGCTGGCGCCCGACTACACGGTCGTCTGCCCCGACCTTCCCGGCTTCGGCCGCTCCTACCAGCCAGCCGATGCTCCCGACAGCAGCAACTCTTCGAAGCGCGCCAAGGCTGAAGCGCTGGTCGCGCTGATGCGGCGATTGGGGCACGAAAACTTCGCGGTGGTCGGCCACGACCGCGGAAGCCTGACTGCCTTCCGCATGGCGATGGACCATCCCGATCGCGTGCAGAAACTCGTCATCGCAGACGGCATCCCCGTGATCGAGCATCTCGAACGCGCCGACTGGAAATTTGCCCGGGATTGGTACCACTGGTTCTTCTTCGCTCAGCCGGAAAAGCCGGAGCGGGCGATCATGGCCGATCCCTTGGCATGGTACGACAAACTCTCGCCTGAACTGATGGGAAGGCCGGCCTATGACGACCTTATCGACATTATCCACGATCCAGCCGTGATCCACGGGATGATCGAGGATTACCGCGCCGGCCTCAGTATCGACCACCGCCACGACCGCGAGGACCGCGATACCGGCCGGAAAGTGATCTGCCCCATGCTGTGCCTCTGGTCGTTGCGCGACGATATGGAACAGATCTATGGCGATCCCGTCGCTATCTGGCGAAACTGGGCCGAGGACGTGCGCGGCTTCGGCATCGACAGCGGCCATCACGTGGCCGAGGAGAACCCACAAGCTCTCTCGCAGGCGATCCGGAAGTTTCTCGAAAACGATAGTGATAGTATCTGGACTTAGGACATGGTCTGGTAGGCGAGCTAACTGGACGCAGTGTCCAGCACCGTCGATTTTTGCGATAAGTTGATCCATTTGGTCTTGTTTTCCTGCGCCTCCTGTGGCTATACCCCCGCCCATAAACTCACGCACCGGGATTTCTACAGTGATCGGCTTTAAATCACTTCTGGCCGCCTGCGGCCTCTCCGCTCTGATCGGCCTTGCCGCGGCTCCGTCATTCGCCGGCTCGACCACCTACCCGCTGACGCTCGAAAACTGCGGCGCTGAGGTGACCTTCAAGAAGGCGCCCGAGCGGGCGATCGGGCTTGGCCAGAACAGCGCGGAAATCCTGCTGTTGCTCGGCCTTCAGGACAAGATGGTCGGCACCGCCTTCTGGCCGAGCAGGGTTCTGCCGCAGCTCGCCGAGGCAAATGCCAAGGTCAAGCTTCTCACCGTCGAAATGCCGACCTTCGAGTCGATGCTCGCGGAAAATCCCGATTTCGTGGCGGTGGCCTTGCCAAGCCTGGTCGGCCCCAACAGCAAGATCGCCAAGCGCGAGGATTTCGACAAGGTCGGCGTCTCAACCTACCTCTCGCCGAGCACCTGCCTCAGCACCAAGGAGGTCAAGGACCAGTACGGCAGCCGCCGCGAGTTGTGGAACATGGATCTTCTCTACAAGGAGATCGACGAACTCTCGCAGATTTTCGATGTCGCCGATCGGGGCCAGGCGCTGATCGCCGATTTCAAGGCGCGTGAAGCCAAGCTTCGCGGGAGCGTTGCCAGGGACGGCCAGAACCTGTCCTACGTCTTCTGGTTTTCCAGCCCCAGCCCGTCGGCCGACGCCTATGTTGGTGGTAAAAACAGCGCCTCCGGCTTCATCGCCGATCTGCTCGGCGGACATAATGCGATCACCGCCGACGCAGAATGGCCGACCGTCGGCTGGGAAGGCATCATCGCCTCCAACCCCGACGTCATCGTCGTCGCCAGCCTCGACCGCAACCGCTGGGAGCTCGACAAGCCGGAAGCCAAGATCAACTTCCTGAACTGCGATCCGGCCGTCAGCCAGATTCCGGCGGTCAGGAACAAGGCCCTCGTCGTGATGGATGGCCAGGCGATGAATCCGACCATCCGCACGATCTACGGCGCCGAGCAGGTGGCCGAACAGCTGAAGGCGCTCGGTCTCCTGAGGTGATCGACGCCGGCCGTCTCTTCCGGCAGCTGGGAGCAGTCATCGCACTGCTCCTGGCTTCCCTTTGCCTCATCGCTGTCGCCATCGGCGTCAGCGTCGGGATCGGCGACCTGCCGATCCCGCTTGCGACCACCTTCTCGGCCGTTACCAACCGGCTCGGCTGGACCGCTGTCGAGCTGAACCGCATCCATGAGACTGTCATCTGGGATTATCGCCTGAGCCGCGCGCTCGTCGCCGCCTTCTGCGGCGCGGGACTGGCGCTGTCTGGCGCCATCATGCAGTCGCTGCTGCGCAATCCGCTCGCCGAACCCTATGTGCTCGGCATTTCGGCCGGCGCCTCCACCGGTGCCGTTGCGATCGTCATTTTAGGCGTCGGCGCGGGCGCCGTATCGCTTTCGGCAGGCGCCTTCGCCGGCGCCTTCGCGGCCTTCTTCTTTGTGGCGCTGCTGTCGAACGGCACGCGCGGCGGCGCGGACCGCACCGTCCTTGCCGGTGTCGCCGCCTCGCAGCTCTTCAATGCTTCGACCTCCTATATCGTCACCACGTCGGCCAATGCGCAGCAGGCCCGCGACGTGATGTTCTGGCTGCTCGGCAGCTTCAGCGGCGTGCGCTGGCCGGAATTTGCGCTGGTCTCGATCGTCGTCGGCTTCGGCCTCGCCGCCTGCCTGCTCTACGCCCGCGTGCTCGACGCCTTCGCTTTCGGCGATGAGGCGGCATCCTCGCTCGGCGTCAATGTCAGCCGCGCCAGAATGGCGCTCTTCGCACTGACGGCGATGATGACGGCCACGATCGTTAGCATGGTGGGTTCGATCGGCTTCGTCGGCCTCGTCGTGCCGCATGTCGCCCGTTTCGTCGTCGGGCCGCTTCATATCCGTCTTCTGCCGGCCTGCGCCATATCAGGCGCAATCTTCATGGTGCTCGCCGACATCGCCGCGCGTGCCCTCATTCCCAACCAGATCCTGCCGATCGGCGTCGTCACGGCGCTGGTCGGCGTGCCCTTCTTCTCGATCATCCTCTACCGGTTCCAGCGCGCGTCATGAGCATCAAGGCCGACAACCTCACCTGGAAAATTGGCAGGAAGACCATTCTGGACGGCGTCTCCATGGAGGCGCAGCCCGGCCGGATGCTCGGCCTGCTCGGGCCGAACGGCTCGGGCAAGACCTCGCTGCTGCGGCTTCTCGCGGGCCTGAAGCGGCCGCATTCCGGCCGCGTCACACTCGACCGGAGCGATATCGGCACGATCAGCCGCCGCTCGATCGCCCGACGTATCGCCTTCGTCGAGCAGCACGCAACGACGAACGCCAATCTCAAGGTCGTCGACGTCGTCAAGCTCGGCCGTTTCCCGCACCGGTCGATGTTCTCCGGCTGGACGAAGGCCGACGAAGAGGCGGTCGAGGCAGCGCTCGCCCGCGCCGGCATGGCCGAAAAGCGCAACGATCGCTGGCAGAGCCTGTCGGGCGGCGAAAAGCAGCGCACCCACATCGCCAGGGCGCTTGCCCAGTCGCCGCAGGAACTCATCCTCGACGAACCGACAAACCATCTCGACATCCAGCACCAGATCGGCCTGATGCGGCTCGTTTCCGGCCTGCCGATCACCAGCATCGTCGCCCTGCACGATCTCAACCATGCCGCCATGTTCTGCGACGAGCTTGCTATCATGCAGCAGGGCAGGATCGTCGCGTCAGGCGCGCCAGAGGATGTGCTGAGCGAGACGCTGCTGCGCGAAGTCTTTTCGGTCGAAG
This sequence comes from Rhizobium sp. L9, assembly GCF_002531885.1. Lineage (NCBI taxonomy): Bacteria > Pseudomonadati > Pseudomonadota > Alphaproteobacteria > Hyphomicrobiales > Rhizobiaceae > Rhizobium > Rhizobium sp. L9. The sequence goes on along the minus strand of NZ_NWSZ01000023.1, from coordinate 84,007 downwards.
CCCGCATCGAAGCCTCCCCCCATCATTCGCGCCCGCATATCCACTATCTCAGGTGAGAACGGCCGCTCTCACGTCACGATCTGCAGCGGCAAAGCGGTCGTCTTTTTAATCGTCTTGAGGACGATGCTTGATTTGACCGACGCCAGATTGTCGGTGACCCGGATCATTCTTTCGAGAAACTGGCTGAGATGGTCGAGGTCACGCGTCATGACCTTCATCAGAAAGTCGGCGTCGCCCGTCTGCGAGTAACATTCCAGGATCTCCGGCGCAGTCTCGATGAAACGATGGAGCCGCTCGTTTCCGCCTTCGGTATGGGCTCGAAGGCTGACGAGCGTATGTGCGACGACGGTGAAACCCAGTTTCACCGGATTGAGGATAGCGACGACGCTCTGGATATATTGCTCTTTGCGCAGTCTTTCCAAACGGCGCGCGCATTGAGTGGCGGACAGGTTGACCTTCTGGGACAACTCGCCCTGCGTCATCTCGCTGTTTTCCTGGAGGGCGGCGAGCAATTTGATATCGAACGGATCAAGCATGACCATCACTCCAGACGGTGATTTTCTGCACATTATAGGCCGCTTCCGCCGATTGTCTGCACGATCGCGGACTCCAGGGGTGAAAATCGCAGAAATTCGCCGTGACAGTTCAGTTAATCTCCAGCCACAATGCAAAAGCGAGGTGGAACCGTGTTTGACCAACTGAACAGCCGGCCGGCCGATAGCCTGCTCGCCCTCATCAAGGCCTTCCAGGCCGACGATCGTCCCGGAAAGATCGACCTCGGCGTCGGCGTCTATCGCGATGGCATGGGACGCACGCCCGTCATGCGGGCCGTCAAGGCGGCGGAGCAGTTTCTCCTGGAGACCCAGGGCAGCAAGAAATACCTCGGCCCCGAAGGCGATCTGCAATTCGTGCGCCTGCTTGAGCCGATCATCTTCGGCAACGCGCCGAAATTCGCCCAACGGCTCGCCGGTATTCAAACGCCCGGCGGCAGCGGCGCGCTCCGTCTCGGCGCGGAGCTCATTCAAACGGCAAACCCATCAGCAAAGGTTTTTTTGGGAACGCCGAGCTGGCCCAACCATGCACCGATTTTCGCTTCGGCACGCTTGGGCGTGAAGGAATACGCCTTCGTGGACCTGACTTCACAGCAGGTGACATTCGACAGCGTCGTCTCCGCCTTGTCTTCCGCCGGGGAAGGCGACGTCGTGCTGCTTCACGGTTGCTGCCATAACCCAACTGGCATCGATTTCACCATGGAGCAGTGGCGAAAGATTACCGACCTCCTCGTCGCGCACAGGCTGGTGCCCTTCATCGATCTTGCCTATCAGGGGCTCGGCGACGGCCTCGAACAGGATGCCGCCCCGACACGCATGATCCTCGATGCGGTCGACGAGGCGCTGATCGCCTATTCCTGCGACAAGAACTTCGGCCTCTATCGCGAACGCGTCGGCGCACTTTATGTCCTGGCTCGCAATGCCGATGACGTCAGAAAGGCGGAAAGCAACATGGCGGCGCTTGCCCGCGTCAACTGGTCCATGCCGCCGGACCATGGGGCTGCCGTCGTCAGGGCCATTCTCGAAAGCGCAGAAATGAAGGCAATGTGGCGCGCCGAACTCGAAGAAATGTGCGAGCGCATCAACGGCAATCGCGCGGCGCTGGCTGCTGCCTCGACCGAACTGGCCTTCATCAGCCGGCAGCGCGGCCTGTTTTCCAATCTCGCTATGCGCAAGGAAACGGCGATCGCGCTCAGGGCAAACCATGGCATCTACATGGCGGATTCCGGCCGCATGAATCTTGCCGGCATGCAGCCCGCCGATGCCGGCGCCATCGTCGCCGCGCTCAGGGCCGAAGGCTGCCTGAAGTCATAAATCAACACTCCGTTGGAGCCTCCGAATGAGCAGGAAAGAAACGACCGGCCAGGCGATCACCCGATCGCTTGTCGCCCATGGGATCGACACGGTCTTCGGCATCCCCGGCGCCCATATGTATGATTTCAACGATGCGCTTTATGACGCCGGCGACAAGATCCGGTTCATCCATACAAGGCACGAACAGGGCGCGGCCTATATGGCCTACGGCTACGCCAAGTCCACCGGCCGGATCGGCGCCTATACCGTCGTGCCCGGCCCGGGTGTTCTCAATTCGGGCGCGGCCGTCTGCACCGCTTACGGCGCCAACGCGCCGGTGCTCTGCATCACCGGCAACATCATGTCGCAGCTCATCGGCCGAGGCAGAGGACAGCTGCACGAACTGCCGGATCAACTCGCGACAATGCGCGGGATTACCAAGACGGCCGAACGCATCAATCACCAGTCCGAAGCCGGTGTCATCATGGCGGGGGTTGTCGCCAAGATGCGCTCCGGCCGCCAGGGCCCGGGAGCGGTTGAAGCCCCTTGGGACGTGTTCGGACAATCCGGCCCTGAAATCGACATTCCCATTGGCGCGAGAGCGCCTCATCCGGCAATCAATCCCGATCAGATCGCCGCCGCGGCGGCGCTGATATCAAGCGCCAGTAATCCGATGATCATGGTTGGCGGTGGCGCGGCGGATGCCGGCGCTGATATCGCCGCGCTTGCGGAACTGCTGCAGGCACCGGTGACATCGCATCGCTCCGGCAAGGGCATCGTCCCCGACGACCATCCGAACTATCTGAATTTCGTCGCCGCCTATGAATATTGGAAGAAGGTCGACGTGCTGATCGGGGTCGGCAGCCGGCTCGAATTGCAGTTCATGCGCTGGAAGTGGGTTCCCAAGGGGCTCAAGATCATCCGCATCGATATCGATCCGACCGAAATGGTCCGCCTCAAGCCGGATGTCGGTATCGTCGCGGACGCCAGGGATGGAACGAAGGCGCTGATCGATGCGCTGGCCGGTTCCGGCCGCGAGGATCGCACACGTGAATTTGCCGAACTCAATGAAGAAGCAAGGTCTCGTTTTTCGGCGGTGCAGCCGCAGCTTGGCTATCTCGAAGCCATTCGCGAGGCCCTGCCGAGAGACGGCTTCTTCGTCGAGGAAATCAGTCAGATGGGCTTTGCCGCCCGCTTTGCCTTCCCGAGCTATGGTCCACGCCGATACGTGACATGCGGCTATCAGGACAATCTTGGTTTCGGTTTCAACACCGCCTTGGGCGTGAAAGTCGCCCATCCCGACAAAGCCGTGATCTCCGTTTCGGGTGACGGCGGCTTCATGTTCGGCGTTCAGGAGCTTGCCACCGCCGTACAGCACAGGATCGCCGTCGTCGCCATCGTGTTCAACAATTCCGCTTATGGCAATGTGCTGCGCGACCAGAAGCAGACCTATAAGGGCCGCACTCTCGGCTCGGATCTGACTAATCCCGATTTCGTCGCTCTCGGCGAAAGCTTCGGCATCCGATCCTTCAAGGCGACGAGCCCCGGCGAATTAAGGGACGTGCTGGAGAAAGCCCTTGCACTCGACGAGCCCGTCCTCATCGAAGTTCCAGTTGAAAAGGGATCGGAGGCAAGCCCCTGGCCCTTCATCCATCCGGCTCCGCACGAATGACCGGAAGGAGGCGAAACCCTATCAAGGCGACTTAAGAAAGATCGTCGTAAGCGGCGGCAGCGTCAGCGAGAGCGAATGCGGCCTCCCGTGGGCAGATACTGGTTCGCTCGACACTGCGCCATTGACGAGGCCCGAGCCGCCATATTCGCCCGCATCCGTCGTGATCTTCTCGATCCAAACGCCATCCTGCGGGACGCCGATCCTATAGCCATAGCGCGGCACCGGCGTGAAATTCGAGACGACGAGCACCGACGAGGAGCGGTCAGGGGCATAACGCAGCATGCCGAGGACGGAATTCACGGCGTCATCAGCCGCCGCCCATTCGAAGCCTTGGTGATGGAAATCGCCAAACTGCAAGGCCGGCTCGTCTTTGTAAAAGCCGTTCAGATCCTTGACCAGCCGCTGGATTCCCGCATGCGCGGGCCGATCCAGCACATCCCAGCTGATTGAGGCGTCGTGGTTCCACTCGCCAGGCTGAGCGATCTCGCTTCCCATGAATAACAGCTTCTTTCCGGGATGGCCCCACATGAAGGCGAGGTAACTGCGCAGGTTGGCGAACTTCTGCCACTCGTCGCCGGGCATCTTGCCGAGCAGCGAGCCCTTTCCGTAGACCACCTCGTCGTGCGAAATCGGCAGAATGAAGCGTTCGGAATAGGCATAGATCATGCTGAAGGTCATCGTGCCGTGGTGGTAACTCCGGTAAACCGGATCCTTCTCGATATAGCTTAGGCTGTCATGCATCCAGCCCATGTTCCACTTCATGTCGAAGCCGAGCCCACCCTCTCCCGGCGGTTTCGTCACGCCGGGCCAAGCGGTCGACTCCTCTGCGATCGTCATCGCATGCGGGCAGCGCTCATGGACGATGCTGTTCAGGTGCTTGAAGAATTCCACCGCTTCCAGGTTCTCACGGCCGCCATACCGGTTGGGAATCCATTCCCCCTCGTTGCGGCTGTAGTCGCGGTAGAGCATCGAGGCGACGGCATCGACGCGCAATCCGTCGATATGGTAGCGTTCGAGCCATTCGAGCGCGCTGGCGATCAGGAAGCCTTTCACCTCATTGCGACCGAGATTGTAGATCAGCGTGTTCCAGTCGCGATGAAAGCCCTCACGCGGATCCTCGTGTTCGTAGAGCGCGGTGCCGTCGAAGCGGGCGAGCCCCCAGACGTCGGTGGGAAAATGCGCCGGCACCCAATCGAGGATGACGCCGATCCCGGCGCCATGGCAGCGGTCGATAAAATAGGCGAGATCCTCAGGCGTGCCATAACGGCCGGTCGGGGCGAAGAGGCCTAGCGGCTGATATCCCCAGGAGCCGCCGAAGGGGTGCTCCATGATCGGCAGCAGCTCGATATGGGTGAATCCCATCTCGCGAACATAGGGAACGAGCCGCTGGCTGAGCTCGACCCAGTCGAGCGACCGCCCGCCATTCTCCCGCAGCCAGGACCCGGCATGCACCTCGTAGACGGAGATCGGCCCTTCCAGTCTTTGCTGTCGCGACCGGCCCTTCATCCAATTGTCATCAGTCCATCGAAATCGCGTCGAGGATGCGACGATCGAAGCGGTGGACGGGGCGGCTTCGCTCGCTCTCGCCACCGGATCGGCTTTCTGCGGCAAGCAGTTTCCATGCGGATCGATGATCTCGAACTTGTATCTCTCGCCAGGCGCCAGCCGTGGCACGAACAGCTCCCAGACGCCCGCCGGCTGCCTTAGCCGCATTGGGTTTCGTCGCCCGTCCCAGGCGTTGAAATCGCCGACAACTGAAACGCGGCGGGCATTCGGCGCCCAGACGGCGAAGCGGACGCCCGCGACGTCGTCGACCGACATTTCGACCGCGCCGAGCGTCCGGCTTAGGCTGTAATGGGTGCCCTCGGATATCAGGTGGAGATCGAGCTCTCCGAGCAGAAGCCCGAAGCTATAGGGGTCCTCGGTGATCTGCTCGCCATCCGGCCACGTGATCCGCAACCGGTAGGGCATCCTCGAACCCATCGCCGCCGCAAACAGGCCGGAGGGGTGAGCGATGCTGAAGGGTGTCACCACCCTGCCGCTCGCCGCTTCGATGAGATCGACGCCTTCGGCACCCGGCAGATAGACGCGCACGATCGTCATGCCGCCGCTTTCATGCGGACCGAGGATCGAGAAGGGATCGCCATGGCGTCCCTCGATCAGGGCCCAGAGGGCGTCATGCCCGATGCCGGCGAGAAGTTCCGAGCGTTCAATATTCATGCCGTTACCCCCGCTAAGCGCGATACGATTTCGGTAAGGCCGGCGAGCGGGATCGGCAGCCATTTCGGCCTGTTGCGGGCCTCATAGGCGATTTCATAGGCGGCCTTTTCAAGAAGAAAGGCATCGAGAACCCTCCGTCGTTGTTCGGTCGGCATGGCGAGCGCCGCGGATGTCGAAACTGCCTGCCAATAAGCGCCGAGAAAGGCCTCCTCGGCCCTTCGGCCGAACCGCGCGATGGCGTCGCGGCGAACCTCGCTCTCATGTTCGGTAATGGCGTCGTTTTCGAGCTGGGCGGTGGCGACGAGATAGCTGAGCGATCTTAAAAGTCCGGCGGCATCGCGCAGGGGAACGGTCTTCGCGCGGCGCTCGGCCAGATTTTTCGCTGGCTCGCCTTCGAAGTCGATAATGACCGCGTCACCCTCGCTGACCAGGATCTGGCCGAGGTGGAAATCCCCATGCGTGCGCGTCATCAGCGAGCCGCGGGCGCTCTCCGCCAGTTTCGCGCCAAGCTCGATGAGTTCCGATCGTCGATTGAGAAGCGGGCCGGCGAGTTGATCGATCATGGGATCGGCGTTTTCCTCGCGCTCGGCAAGCTTCGACATGGCATAGGCCACTTCGCCCGACACTGCCTTCTTGATCGCCTCGACCTCGTCGTCGCCGGCGACGACAGGACTGAACGCCTCGTCTGCGTTTTCTCCAGCAAGCACTGCGTGCAGCTCGCCCAACCTCACGCCGACCATTGCGACGAAGTTGATGAGCGGCTGGAAGACCTCGTCGTCCGGCTCAAGCGCCGGATCGTTCAAGACGAATTCGTCCGCCGCGCGACGCAGATTGTTCAGCATCCAGTTCCAGGCGTCGCCCTGGTTGCGAATCGCGCCCTGGACGATGATCAAGGTCGAGCGGCGGCCGCTGGAATCGGTGTGCGCGACCTCGCCGAGCAGCGGCGCGGTGTGGTCGTAACCCGCGCAGGTCAGAAACCGCGTCATCTCCACCTCTGGATGGACACCTGGGAAGATGTGCCGGATCAGCTTGATCATCGCGAGGTCGCCGACGATCAGTGAGCTGTTGGATTGCTCGGCCGAGAGCCAATGGACCGGCATCTCGTCGGTGATATTGAGGCGGTCGAGCCGTTCGGTTCCGAAAAATTCGAGGGTGCCGGTGCGCCCCGTAATGCGCGAACGGTCGGCAAGTCCGCGCAGGATGCCGCGCGCCATCGGCTCGACCGCAAACCCATCCGTCAGGAAGCCGACCCGCCTGCCCTGGCGAACCCGCCCGAGGGCGAGCTGCTGCGTCAGAGCGGAGGGTTGCGCGTCGTCCCAGGCGATCGCCAACGGCAGCTGATAGGACTCGCTATGATCCGGCAGCTCCACCTCCAATTCGCCGAGGACGACGCCGTCAGCATAGGGTATCGGCGTCGCCGAGATCAGCCGGGCCGCCTGAAGCGGCTGGTCCTTGGCGCCGAACCAGCGCCGCTTGGTGAGATAGGCGGGGAGAATTTCGTTGCTGAGGACGCGTCCCAACCGCGGCTCATCGACGAGATCGAGCAGCCCACGGCGCAGGACCATCGTCACGAGATCGGGAAGCTGTTCCGGCGGCGCGGTGCGCCATGCCGGCGGGTCGGCATGGGCGGCGAGTTGAAACCAAAAGAAGCCGTAAGGCGGCAGTGTCAGGAGATAGGTCAGTTGCCCGATCGGTGGAAACGGCGACATGCCCGTTAGTTCGATCGGCACGCGGCCCTCAAACGCCGAGAGGTCGAGCTCGACCGCCTGGGGCAGTCGCGAGAGGTTTGCGACGCACATCAGCGTCTCGCCGTCATATTCCCTGAGATAGGCCAGGATCTTGCGGTTCTCAGGCGACAGGAAACGCAGCGATCCCCGTCCGAAGGCCGGATGCCGGCCACGCAACGCCAGCATCTTTCGCGTCCAGTTGAGCAGCGAATGCGCGTCGGTGCTCTGGGCTTCGACATTGACGGCCTCGAAACCGTAGAGCGGATCGGCGATCAGCGGCAGGACGAGGCGCGCCGGATCCGTCCGGGAGAAGCCGCCGTTGCGGTCCGGTGACCATTGCATCGGCGTCCGCACCCCGTCGCGGTCGCCGAGATAGATGTTGTCGCCCATGCCGATCTCATCGCCATAATAGATCACGGGCGTTCCCGGCATCGACAGAAGCAGCGCGTTCATCAGCTCTATGCGCCGGCGGTCGCGCTCCATCAGCGGTGCCAGGCGCCGCCTGATGCCGAGATTGATGCGGGCGCGCTTGTCGGATGCATAGGTCTCCCACAGATAGTCCCGCTCCGCGTCAGTGACCATCTCAAGCGTCAGCTCGTCATGATTGCGCAGGAAGATCGCCCACTGGCAGTTCTCCGGAATTTCAGGCGTCTGACGCAGGATGTCGGTGATCGGGAAGCGGTCTTCCTTGGCGATCGCCATATACATGCGCGGCATCAGCGGGAAGTGGAACGCCATGTGGCATTCGTCGCCTTCGCCGAAATATTCCCGCGTGTCCTCGGGCCACTGATTGGCCTCCGCAAGCAGCATCACGCCGGGATGAGTGGCGTCGAGAGCGGCACGGATGCGCTTGAGGATCGTATGGGTCTCGGGAAGATTTTCGTTGATCGTCCCCTCGCGCTCGACGAGGTACGGAATTGCGTCGAGGCGGAAACCGTCGATGCCGGTCTCCAGCCAGAAGCGCATCACCTTCAGCAGCTCCTCCATAACCAGCGGGCTGTCGAAATTGAGATCGGGCTGGTGAGAATAGAAGCGGTGCCAATAATAGGCGCCGGCGACCGAATCCCACGTCCAGTTCGATTTCTCCGTATCGAGGAAGATGATGCGCGTTTCCGGGAATTTCTGGTCGCTATCTGACCAGACATAGAAATCCCGCTCCGGCGATCCCGCAGGTGCATGGCGTGCGCGCTGGAACCAGGGATGCTGGTCGGAGGTATGGTTGATGACGAGCTCGATAATGACGCGGATATTTCGCTGATGGGCGGCGTCAACAAAGGCGCGGAAATCCTCCATGGTCCCGTAATCCGGGCTGACATTGCCGTAGTCGGCAATGTCGTATCCATCGTCGCGGCGCGGTGAGGGAAAGAAAGGCAAAAGCCAGATGGCGTTGACGCCGAGCGCTGCGATGTGATCGAGCTTCTGGTGCAGTCCGGCAAAATCGCCGACACCATCGCCATTGGCGTCGTAGAACGACTTGATGTGCAACTGATAGATGATCGCATCCTTGTACCAGAGCAGCGGGTCGGCGCTACCGGGATTCATCGTGTCCATTCATGCCTCCGCTGCGCGAACGCGCCAGATCGCAAAGGGCAGGATCTGAGGATTGAAACTCACTCTCTGCCATTTGCCGTTCCACCTGAACGAGTGCCCCGTGACCAAATCCTCGGCGTCGAGCGCGCCGCCGTCCCCAAGCCCCCATTTCCACAGAGGCAGCTCGACATTGCTCTCCTGAAAATTGTGGGGATCGAGGCTGATCGCGATCAGCAGGACATTGTCGCGGGCGCGGCTCGCCTTCTCGAAGAACAGGATATTGTCATTCCACGCGTTCAGCAGCGTCAGCCCGAGATGCGAATGCAGCGCGGTGTTTTCGTTCCGGATGCGGTTCAACATCCGGATTTCGGCGATGATGTTGCCCGGCCTGTCGTAATCCCAGGCGCGAATCTCGTATTTCTCACTGTCGGCATATTCCTTGCGCTTGGCATCGGGACGCCCCTCGCAGAGTTCGAAGCCGTTATAGACGCCCCACAGTCCGGAAAGCGTCGCGGCTAATGCCGCGCGGATCAGAAAGGCCGGGCGCGGCGCGTTCTGCAGAAAATCCGGATTGATGTCATGGGTATTGACGAAGAAATGCGGGCGGAAGAATTCCTTCGGCGCCGTCTCGGTGAGCTCCCGCATATATTGCTCGAGCTCCCACTTGGTATTGCGCCAGGTGAAATAGGTATAGGACTGGGAGAAGCCGATCTTCGCCAACCGGTACATGACCTTCGGCTTGGTGAAGGCTTCCGACAGGAAGACGACCTCGGGGTGGCGCGCCCTGATATCGCCGATCAGCCATTCCCAGAACGGGAAGGGTTTGGTGTGCGGATTGTCGACCCGAAACAGCTTGACGCCCTGGTCGACCCAAAGCTGGACAATATCCCTAAGTTCCACCCACAGGGAGGGCAGCGCGTCTTTCGTATAGAAATCGACATTGACGATGTCCTCGTATTTTTTCGGCGGGTTCTCCGCATATTTGATCGTGCCGTCAGGCCTCCAGTCGAACCAGCCGGGATGTTCCGTCAGCCAGGGATGATCCGGCGAAGCCTGGATTGCAAGATCGAGTGCGATCTCCAGCCCATGCCGACCCGCCTCCTCGACCAGTCGGCCGAAATCCTCGAAATCTCCAAGCTCTGGATGAATTGCGTCATGGCCGCCCTCCTTGGAGCCGATGGCATAAGGACTTCCCGGATCGCCGGGTGCTGCCTTCAGGCTGTTGTTGCGCCCCTTCCGGTTGGTCGTTCCAATCGGATGAATCGGCGGGAAATAGAGCACGTCGAAGCCCATGCCGCGGATATCCGGCAGTCTCGGGATGACGTCGTCAAAGGTCCCGTGCCGGTTCGGATCGCCGCTTTGCGAACGCGGAAAGATCTGGTACCAGCTGGCGAAGGCCGCCGACTTGCGTTCGGCATCGACGGCGCTTGCCGTGGAGCGAAGCCGGAAAGGCCGCTTATCGGCCCGTTTCATCAACTCGGCTGTCTCGGGGTCGAGCAAGATCGCCGTGCGCTCGGCATCGGAAGCGTTTTCAAGACTGTCGATGAGCGCCTGCAACTCTGCGCCGAGTGCCGCCTGCGCTTCGGCTTTTGCGGCGCGGACGAGGTCCAATCCTTCCTGCAGCTCCAGTTTCAGGTCCAGCCTGGCATCGTTCTTCTTGGTCAGCTCGTAGCGGAAGATCGCGAACGGGTTCTTCCACGCTTCGACCGCGAATTCATAGCGCCCGACGCGTTCCAGCAGGAATTCGGCACGCCAGCGGTCGTTCTCGACCAACTGCATCTCCGTCTCCTTCCACTCCGCCATGGCATCGTGCGGCCGCCAGAGCAGCACGGCGGCGATCGGGTCGTGGCCGTCGGCGAATATATCGGCCTCGACTGTGACGGTTTCGCCGACGACACGCTTAACGGGAAATCGTCCGTCATCGACCCGAGGCATGATGTTTTCGATGGCAAGCCGCGGCGAAGCGATCGCCTGCTCGACGTCGATGGCGGGCCGGGATGCGATCGGCTCGGGCGCCTTGGCTTCGATGATCCGCGTCTCCCCTGCCCGCAGGCGCAGGACAGCGCCATCGGCCGCGACGGGAAGATAGCCGGAGGCAGCCTCGCGAAGGGCTGTCATCGGCGCGGATGCGCTTCTCCTGAGATCCCTGTTAATCAGGACGAACCGCACATTCGATGTGCCGCGAAGATCCTGCTCCTCGGATTGCACAAGCGCCGAGACCGGCCCGTTGGCGTTGCGGACCAGGCGAAGCGATGGAGCGCGCACGTGGTCGGGCCTGCCGATCCCCGCGTTGGCGGCGCGTATCTCGGCGGAGATATCGAAGGCGAGATCGTGGCGCAGCCTCCGCAGCCCCGAACCATCGCCATGGGTCGGATCAAGTGGTGTCGCCGCACCATATTCAAAACCCATGGGAACCATCAGGCCGCCGCCGAGCGAGGCGGCAAGCCGCAGCGCTCTGACGGCACGCCGCTCGAGGAGTTCACGGCTCTCGGTGCCATGCGCAATGCGTCTGGCAAAGGGCGGCTCGGGAAAGGCGACCTGCCAGCCGAGCGGTTCCTGGACGCGATGCTCCTCGACGAACCATCTCTCGTCGAGGTCCCACCAGGCCATCGATGAAAAACATCCAGAAAAGCCCGCATCCGCGATCGCTCTTCTTACGGCAAAATCGGTGCCGGGCGTCCAGACCAGGAATTGCACGTCAACCTTCTCGCGCACCGCAGCGATCAGCGATTTGAAAAGCGCCGGTGCGGCGCGATCGATCCCGAGCACCCGGTAGCCGGAGAGGCCGAGTCCGGACAGCCGCCACAGCCGCTCGGTCCACTCCCCCAACAAATGCAATTGCCGCTCGGACCCGATCGTGTTCATCGGCTCCGCCGGATCGAGCGGCGAACGTCGAGGATCGACCGGACGAAAGCCGGCTTGTGCATCGCCGACTTTCCCGTCGAGCATCAGGTCCATCATCAGGCCGACGCCGCTCTTCTCCGCGGCCTCCGCCAAGCGCGATATCCCATCATCGACCGCGCTTCCGAGCTGCAGTTCAGGATCGAGGCGATCGAAATCCCGGAAGGTAAAGACGCTGCAGTCCCCGCCTCGGTCGAAGAGCGGCGCCGTCAGAACATAATCAAAGCCGGTATCCGCCGCATGGTCGAAAACCTCGCGCCATGCTTCGATGCCTTGGAGAAGTAGCGGGTTGACATAATAGATCCGGGGTGGGGTGCTGAACGCACCCTGCTTCGCAGAGAGTAACATCGGCCGCCGCCTCGCGTTGCTTTTCAGGCAAACTTCCTTTGGCGGAGGTTGTTCCACTCAAACCGTCAATTCACGGCTGCATGGGGCATGGCAAGGCGGGACACGCATGGGTGGTGAGATGGGAGACGACGTGATCCGGCAAGCCGGTCTCACTCAAGGAGCGAAGGAAGACCGCATGATTTGCCGGTAGAGATATTGCCGACATGCGTTAAAAGATCCTCTGACTGTTTCCGATCGGGAAATATCGAGCGGTTGAGAGCCCATCAATCCTTAGATCAATAGTCTTCATCACCGTCCTCACGGCTTGCATACCCTGCCTCGCCTCCTGGAGCATCGAGACAGATCGCTCGACACCCGATAAGCACGGCCTGTTTGAAATCCGCGAGGAGGCCAGGCGTTTCATCGCACAGGGGAACGCGAAGGGGCATGAGCGCTGGGACGTGCTGGAACCAAACGCGAAGGTGCTGGTTCCCCGATGCGCCGTCCCGCTCCAGGCACGATGGACGCCTAAGAACCTCGGCCGCTCGAAGCCTAGCGTTATGGTGATCTGTGCGGTCACTGTGCCGAACGCCGTGATGGAACGGTGGGATGTGCCAGTACCCGTGGAGCGGACATCTGGGAGCCCTTAGAAGGCGCGCATCCAAACGAGACTTGATGTAGTAGATGATGTCACTGCGATTGCAATAGGGCGGGCAGACGTGATCCAAGCGGTAGAATTGTGCTCCTATCCCGGACTTGACGAGCGCATCGTCATCCTGCGGGCAGGAGACGAAGTCGATGCCGTGTTTGTGCGGACCGAGAGGTTCAATGTCCTGATCGATACGCTCGGCACACCCCATCTGTGCCGGATGGCACTGGATCAGCTTGAGGAAAGCGTCGAGGATCGCCCGCTGGTCGTCGTCAATTCGCATATGGATTGGGATCACTTCTGGGGAAACTCTGCGGTTTCAGGACGTGCTCCGATCATCGCGCATGCCGCAGCGCTCGACCGTCTGCGTGATGCCTCCACGCAGGAGGTCCTGAAGGACAAGACGAGACAGGAAACGCGGTTTGCGAATGTCGAACTCATCGGCCCGGATATCACCTTCTCCGGCTCGATGGCCCTGAACGGCGGCGATCTGACGCTCGAACTCATTCATACGCCGGGACACACGCCTGACCATATCGCCGTCTGGATCCCGGAACTCCGGATCTGCCTGGCCGTCGACGCGGTGGAAACTCCTATTCCCGAAGTCTGGAGCAGGAGTGCCGATGATCTTCGCCAGATCCGCTCCTCACTCAGGCGGATCCGTGACCTTGATGCGAAACTGGTCATTCCCGCGCACGGCAGAACATCTTCGCCTTCGGCAGTGGACGAGAACCTTGCTTATTTCGAGGCCCTGGCCGTTCGCGTCGGCGGCCTGAGTGAAAGCCGGCTGGCTGACCCGCAACTCGGCAGTACAAGTGGTTTCCGGCTCGAAGACTTCGTCGCAATACCCGTCGAGATGCCTTCGGACACGACGGCCTTCTATCGGAACTGCCATGAGACGAACCTTGCCGATACGGTTCAGGCTCATATCGAAAAGCTGAAATCTGGAGGCCATGCGTGAAATTATTGGAGGGCGGGCGAACCGGGCAGATCTGGCGCGACGGCGATACCGTGATCAGACCATCCGGCGCATGGACGCCGACCACGCACCGGTTCTTGCGCCATCTCAGAAGCAAAGGCTTTCCGGCGGCTCCGGAGCCCATTCAAATTACCGGCGACGATCGGGAGGTCGTCAGCTACGTCGCCGGTCGCGTCTGCGAGGACCTTGGCGATCCCCTTGTCGGATCGGAGCGCATGTTGATGTCCGCAGCGAGACTTCTGCGTGACCTTCATATGGCGTCTCAAGGCTTTCTGGAATCAGATGACAGGCCGCAGATATGGATGCTGCCGCCGCAGGAGCCACGTGAGATCGTCTGTCACGGAGACTTTGCGCCCTACAATGTCGCCACCGTCAATCAGGAGGCTGTCGGGATCATCGATTTCGACACTGCCCATCCCGCCCCGCGCCTTTGGGATCTCGCCTATGCGGTCTATCGCTGGGCACCCCTTTCCGATCCTGGCAATCCCTCGTTGGCATTCGGTCTCGACCACCAACTGCGGCGGGCGAAAATCTTCTGCAACGCCTATGGCGCGACGACGGAAGAACGGCGCCGGCTTCCCGAGATGATCTGCAACCGACTTCAAGCCCTCGTCGATTTCATGTTGGCAAGGGCTGCGGCCGGCGACGAGGCCTTCGCGCAAGACGTCGATGCGGGAGACGCGAGGCTCTATCTGAACGACATCGGCTATATCGGGATACACCGAAATCGGCTGCTGGAAGCGCTATCCTGATTAAAGCCATTTTCGCCGGCGGAAGAAGCCGAACAGCCCGAGGCACAGAACGGCGATGACGCCCAACACGACGAAATAGCCATACTGGAATTTCAATTCCGGCATGTCGCTGAAATTCATGCCGTAGATGCCGGCGATCGCGGTGGGAACGGCAAGGATCGCCGCCCAGGCGGCGAGCTTGCGGGCGATCGCCGTCTGCTCCGTCTGGCCGATCATGACGCTGGCCTCGAAGGCGAAGGCGAGCACCTCGCGCAGCGCGTCGATATCTTCCTGAACCCGGCGCACGTGATCGGTGACATCGCGAAACAGCGACTGCAGTGTCGGATCCATGCCGGGAAGGTCGATATGCTCGTATCGCCGGCAGACGTCGACAAGCGGCACCACGGCGTTGCGCAGGCGAAGGAGCTTGCGCCGCAGCAGGTAAAGCCGCTCGATGTCGGATTTTCCCAACTGTTCGCGCAGCACAAGATCCTCGAGCATCTCGACTTCTTCCTGCACCACCTCGATGACAGGCATGTAGTTGTCGACGATGAAATCGAGGATGGAATAGAGAATGTAGTTCTCACCATGGGCAAGCGCTGCCGGCGTCGCCTCGCAACGCTGCCTGACCGCCAGATATGAGGACGACTCCCCATGGCGGACCGAAACGACATAACCGCGGCCGACGAAGAGATGCGTTTCGCCGAAGACGATCTCGCCGTCCTTCATATGAGCAGTGCGGGCGACGATGAACATCGCCTCCCCGTAGATTTCCAGCTTCGGGCGCTGGTGGGGCTGCGCTGCATCCTCGATTGCCAGCGGATGCAGATTGAACTCGGCCTGGATCTGGTGCAGCAGCACTTCATCCGGCTCGTGCAGGCCGATCCAGACGATGGCATTCTCCCGGTTTCGCCACTCGCCGGCTTCCTCTATTTTGATGTCGCGAATACGCTGCCCATGCTCGTAGACGGCGGCAGCCACGACGCCGCGTCGTTCATAAGGAGGCGACGCCGACCCGCTGCCGACCTGCGCGGAAACACTGTCCAGATCCTTCAGCCGTTCCAAATCCTGCCGTCCTCCCCGTTCCGCGGCTCACATATCCGCATCCAACGCCGGTCAAGCGTTGCGCCGATCATAATGCCATTTCGTAAAACATGCATCCGCTTCCGCACGGCGACTGGCTAAACCCTCGCTATCCGAAAAACGCCCATCCAATGGCCAGAGGGGCGGCGGGCCTGCATCTCTATCCACCGAGACCTGAAAGCCATGCACGAATATCCTCCAGTGAGCGAATACGGATCGATGAGTTGTCGCGCGAGGGCATGAAATCCCAGCTCTGCCAGAACCGCTCGGCTTCTTCATCGATCGCACGGACGACGATGGCCCGTCCGCCGATGATATCGGCTCCGGCAACGCAGCGAAGAAAGGCATCCTTCACGAGTGCCGATCCGATACCTTTGCCCCTATAGCGGCTATCCACGGCCAATTGCCCGATCAAGAGGCAGGGAATCGGATCGGGCGGACGTCCAGTTCTGATCTTGCGTGATACGACGTTGGGCTCGATGACCGTCGGTGCGAGGCCGTAATAGCCGATCACCCTATCGTCGTCGCAAACGACAAACGTCCGGGTAAATCCACGTTGCTGATTCGATGCTGCAAAGTTCTGTAGCCAAGAATCCAGGGACGGCTTGCCACAGGAAAACCCCTGAAGTCGATGACGCCCGTCAAGAAGCTCGACATTTGACAGCGCCACCGGTCAATTTTCCCAAGGCGCCTTGCGCTGCAAGCGTTCCACTACTTTCGGCGATGGCGCGGATGGTGCCGCCTCGATTGCCGTCACAAAGGCATCGAAAGCATCGGGAGACAGGCGGATGACGCTTTCGTTCAGGATCGCCATCTGCGCCTCATGCACGGCAGCGCGTCGCATAAACTCTGTCCGGGAGAGACCCGTGAGCGCTGCACCACGGTCAATGACTGCCAGATCATCATCGCGAAAACGCATTGATACGGGTATTTCCTTGCGGGGAGCGGTGTTTGCCATGGTTTCCCTCATGAGGCATCGGGAAGCTATATAGGCGAATGTAACGCGGAACGCAATACATTTAAAGTGCGTATACCTAATTGACGGCGCAATACTCATAGGCCGTACGGCCATCCATGCAGTGGCGGTACGCCGTTTGAACCGGGCGAATGACCGGCTCCCTCCGGCAGCAGATTTTCCAAACAGAGCATGAAGGCGCCCGGCGATGGCCAGGCGCCTTTGTTTCGTCATGAGGCGAAGGCCGGAGTGCGCCGCGCGCCCATTCTCAGCACGAAATAGATCGCCCCGCCGATGCCGACGCCGAAAAACCAGCCATAGGTGCCCCACCAGTCCGGCAGGATGGAGGTGAAGGTCGGCAGGATCGACGAGAACAGCGCGCCCACCGCAAATGCGATGAAGGCATTGCCGTGCCATCCATTCTGGAACCGGAACTCGCCATTCTCCTGATAGAGCGCCTCGACGTTCAGCTGGCTCTTCCTGATGAGATAGTAGTCGACCATCATGATGCCGAAGATCGGCCCCATCGTCGAACCGATGAAGTTGACGAAATGCGCAGCACCCGTCTCCCAGGGAGCAAACGGATAGAGCACGAGGGCGATCAAAGCGGCGATATATCCGCCGCGCTTGAAGTTGATCTGGCGCGGGAAGACATTGGCGAAGTCGAAGGCCGGCGAGACGAAGTTTGCCACGACGTTGATGCCGAGCGTTGCAACCGCGAATGTCAGCGCCGCAAGCAGCGCCAGGAACCAGCTGTCGAATTTCGCCGAGATCATTTCCGGATGCAGCAGGACCTCGCCGTACACAGTGAAGGCGGCCGTGGTCGTGACACCGGCGACGAGGCAGAATGCCAGGAGGTTGATCGGCAGACCCCAGAGATTGCCCTTCCGCAGCGCCTTTTCGCTCGTCGCGTAACGCGAGAAATCGCAGAAGTTCAGGTAGAGTGCCGCGAAATAGGTGATCCAGGTGGCCGCCACGGCGGCAAGTGCGGCGATGGAGCCGGGCTCGCCCGGCACGCCGGCATCCTTGGTCTTTTCGATCAGCACGTCACGCGGGATTTCTGAACCGAACGAGAAGGTGCCTGACTTGACGACCAGATAGACGGCCAGGATCAGCATCATGATCCAGACGGCAGGACCTGCCCAATCCTGGAACCTGCGGACCGTTTCCATGCCGCGCTGAATGATCAGCAGCTGCAGCGCCCAGACGATGATGTAGCAGATGAGTTCGAGGGTCGAGTGGCCGAGCATGTGGCTGTTCTGGTGGAAGGCGAGCAGGCTCTCGTTGCGGATCAGCAAGGCGACGATCGCGCCGGATGCGGCGGCGGTCTGCGCGCCGTACCAGAAGCAGGCGACCACCGCCCGGACCAGAGCCGGAACGTTGGCGCCGAACGTGCCGAAGGAGGCGCGCGCCAGCACCGGAAAGGGTACACCGGTGCGCACGCCGGCATTGCCGACCAGGCTCATCAGGAAGAAGATGACGAGGGAGCCGATGCCGATAGCGATGACGAAGTTCACAAAGCTGCCGCAGAGCAAGAACAAGCTTGCCGCCAGATAGTAGCCCCAAAGACTATGGACGTCCGACGTCCAGACGTTGAAGATGCTGAATGCGCCCCACTTACGCTCCTCCGCGGGCGCAAGATCCTCGTTGTACAACGAGGGAGACGGATTTTGAATGCTCATAATGCCCTCCCATATCCCCAGTGGCCGACTCGGCCACGATGGAAGTCTGCGCTTCATTTAGGCATCTGACAATTTAATAGTCACATTGTACACAATCCTGATGATCAGGATGTACAGGCTCCCGACTTGGAGCAAACCGCTCTATTGCGAGCGAACGACACGTCCTGCCAGGCGAAACGGGCTTGCGACTGCAGCGCCTGCGGCATCGAAGACGAAGGCGCCGACATCGCCGGCGGTCGACCGCCTGCCGCTCTCGAAGGAAGCAAGCTGGGCGCCGAACTTCGCGAGCGATGCGTAGCGGTCGTGGCCCAACCCGTAGGAGGTCTTGATCGAGGTAATGTCGATGACCCGGAGCCTCGCCTGCAAGGCCGCCTCCTGGATGACGGGATCGTCGATATCGAGGCGGCCGACGCGCGCCCGTTCGCCGGCGATGAAGCTTGAGGCCACAAGCGCCCGGTCGTCCTTGGAAACCAGAAGGGAGATCGGGTTCGGCATTGGACCGATGTCCTTCAGCTGCGACCGGAAGACATCGACGTCGATGTCTGGAGCGGCGAGCACCACCGCCAGCTTGCCGATCACGGCGTTACGATGCTGCAGCTTGAGCTCTCGCACCGTTTCCATCACCAGGAACCCGCCCATGCTGTGCCCAAACAGGATGACGCGCTTCACCTTGCCCGATGCCGAGAGAGATGTAACGAGAGAATCGAGTTCGCTGCGCGAGGAAAGCGCAGCGTCGCGGTCGGCGACATATCCGGTGACGGATGCCGCCGAAGGCCAGGAAAACAGGATCAGAGCGCCCGGGATCTTCGCGTCGGCGGCAATCTGCGCGGTGCGGTAAAGCGCCTCCTGATAACTGTAGTTGTAGCCGTGGACGAAGATGCCGACGGTGCCGTCGGGCTGCACGGAGGCGAGCGCCTGCTGCACGAAAGCATCGTTCGGCAGCTGCCTGCGCTTGACGACGGCAAATTGCCGCTCCGGATCCGGCTTCGACTTGGGATAGATGATCACGGTATCCTTCCTGACGGGAGGAACCGAGAAAGCGTATTGCTCATAGGTCAGCTTCTCGGCCCATGTGCTGTCGAACCCGCCCCGCACGCGATCCGGGGTCCTGTTGGTCGCGACGAGCACGCTCACCCTGTCCGGCGCCGTTTCCGAACGGGCCGGCACGCTCAGATGAACAGGCCTCAAGACCTCAGCCGATGGCCGCGTGGCGCAGCCGGCGAGCGTCGCCAGGCCGATGGTGACGATGATCGCGCGCATTGGCTTTGGCAGGCCTCGGAAATGTGGCTGCATTATCGATCCGTTTCCCTCAGATCCAGACGCTCTCCGGCGTGTGGTTCTGACCACGTCATCTTCGCCATGCCATTCCCGCTCCGGGGTGGGACGGCATCGCCTGCGCCATCCCACCTATTTCGTCGCGGTCCGTGTTGCAGCGGCCGCCGCGGCGGCCGTAGGCGATGGCCGTTGAAGCCCGGTTTCATGCCTCAGCCAAGGCTTCCGCCCGAACACTTTCATCCCTGGGGATCCTGAACCACGCGACATAGAGTGCCGGCAGGAACAGCAGTGTGAGCGCGGTGCCGATGACGATGCCGCCCATCATGGCGTAGGCCATCGGCCCCCAGAAGATCTCGCGCGAGATCGGGATCAGCGCCAGGGTTGCCGCCGCCGCCGTCAGCATGATCGGCCGCATGCGGTGTTCGGTCGCCTCGATGACAGCCTGCCATGGCGCCAATCCCTCGGCGCGCAGTTGCTCGATCTGCACCACCAGGATGACGGAGTTGCGGATCAGGATGCCGATCAGCGCCAGAATCCCCAGGATGGCGACGAAGCCCATGGGGGCGTTGCTCAGCAGGAGGGCTGCGACCACGCCGATCAGCGCCGTCGGCGCGACCGCAAAGACCAGGAAGAGGCGGCTGAAGCTCTGCAGCTGTACCATCAGGATCGTCGCCATCGTAAACAGCATCAGCGGAGCCACCGCCGCAATCGGCCCTTGCGCCTCGGCGCTGGATTCGACGGCGCCGCCGATTTCCACCTTGTATCCGACAGGAAGGTTCTTCTGGAATTCCTCCACCTTCGGCTTCAGCTGATCGACAATCGTAGCAGGCTGTGTCGAACCGATGACGGCCGCCTTGAGCGTGATGGTGGGCTGCCTGTCGCGACGCCAGATCGTTGGCTGCTCAAGTTCGAAGCGGAAATTCGCCACGGCCGAGAGCGGCACGACCTTGCCGTTGGAGGTCGAGAGCTGCAGATTCTCAAGCGTCTGGACGGAATCGCGCTCGGACGCCCTGGCCCGGCCGATGACATTGACCAGGTAGATGTCGTCGCGGATCTGCGTCGCGGTCGAACCTTCGACAATGCCGTTGAGGGCGGTCGCGATGTCCTCGGAAGAGACGCCCAGCTGGCGCGCCTTGTCCTGCAGCACATCGACCTTCACCACCCGCGAAGGCTCGTTCCAGTCCAGCACCATGTTCGACAGCAGCGGATGGGTACCGACAACGCCTGCAAACTGCTGGGAGATATCACGTACCTTTTGGATATCCGGGCCGCTGATCCGGTACTGGACCGGTTTGCCCACCGGCGGGCCGATATCGAGAAGCTTCACGAAGGCGTCGGTGCCGGGGAAGGTCTTCGTCAGATAATCCTGCAGCTCCGCCCGCACCTTGTCGCGCACGTCGAGGCCTTTGGTGACGATAATGGTCTGCCCGAAGGTGACATCTGGCGTCTGCACATCGAAGGACAGGATGAAGCGTGGGGCGCCCTGGCCGACATAAGTCGTCCAGTGATCGATATCCTTGTTGTCCGCCAGCATCTCCTTTTCGAACTTGGCCATCTGCCTGTTGGTCTCGGCGATCGAGCTGTTGTGCGGCAGGTTCCAGTCGATCACGAGCTCGGTTCTGTCCGAGTTCGGGAAGAACTGCTGCTGCACCAGCCCCATGCCGCCGACCGAAAGCGCAAAGACGCCGACCGTCAGCACGATGGTGATCCAGCGCCAGCGCATAGCGAGCGTCAGCAGCCAGGAGAAGACGGCGGCGAAACGCCCCTTCTTCTCGTGATGCGACTTCATCGTCTTCGGCAGGATAGTGACCCCGAGAAGCGGCGTGAACAGCACGGCGACGATCCAGGAGACCACGAGCGAAACCGCGATGACGACGAAAAGCGTGAAGGTGAATTCGCCGGCCGCACTGCTGTTTAGACCGACCGGGATGAAGCCCGCGACGGTCACCAGCGTTCCCGTCAGCATCGGAAAGGCCGTCGAGGTGTAGACGTGGGTGGCGGCCTTCCTCAGATCGTCGCCCGCCTCCAGGCGGGCCACCATCATCTCGACGGCGATCATGGCGTCGTCGACGAGCAGCCCGAGCGCGATGATGAGCGCGCCGAGCGAGATGCGCTGAAGCGAAATGCCGGAATATTCCATTACCACGAAGGTGATGGCGAGCACGAGAGGAATGGAGATCGCTACCACCATGCCGGCGCGCAGGCCGAGGCTGATGAAGCTGATGACGAGCACGATGACGATCGCTTCGAAGAGCGCGCGGGTAAAGCCCGAGACGGCTTCGTCGACGACATGGGGCTGGTCTGAAACGCGGTGGACATCCACCCCGATCGGAAGATCGGCGACGACCTGTTTCATCCGCGCGTCGAGCGCCTCGCCGAATTCCAAAAGGTTGGCGCCCTGCTTCATGCCGATGGCAAGACCGATCGCCGGCTCTCCATTGAAGCGGAACAGCGCCGAGGGCGGATCGACGTAACCACGCTTGATCGTGGCGACATCGGTCAGCGGGAAGAAGCGGTCGTTGATGCGAAGGTTGATCGACCTGAGACTCTCCTCGGAGGTGAACTGTCCGCTCACCCTCAATGCGATACGCTCCGGACCGGCGTCGACGAAGCCGGATTGCGTGACGGCATTCTGGGCCTGCAGCGTCTGGATGACCGACTGCTGGTCAATGCCGAGCGCCGCGATCTGGCGTGTGGAGAATTCCAGATAGATCGCCTCGTCCTGGGCGCCGATCACATCGACCTTGCCGACATTCGGGACCGTCAGAACTTCTGAGCGGGCATTTTCCACGAGATCGCGAAGCTGGCGCTGGGTGAGCCCATCGCTGGTGAAGGCATAGATGTTTCCGAACACGTCGCCGAAGCGGTCGTTGAAGAAGGGACCGACGACCCCGCTCGGGAAATCCCCCTTGATGTCGGCGATCATGTTGCGGATGCGCAGCCAGGTCGGCGCGACATCCCTAGCCTTGGTCGTCGGCAGCAGCTCGACGAAGACGGTCGTCTGGCCGGCGACGGTCTGGCTCTTGGTGTAGTCGAGCGATTCCAGTTCCTGGAGTTTCTTCTCGATCCTGTCGGTCACCTGCCTTGTCACTTCCTCGGCGGAAGCACCGGGCCACTGGGCGGTGATCACCATTGTCTTGATGGTGAAGTTCGGGTCTTCCTCGCGGCCGAGGTTCAGATAGGAGAAGGCGCCTGCGAGAATGAAGACGATCATGAAGTACCAGACGAGCGAACGGTGCTCGAGCGCCCAGTCGGAAAGATTGAAGGACTTCACTGGCTGATCTCCTGGTCGATCCTGATGGCCTGGCCATCCTCAAGTTTATGCACGCCCGCCACAACCACCCGCTCTCCGGGAGCGAGCCCTTCGGTGACGCGGACGGTGCCGCCGTCGACGACGTCGCCGTCGATCTTCACGCGGCGCAGCGCCACCTTCTTGGCCGGCACGTCGACGATCCAGACGTTGGCGCCGTCGCTGCCGGCAAGGATCGCCGAGGAAGGCAGCACGATCTCGGGGTCGGCGGCGATGGTTGCGGAGGCTGTGATGACCGCGCCGAGCCTGAAGGCTTCAGGCGGATCGGCAAGTGCGATCTTGGTCCTGCTCGTGCGGGTGGCGGTTTCCGCCTCCGGCGCGATTTCGCGCACGACGCCCGTCGCGCGGATCGAAGTCTCGAGCTGCAGCGTCACGTCGAAGGGCGCGCCGATCTTCAGTTTCTGGGCAGCGGCCTGAGGCACGTCGACCACCGCATCACGCTTGTCCGGCCGGGCTATCGTGACGACCGTCTGGCCGGCCGACACGACTTGGCCGACCTCGGCCGATGTCGCCGTGACGACCCCATCAAACTCCGCCTGAAGCTGCGCATAGCCGAGCTGCTCCTTGGCCTTGTCGAGATTGGCCTGCGCCTTGGCGACCGCAGCCGCGGCCGTCCGTCTCGCCTGCTCGGCTTCTTCGAGCGAGGCTTCCGTGCCCGAGCGCGATTCCACCAACGCGCGCTGGCGCTGTTCCGTCGTTACCGCGTTTCGAAGCTGGGCGTCGCTATTCTCGACATCGGACTGGGCGCTGCGCACGGCAAGCTCCAGCGCCAGCGGATCGATGGCAGCGACCACGTCACCCTTCTTGACGACATCACCGACATTGACGTTGCGGGCGATCATCCGCCCGAGGATCCGGAAGCCGAGTTCGGTTTCTATCGTCGGCTGGATCGTGCCGGTCAGGCTGAGGCTTGTCGCGGGCGTCTGCCTGACCGTCATCGACAGCACGGGACGGGGCGCCTCCTGCATGCTTTCCTCCGGCTTCGTGCAGGAGGAGAGCAGGGCCGTACCCATCATCAGGGCGATTATCTTGGGACGAATACTCACTTGGATGCTTCCTTCACATAAGACACGGTTTCACCGGGCCTGAGGAATTTGGTCCCCTCGGTCACCACGACATCTCCCGCCGACACACCCGATTTGACGACGAAGCTGCCGGTCTCGTAGCTGGCGACATCGATCGCTCTCATCGAAACCGCTGAGGATGCAGGATCGACGATCCAGACGGCTGGCTTGCCGTCCTTGGAGGTCATTGCCGACCAGGGCAGCTGGATGACGTCCTGGGGGACATAACTGAATTTCCCGACGACGGGAGCGCCGAGCGGAATGGGAGCATCGCTCGTAATGGCGACTTTGACCCTGATAGTGCCGGTGGAAGAATCGATCGTCGGCGAAATCTCGCGGACCTTCGCCGTGATCTTCTGCAAGGGGTTCGACAGCAGGTTCACAGTGCCGTCGCCTTCGATCGGACGCAGGAACGCACTCTCGACGACTTCGAAGACGGCGTCCCGGTCGCCGTCATGGGCAAGGGTGAAGACAACCTGCGCGGCCTGCGCCACCTGGCCAACCTCGGCATTGCGGGCGGTGATCACGCCATCGGCATCGGCTTTCAGCTCCGTATAGGACAGGGTGTCCTGCGCGGTCTCGAAGAGCGCCTGCGCCGACTTCGTCGAGGCCTGCGCCGTCAGGAGCGCCTCCTGTGCCTGGTCGAGTGCGGCCCGCGTCGTCACCTGCGTTCGAAACAGGCTCTGCTGACGGTCGAAGGCGAGCTGCGCCTGGGTCTGCTGGGCTTCAGCCGACTGAAGATTGGCCGCCGCCACATCGAGATCGGCCTTCTGCTCTTCCGGATCGATGCGCGCCAGTACCTGCCCCGCCTTTACTGACTGACCAACTTCCACCAGCCGTTCGATGATCTTGCCGCTGACCCGGAAGGACAGATCGGTCTGGACCCGGGCGCGCACCTCTCCCGTCAGCGCACCGCCATCACTCAGCGGCTCAGACCTCGCGACGACGACGCCGACCTGGCGCGCGGCAGGTTCGCTCGGCCCGCCAGGCTCGCTGCAGGAGACGAGACCGATCGTGCATACGATCGCTGTGGCGATCAGAATGGTTCTCATAGTTGACCTCTTGCTCTCAACGGCAGCTGCTATATAATTGACTGACGGATTAGTCAATGAAACTTTTGCGCAGGAACGATTGCGCAAAACAAGGGAGGCGAGGCACGCATGGCAGCTCAGAAGAAACTCACACGCGCGGAACAGAAGGCGCTGCGACCCATCCAGATCCTGGATGCTGCATTCGAGGAATTCGTCAGAAACGGGTTCACCGGCGCCCGCGTCGACGACATCGCAGACAGGGTCGGCGTCACCAAGGGCACGGTCTACGTCTACTTCGAGACGAAGGAAAAGCTGTTCGAAGCCATGATCAGTCACTTCTCCGTCCCCTTTCAGGAACTGCTTGAAATCACCGCTGGCCTCAGCGGCACCGCCACCGACAGGCTGACGTCCATTCTCGGTCTGCTTTACGACCAAATCGCGGAGGATCGTACAACCCGCGAATTGACGCGTCTGGTCATTTCGGAAGGACAGCGCTTCCCCGACCTGATCGATCGCCACCACGATGAATTCATAGCGCCGATTATCGCCAGGATCGACGCTCTCATCCTGGAAGGTGTTGCGTTGGGGGAATTTCGCGAAATTCCTGTCGAATTCTCAGACCTCGTGGTCGCGCCGATTCTGACGACGACGGTTCTGCGGCTGATATTCGATGATCGCCGCGTGCCGACACCCGACAAGGATGCCTTTATGCGAGCCTATTTCGACCTGCTGTTCAACGGGCTGCTTGCCGAACGCCGCTGATTGCGAATGACGAAAATATCGGCGCAAGCACATAGCTTTTCGAAAGTCTTTATGTAAAAACATCGAGTTAGCTTATGCTTCGAAGGTACGATCTGAATTCCTGGCGGAAAAAGTGGAACGTAAAGTCAATCTCAAAGATGTCGCACGCGATGCCGACGTGTCGCTGAGCACGGCCTCGCACGCCCTGAACGGAACTGCGCCGCTCACGATCGAGGTGCGGGAAAGAGTGCTGGATTCGGCAAAACGTCTCGGCTATCTCGACCGCCGGAGAAAGAAGGCGACGATCGCCGCCTTGCACGTTCTGCTTCTCGCCATTCCTGACGATGCCGCCCCGGAGAGCGATCTCAACCTGGTGAGCTGGACCATTCTCAACGGTCTTCGCAGGGAATGCGAGCGTCGCGGCATCCGCATCGTACCCTATGTCAGCAGCGGCCGGCGCATCGACGGCGCCGAGGTCAGGAAGATCGCGACAGCAGAACGCGCTGACGGCATCGTGGTGCTGAACGATGATCAGCCCGAACTCATCCGCAGCCTAGCCTCGGCTAACATGCCCGTCGTCATCGTCAACGGCGAGGATCCCGCCATGCTGGTCGATACTGTGACGCCTGAAAACCGCTTCGGCGCACGGCTCGGCATCGAGCACCTCATGGCGCTCGGCCACCGCCGGATCCTGCATCTGACCTGGAAGGGCCGCACGACCATTCAGCGCCGGTACGACGGTTTTTCCGATGCCTATTTGGCCGCACAGCTTCCGGTGCCGGAGGACATGATCATCGAGGCCGAGGGATATGAGCCCCGGCATGGCGAAGCGGCCATCAACGCGCTGCTCCATCGCGACCCAACGCTGAAAGGCGCCACCGCCGTCTTCTGCGCGGCCGACAATCTGGCGCTCGGCTGCCTGAAGGCATTGGCCGATCGCGAGATACGCGTGCCCGACGCGATATCTGTGCTCGGCTTCGACGACATCGTTCCGGGCGAGTTCAGCCGCCCGCCGCTGTCCACCGTGAGCGTGCCTACCGACCGTCTCGGGGCGGCAGCGCTCGCGCTCATCGAACAGCGGCTGATCGCCAATGATCCGCAACGGCCGGCTCATCGCCTCGAACTCGGCTGCCATCTCGTCCTGCGGGGCAGCATCGCACCGCCGCGCTGAAGGGCCGGAAGAGCCAGCCTTTCGAAGGTCCGAAGCTCACATCAGCGCAAACGCTCAGCCCGCAACCGCGTATCCCTCGGGCTTTCACCGAAAGTGCTGCGGTAGATGATGGAGAACCTGCCGGCGTGCGCAAAACCCCATATCGCGCAGATTTCGCGGACGGATTGCTGGTTCGTCGGATCCCGCAGCTGCTCGCGGGCCGCCTGCAGCCGGATCGTGCGGAGGTAGCCGGCCGGCGACGTTCCCCTGAACGCCTTGAAGCCCGTTTGCAGAGCCCGAAGCGAAACGCCGACGCCATCAGCAACCATCGTCATGGTGATAGGTTCCGCGATATTGGCATGCATGTAGTCGATAGCGCGTCGGACATGC
This sequence comes from Rhizobium sp. L9, assembly GCF_002531885.1. Taxonomy (NCBI): domain Bacteria; kingdom Pseudomonadati; phylum Pseudomonadota; class Alphaproteobacteria; order Hyphomicrobiales; family Rhizobiaceae; genus Rhizobium; species Rhizobium sp. L9. The sequence goes on along the minus strand of NZ_NWSZ01000023.1, from coordinate 56,746 downwards.
CAAGGTGCAATCAACGATACTTTCTTTTTTTCGAGATGATCGGAAAACCGATGACGGCCAAATCGGATCACGAGGTGAGCAAGAGTTTCGCTCATCGCGGCTGCGGCAAGAGGCGAAGATAGCAACGGACCAGCGCCGCGCATGCCCTGCACGATCGTCTGGAGCAGATTGCCGATGAGTTGGCCTGACTGCGTCGCGCGATCCAGGATCGGGTCGAGATCGAACGACTCCGACAGGGGCTTTTCCATCAGCGAGGCGAGGACCCTTTTCAAAACCTTCCAGTCCAGAAAAAGGACGTCCGAGCGATGCGGTCCTCCCTGGACCACACGATCGCCGACTTCGTGATTGTTGGCCATGAGAAAGTAATCGGCGCCGCTTTCGACCGTTCTCTTTCCTATCGATAGTCGAAAAGAGCCTGTGTGCGGCATGAAAAACGCGAGATGCTGCGGAGACTCATCAAGCGTCCGGATCGTCCAGGAACTCTGATAGACCGAATGAAGCACCGTGAGCGCCTCGGTCCTTCTCAGATCCGCGGCCCAGGCGAATTTTCGGTCATCCTTCAACGGCTGGGCGCCGAAAACGCCGTAACCAGCCGTAAAGGCCTGAACCATTGATTCGAAGCTGGTGCCTCCATGCGTGGGCTCGAATCCGTAACCCCGATGTTCGGCAATTGCCATTTTCTCCCGTCTTAACGCATCCATGCCGCTCGGTTCTTTTCTTCTGCCGCCTGACATCATCGCGACTGGTCTGGCCAATCTTGATGGGTTAAGCAGGACCGGCAAAACCACGGATGATTTCGTTGCCCCGCAGAAGCAAAGCGTCCCCTCCACCTGCTTCACACTTATAGTGTAAATCAATATGTTTGGAAAATGAAGTACGCTCCGCTGGACCACGTTGCCCCACATTTCCTGCGAGACACAGAGCCCGCGAGAGTAGCGTCCCGTAACGAACGGGACCTTTTGCGGTTGATCTGGAAGTCGCCCGGCATCGAGCGCTCCAGCCTGACCGATCCACTCGAACTCACCCAGCAATCGCTGCACAGAATAGTCGGCCGGCTTCATGATCGGGGAATGGTCGTCTTTTCCCAATCGGAAAACCGGCGCGCCGGGCCACCAAGTCCGGAGCTGACACTGCGAAGGGAGTGGTGCCTGACACTCGGCATCTCCATCAACGTCGGAACGATTGGCCTTTGCCTCATGGGTTTCGGCGAACCATTGGACAATATGGAAATTCCTCAGGCCGGCTCGTCGCTACCCCTGGAAATGGAGCGGATCGAAGCAGCCGTCGAACAGATCCTCGCCCGGCGCGGCGCCAAGCGGCGCGACATCCTCGGGATCGGCCTCGCAGTCTCCGGCCATCGCATGCTGGATACGGCTTTCAATTGTCCCCTGCCGCTCGCCCATTGGTCGCTGATCGACCTGGCGCCATTGCTTGGGGAGCGGCTTGGCCTGCCGGTCTGGGCGGACAATGTCGCCAGGACTGCGGCCTTGGCGGAAGCAATTTTCGGCGTCGGGCGTGACGTTGCCGATTTTGCCTATATCGCCCACCTTCATGGCTATGGCGGCGGCCTTGTCTCCGGCGGCATGCCGTTTCGCGGCAGTTTCGGAAATGCCGGCGAAATCTCCGTTCTTTTCGGGCGTCACGACTACGATGATCGCCCCGCTCTCAACCAGCTGCTCGAGCATCTTCGCAGCAAGGGGCGCAGCGGTCTGACCCTGAGGGATCTGAAGGACGAAAATTTGGTGGAGTGGGATGGTGTCGAGGAATGGATCGACCGCGTCACTCCGGCCCACAATCGAGCCATCAACGCGATCTGCGCGATCTTCGACCCGGCATTGATCGTGCTTGGCGGCGAGCTTCCACATTCACTTGCGAGAATGCTGATCGAGCGGACCGAGTTCAATAATCTGCCTCGGCATGGTGCCTTGCGCGACATCCCGCAGCTCGCAGTGGCCCAGATCATCGATGCCCCCGGCGCGATCGGCGCAGCATTGATCCCGCTATTCGAGACCGTTTTGTGATGGCCTCTGCCAGTCAATCCGCCACGGCTCCCATCTGAACAGGACCGAAGCGCACACCGCAGGACCAGTTGCGGTGCGCTTCAGCTGGCGCGACGAAATTGGAAAGGCAGTCTTAAATTCTTGGAGGTTTCCTCGCCTCGACTCCAATCGATGCTGTGCGCCAGGATTCGTTCACTTCATTCCCGTACCCGCGATGCCCGTGGTGATGTATTTCTGCAGGAACAGGAACACGATCGTGACGGGCAGTAGGCTGAGGAAGGTCATCGCCAGGATATAGTGCCACTGCACCGAGAACTCACCTTGGAAGGCATTGAGTCCGACCTGCAGGGTGAAATTCTCGCGGCTGTTGAGGACGATGAGCGGCCAGAGGAAATCGTTCCAGCGCCAGAGCACGGAAAAGATCGCCAGCACGGCAAGCGCCGGCGCCGTCAGCGGCAGGATGATCCGCCAGAAGATGCAGAATTCGCTCGCCGCATCGACGCGTGCCGCCTCGATCAATTCGTCGGGTATGGTCAGCATATATTGCCGCAGCAGGAACACGGCCGTCGGCGAGGCGACTGTCGGCAGGATCACACCCCAGAGATTATCAGCGAGTCCGACCCCGACGATGACGAGATAGGCAGGGACCATGACGACGGCGAGCGGGATCATCAGCGTCGAGATGATGATGACGAACACAGTCGTATCGCCCCGAAACTTGTATTTCGACAGCGCAAAGGCAGCCATGGCGTTGACGATAAGCGTCAGCAGCGTGGCAACCACAGTGACGAAGACCGAGTTCTTCAGGAAGGTCAGGAAGTTGAAGCGCGTCAGCGGATCGGTGAAGTTCTCGGTGGCAACGGTCAGATGCTGCACCGGCGTGATCCCCTTCACGTCGACACCGACCGGTTGCCCCGGACTAGCAGGATCGACCATCTGCGCCTTGAGACCGATGCGACGCACCATGGCCATTTCACGCTGCTGGCCGTCGATCGTTACGCTCCAAAGGCTGAGCGGCTTGTCGAATCCGGGCACGGTCTGTTCCACGGCGGTCCGCGGAAGCAGCGACGGCGGAAAGCGGGTGATCTCGGCCGCCGGCTTCAGCGAGGAGAGGCCTGCCCAGACGACGGGAATGAGCACGGCGAGCGTTCCGCCGATCAGCCAGATCCATGACAAAATATCGGTGATGTCGATGCGTCCGGCCCGGCGTGTGCGTGAGAGAAAACTGATCGGGTTCATCTCAGGACTCCATTCGTTTGCCCAAGCGCAGCTGTATGAGGGTGAGAACCAGAAGCACCAGGCCCATGAGAACCGATGCGGCCGACGCAAGCCCGAAGAGACGGAGATCGCTGCCGAAAGCCATCTGGTAGATATATTGGACGATGAAGCTGTTGGCCGTGCCCGGACCGCCGCCATTGGTCAGAACCCAGGCTTCGTCAAAGATCTGCACCGACTTGATCATCAGAAGGATGAATACGACAAGCAGGTTCGGAGCAAGAAGCGGAAGCGTGATCCTGAACAGTGTACGGCGCGGCGAAGCGGCATCGATGGACGCGGCCTCGTAAAGATCTTTTGGGATCGCCTGGAGGCCGGCGAGCAGGATCAGCGTGTAAAAGCCCATATGGAACCAGACCGACACGACCACGACGAAAAAGCGCGACCAGCCGACATCAAGCAGGAAGATCTCAGGGGGAACGCCAAGCATCTGAAAAAAGGCGTTCAGCAGGCCGTTGCGATCGAGGAACCACTTCCAGATCAGGCCGATGACGACGGGAGACAGCAGAACGGGATAGAAGAACATCGCCCGGAAGAAGCCACGCGCGACGATCGCCCGGTTGAGGATCAGCGCCGTGATCAGCGCCACCAGCAATGTGGCGACGACGTTAAAGGCCACAAACCAAAGTGTGTTCCACACCGCCGTCCAGAACAGCGATTCCTGACAGGTTCCCGGCTGCAGATAATTGCCGCAGGAAAGCAGGGTGCGGAAGTTGTCAAGACCGACGAACGGCCGCTCCGAAACGAACAGATTGGTGCCGCCGGTGAAGGCGTAGCCGACCGCGATCGCGATGGGAAGGAAGGTGAAAATGGCGAACAGAACGAGGTTCGGCGCCAGGAACAGCCATGGCATCCGCTTGCGGCCGAACAGACGCTCGATCGCATTCATCGGCGCCTCGACCACCCTCATCGCCGTTTCGCCTGTCTGAGACAGCAATGTACCGGCTGTGAGTTCTGCCATTTTAGCGCCTCCCCTGCCCGGACTGCCTGCCAAAGGCCAGGCCGCTTTCGGGATCGAACAGATGAACGCGGGCCGGATCGGCTTCGATCATGATCCGGTCGCCCGAAACCGGCGCGAAATGGCCGGCTTCATGGATGATGATCTGATCGTCTTGCCCGGCGAGGTTGCCATAGACATAGGTCTCGGTTCCGAGCCCCTCATGATACTGCACGACGAATGGCAGGCCCCGCTCGCTGGAGCGGGAGAAATGCGCGGGCCGGATACCGGCAACAACCGACTGACCGACCGCAATGCCGGCGGGATCGACATTGCTGACGATCGTGCCGCCGTTGCCGACATCGACGACGACGCCGCTTTCGCCGACGCCCGAGACCTTGCCTTTGATAATGTTCATGCGCGGCGAACCGAGGAATCCGGCGACGAAGAGATTGCGGGGGTGGTCGAAGAGCTCCAGCGGTGCGCCGACCTGCTCGACCCGACCGGCGCGCAAAACGACGATCTTGTCGGCCATGGTCATCGCCTCGACCTGGTCGTGGGTGACGTAGATCATCGTCGTCTTGATGTCGCGATGGAGCTTGGTGATCTCGGCCCGGGTCTGCACGCGCAGCGCCGCATCGAGGTTCGACAGCGGTTCGTCGAAGAGGAAGATGTCGGGCTCGCGTACGATCGCCCGGCCGATTGCTACACGCTGGCGCTGGCCGCCGGAAAGCTGCTTCGGACGCCGGTCGAGATAGGGTTCGATTGCCAGCATCCTGGCCGCCTCGGCAATGCGCGCCTCGATTTCAGCACGCTTGAACTTCAGATTTTCCAGCCCGAAAGCCAGATTCTTGCGTACGCTCATATGCGGATAGAGCGCATAGGACTGGAAGACCATCGCGATTTTGCGCTCGGCCGGCGACAACGCGCTGACGTCGCGTCCACCGATCGCGATTGCGCCCGAAGTCACCTCCTCAAGGCCCGCAATGATGCGCAAGAGCGTCGACTTGCCGCACCCCGACGGACCGACGAAGACGACGAACTCGCCGTTCTTGATGTCGAGTTCGACGTCATGCAGGACTTTCACGGAGCCATACGACTTGTTGACGGTCGAAAGTTTCAGTTCTGCCATGCCCCACTCCCATCAGGTGTCGCCGTTTCGAAGACGACGTCGTTTTCGTTCCAGCCTTGCGGCAATGGTGTCGGCCTCGTGATCCGCACCTCTTTCATCAATATCCCGGCGACATCGGCCACATAGAGGGCCGGCATTCCGCCCGGATAGTCCTGCAGGCCGATCACTCGCCCGTCGGAGCCGCGGGTCCAGGCATTGGCGCGACCGCCGCCACCCGCCTTCGGCGCGAGGTCGGCATTCGTCGGGCGCAGGTCGTAGGTCCGCCCCGAGCCGAGCTCTCCGGGCTGCTGATCTACGGCGATGCGGGCAAGCGACACGTTCCGGATGCCTGACGGCGCGGCCGCAATGAGGGTGATCGCCCCTTCCATCCGGCCGGTCACATCTTCGACGATTAGATTTTCGATGGCGCCCGCGGGGCGTTCAGCGACACGGTCGACGACATTGACGGTCAGCGCCTCGCCGGAGCCCCAGAAACCATCCGGCGTTTCCCGGCACTCCACGGAAATTCCGGAAAACCGCACATTCGAAATCCGGCCGCCGTCGCGCGAGAATATGCCGAGCGCCCGGTTGGACGACGAGACGCTGCAATCCTCGAACAGCACATTGGTGACGTCGCCATGTGTTTCCGTGCCGATCTTCAGCGCGCAGCTCAAGCTCTGAACGGAGCAGCGGCGCACGAGAATGTTCTCGCACCGGCCAATCGCCAGACCTTCAGGGCCGATGCTCGTCTTCAGGCATATGCCGTCATCGGCCGTCGATATGCTGCAATCCTCGATGACGGCGCCGCGGCAGGCGTCGAGCACGATGCCATCCGTATTGGGTAGGCGACGGTCGTTTTCGATGGTGACGTTTCGGACCGCGACATCGGTGCAATCGACGAAATGCAGCGTCCACATCGGCGAGCGGCTGATGGTGACGGAACTGATCTCGACCTCGTCGCAGCCTTCGAAGACGACGACGCGAGGACGGAATTCGGCAGGAATGAAAGTTCCCACCGTCTCGTCGTCGCCAATGATGAAGTTCTCGCAACCGGCTTCGATGCGTCCTTTTCCCGTCAGACTGATCCGCCGCGCATCGCTCGCCACGATCATGCCGCGATTCGACTTTTCCGCGATCACCGAAACCGTCGTATGCGCATAAGCGGCATAATCGGGAATGGGACGCAGGATCGCACCGGCGGCCAGGTGCAGATCGACGCCGGATCGCAGCCGGAGCCCCCTGCAGAGGTGGATGCCCGCCAGGAGTTCCAGGCGCCCGCCGCCCGAAGCCGACAGACGGTCGATCGCCGCCTGCAGACGGTCGGTATTGTCGCTGTCGAGCGCCTCAATCGCGACGAGGGAAGGAACACTCATTGGCGGCGGCCACTCTCGATCAAGACTTCGGTCAGAAGCAGCATGGTCAGCGCCTGTCCGTAAGGCGTCGGCAGGTTCGGGATGCGCCGGTAGAAATCGAGATCGTGGCCCATGGGCGTCCCGTCCGAAACGCCGTGGACGACACCTTCGTCATCGATCTGTGCCAGCACGGCCGTGAGCGCACGCTCTGCATAGACCTTGTCGCTCTTGTCGAGAATGCCGGCATTGATGGCGCGCAATATGCCATAGGCAATACCCGCCGTTGCCGAGGTTTCGAGCGGCGAGGACGGATCGTCCAGAAGCGTCGTGAACATGCCATCAGGCCGCTGATAGGCCTTCAGGGACCGCACCTGGCTGACGAGGACGTTCGAGAGGAAACGCCGTTCCTTCTCGCCGAGCGTCGGCACGAGATCGAAGAGCTCGGGGATCGCAACGGTGATCCAGGCATTGCCCCGCGCCCAGAAGGCGTTCGCGAAGTTGTGCCGGCCGTTGAAGGTCCAGCCGTGATACCAGAGGCCGCTCACCGGATCGGAGAGATAGCGGGTGTGGATGATGAACTGATAGACGGCCTCGTCGATCCAGTCATTGCGCTCGCAGAGGACGCCGGCCTGGGCAAGGAAGAGGCAGGCCATGAACAGTGTGTCGTCCCACAATTCGCCGCCGTTGAGACGCTCCTTGACGACGTGCTGGAAGCCGCCATCCTCGGTCTTCGGCAAATCCTTGATCAGCCATTCGGCCCAGTCTTCGACGAGAGCGCGGAAATCCGGACGGTCGACGTGCTGGACGAGGATTGCGAGCGGCAGCATGGGCGCCGTGCTGTTGATCTGGCGTGGCGGAATACCGCGCTCGATCTGGGCGCTGTACCAGGCAACGAGCTCCTCGAGCGCTTTCTGGTCATTGGCGGAAATCGCACGCCGGAGGAATCCATAAAGGCCGACGCCGACTTCCCAGTCCCATTCGTCGAACTGGATGCCGGAGGCGGCATTGTCCGTCACGAGACCTTCCTTGATGCCCTTGAGCCGGCTGAAAGCCGTCGCCACGCGATCGATCGTCGTCTGGAGGGCGGCGATGTCGGCAGATGCTGTGTTCATGCTGGAAACCTATGTTTCAGGAGTAGAAGGGCCCGTCAGTGCCGGCTTGGGACGCGGCGCTATCGTGGGTGAGGATCGGATCTGGCTGATCATGCGTGAACGGCCGGGGCTTACCGGCGATCGAAAGACCGTCGGCATAGGAAAGAGCGATCGCCGGTCCGCCCGGCGGCGTCAGGGAAAGACGCCGAAGCGTGGGATCGAATGAAACCGTCGTCTGGCACAGACGCTCGATGAAAGCCTTGAAGGCTTCGTCATTGCCGGATGATATGATGGCTCCCCAGCCGCAGAGCGGTCCGAACGAGCGCACCTCACGATCGGCGGTCGGGCCATCGGTGATCAGTTCCAGGCCGTTCGAGGCCCAGAGGGCGGCAAATCCCCTGCCCGATCGGGCGACCAGCCACTTGCCTTCAATGATGAGATCGTCGAGACCGTCGCGGCCGATATAGGCGTGCGTCCAGGCATGCCGCGCGTCGCCCGTATCTTCGATCAAAAGGGCGACGTCGCGATGCTGGGCGACGCGCGGCAGGATGCCATTGCCAGCCCAATAGGACGGTCTTTGATTGCCCCAGGGATCGTCTTCACCGGGATGGTTGACCCAGAGCCTTGCCATCGGGTGGCCGGCCAGCCTGATGTCGAGAACATGCTGCTGATGCCCCTTGCGGCCGGTCTTGTGGTCGACCACCGTCGAAAGCTGCGCGGCCTCGTTCTTGAACAGCACGAGCTTTCCGCTCTCGAGCCCCTGGCTATAGCGCGCCTCGACGCTTCGTCCTCGCGCAAGTGCGGCAAGCTCGGCAAGATCGGCCGGCGGCTCATAATCGCCGGCGCAGAACATGGTCAAAGCAGCCACACCGTTGTTCAGCCAGCCCGTTCCGAAGGCGACCTGGGCGAAGGGCGCCAACTCCGTCAGCGGGCCGGCGCGCAGTTCCTTGTCGTAGGCACGGCCCTGCGATCCCGCGGGAACGCCGGCGAGCGTGTGAAGGGCGATCATGCGGAAGATGAGATCGATCTGGCCGCGGGCGCGGTCGGCAATCCCGCTCTCGGCCCAGCGCTCGAGCGCCAGCAGGCCGATGAAATCGATCGGGTAATAGGCGGCCGAGTTCCACTCCGCGAGACCATGGGCTTCGACGCTGTCGAACCAGCGCCCGAGGCGCTCGACGGCGAGCGCCGCCTGCTGCCGCCCGGTTCGGCCCGAAGCGGAAAAGACCTCGTCGGGTAGAAGAAGCCCGGCCAGAAGCTGGCTCGTGTGGAAGCAGAGCACGTGGTTCTCGCTCCAGAACCACATCGCGTCGTTGCCCGGCTCGTCGACCCAGTAGCGATAGGTGAGAATGGAATGGCGGATGCGGTCGACCGTCGCCCTGGGCATCCGGTCGCCGTAGGCACCGAGCAGCCAGAGCAGCGGTACCATGATGAAATCCGAACAGTCCTCACGCGCATCGATGGAGGCAAGCGTGGCATCGACGATGCGCTCGAAGCTCGCCCGGTCTTCGTAGCCGGTTTCCATCATCGCAATGAGACGACCGGCGCGGTTGGCGCCGAAGCGGGCGCTGTATTCCAGCGCCTGGCGTTTGCGGGCGGAAAGCGATGCCTCGGCCGGCAATGGAGAAATGGTGCTCATGAAGGCAGCGTCGATGACGCGGGTGACCGAGCCCGGTCCGGAGCCGATCGTCATGTGAATGCCGTGATAACCGTCCGCAATGGCGCAGACATCCTCGGCGATCAACCGGTTCTGCTGCGCATGCAGGGTCAAATTCACATGGGCGAGGAGCGGCCGTTCGTGACCATGGCCGACGACCTTGATCTCCACCGGCAGGTCGCGCTCGGGCGCGGTGTCGAAGATGATTTCCAGAGGCTGATTGACGAAGACGTCATGGGCCGGGCGAACGCCGCGCACAAGGCCCTCCAGCTCACGAACCTCATCCTGGTCGAGCGCCACCGGCAGCAGCACCGTGAGCGGTTCCTCATCCAGCATTTCAAGTTCGAAGAACCAGGTCGTGTCGCGCTCGGCAAGATCTTCGGTGTGGACGAGAACCTCGTTGTCGCCGGCTTCGAGCTGCAAGCTGATCTCAGTCGCGCTCTCGACATTGCGCTTGAAGGGCTCGAAGCGCACCGCCTCCTGCCCGTTCACCCATATGCGCACCCCGCCGCAGGTCTTCAGCGCCAGATTGAGCGTGCGCGGTGCCTCTGTCCTGAACGTGCCCTTCAGCCATTTCCTGACATGCGTCGGCACATGCCAGAAGCTGGTGAACTCGACGCGGCGGTTCGAGCCGGGGAGATAAAGGCTTGTGGTCGGCCAGGACGCGTCGGGCAGAAGCGGCCGCCCCACCATGGTCGACCAGAAGGCCTTCCGGCAAGGCAGGTCGCCGACATCGACGAAACCGTTGATGAAGCGATAGTTCACGCGATCTTCGGCAGGAGCCGGCTCGCCGGGAAAATAGTCGGCGATGAGGCCGGACACGGCCCATGCCGTTATCGTCTGGCCTTTGGCAACGCCATAGGCTGGCGCCATGTCGTCGGGTTGCTTGACGCTTTCCGCCTGCACAGATCGCCTCCTCCGCAATTTTATGAAAATGTTTTCATTACTTCATTTGTGTGCGGCGTCTTCAAGAAGTGCTCAAAACATCGCACTAGCGCCAGAAAATAGCTTGACGGGAGGAATGTCAAGTATATGAAATTCGCTTATCGATGGCTGAGGCCGCGATTGATGAAAATGTTTTCATGGGAGGATGAAAATGAAAACCTATCTCTCAGGGGCTTTCGCACTGGCCCTGGCCACCGTTTCCTTCGCCTGGTCGAGCGTCGCCATGGCGGAAACCCAGACGATCACCTTTCTCTTCACCGACGACGACCAGGCTTACGTCGAGCGGATGGAAGCACTGAGCAAGGAATTCGAGGCGGCGCATCCCGACATCAAGGTGAATTTCGTTTCGTCGGGCTATGATGCCGTCGCGAAGCAGCTGCCGGTGCAGCTGGCCATCGGCGAAGGGCCCGACGTTGCCAAGATCACCGATTGGCAGCTGGCGCCCTATTACCTCGACATGCGCCCGCTGATGAAGGATCCGGACGGCTTCGCCAAGCTGCACGGCGACAGCCTGAACACGCTTCGCTTCCCCGGCGTCAACGACCCGAACTCGATCAATGGCTACGTCGCCTCACAGACCTTCAACCTGCCCTTCGTCAACAAGACGCTCTTCGAACAGGCGAATGAACCGCTTCCGAAGCCGACCGCAACGCTGAAGGAAATCGTCGAAGCCTCTGCGCGCGTCGCCAAGGCGACCGGCGCCCAGATCCCCTTCACGATGGACCGCTCCGGCCACCGCTTCTCGGGTGCTGCCTTCTCCTACGGCTCGAACTACGTCAAGGACGGCAAGTTCTCATTCCCCGACGATGCCGCCAAGCGCTATATCACCGATCTCTACAACTGGACGAAGGACGGCTCCTTCCCCAAGGAAATGTGGGGTGCGGCCGGCGGAACCCAGTACAAGAACATGGGTGACGAATTCGTCAATGGCAATGTCGTGACCTATCTGGCCGGCAACTGGATGGTCAATCCGTTCCAGAAGAAGATCGGCGACGGCTTCGAGTGGACGGCGATCAGCGCGCCTTGCGGCGATGCCGGCTGCTATGCAATGCCCGGCGGCACGGCAATCGTCGGCTTCAAGCGCACCAAGTATCCGCAGGCCGTCGCCTCGTTCATCGAGTTCCTCGGCTCTGAAAAGGTGCAGCGTGAAATCGCCGAAAATTACGTCATCCTGACCGGCGCCGACATCAAGGATCCGCAGTACAAGCTCGACAGCAAGAACGCCAAGGAAGCCATGGCCGTCTTCCTCGCGGCCCGCGACAGCGCGCCGCAGGCCGCCCGCGATCTGGAACGCCTCAAGGGATCGGGCGCCATCTATCAGCTGATCGTCCAGCGGATGAGCCAGCTGATCGTCGGCGAGCTTTCTCTCGAAGACACTTTCAAGGCGATGAGCGCAGACGTCGACAAGATCAACGTGACGCTCGCCGCCAACAAGTAAACCGGCCGCGCCTGTCTCCCACAGATTGCGCGCCGCATCAGCCACGACCTCGCAACGGGCCGTGGCTGATCGTTTTTTGGCCATGCTTCGGCTGATCCTTCCGGCCGATCCGTTGATCGCGAAAGAGATCGGATTGTCGCCGGCATCGCGCCGGACCGCCGTTACCGTACAGTGGAGCAACTTCCAGAGTATTGCCGCCCCATCAAGTATATTCGGGCAGTCTTACACATTCGGCGGAGAAGTCGTCGTGACACGTGCCGTGAGAGAGGCTATAGGCCTGGTAGTCAGTTCAAAACGCCGGCAATCCCGGTCACGTCAGCCGTCGATCCGTCTACCATCTAGAGGTGCATTCCCATGCCGATCGGTTCCGAGCATCCGCTGCGCAGGGAGTTGCATGACGAACTGCATGCGCGGCCGTCGCTTTACTTCGATGGCGACACCGATGTCTGGCATGTCGCCGTCGTCGGCGACAGCGGTTCGCCTCCGCTGCCGGTTTCCCTGCCGGGATTGGAGGACGTCTCGACCACTCTCGGAGGCAACCACGGCATCGGCCGCTTCGGCGACGGCCGGCTGAAATGGGAGGCGCATACCGAGTTCCTCACCCTCACCTTCGTCACACCTGCGTGCTCTGCGCCCGGTAGTCATCCGCCCGAGGCTTTCAGGGCCAGCTGCGACAGGATCAACGGTAAGGTGATCGCCGCCGTTCGGGTGCTGGTGCGCGACGAGAAGGACGGACTGGCTCTCGAAAAACCCATGCTCGACTATGTCGCCTCCAAGGTCGGCGGCGGCGATGCCGAAGTACATTCGAATTTCCGCCTCAGCGACAGCGGTTTCGTCGAATTCCTGTTCTTCAACCGCAATCTCAACGCCTATCGCACCGGCCGCATGGTCCGGCGCGTCCTCGAAATCGAGACATACAGGATGATGGCGATGCTGGCGATGCCGATGGCGCGCGAGACGATCTCCCAGCTCTCGGCCTTCGACCGGCGCCTCGATCTCCTGATCACGCACATGCAAAGCGCCGTAAAAGTTGACAAGGCGCTGCTTTCCGAAGTGACAAGGCTCTCTTCCGACGTCCTCAACTTCTCTGCGCTGGCGCGCCACCGCTTCGGAGCGACGAAAGCCTATGCCGAGATCGTCGCCAGCCGGGTCTCGGAGCTGCGCGAGGAACGCGTCGAGCAGCGCCAGCGGATCGGCACCTTCATCGGACGGCGCTTTCAGCCGGCTGTTCGCTCCGTGCATGCCGCAGAGCGCCGCCTGGATGAGCTCGCCGAACGGGTCAGTCTCGCCGGCGATCTGCTCAGAACCACCGTGCAGGTTCAGCTCGAGGATCAGAATGCTTCTCTGCTCACCTCCATGGAAGAGAGGGCGCGCATCCAGGTGCATATCCAGCAGGCGGTCGAAGGCTTCTCGGTCATTGCCATCACGTATTATACCGTTGGCCTTGCCAAGATCTGTCTCGAAAGCATTTCCGAACTAGGCGTCGATCCTCATCTGGCCAAGCTCGCCGTGCTCGCAGCCATCCCTTTGGTGCTCTTTGCCGTCTGGACCGCCGTTCGCCACGTTCGCCGGAGCATCGCCGGCGCACCGCATAGCGCGGTACCCGGAAGCCACTGAAGCCGCGTCGGGCACACAGCCTGCCGCGGACCGACCTTAGGCCTCTTCACCAACCTCTTCGCTTCCTTCCAACTTGTGAAGAAGCGTTTTAATGACGCGGTGCGTCGTCTCGATCTCCACAACCTCGAGGCCCTCAGCGAGACCACTCGCCCATGGAGCTTGGAGGCGCATGGCCGCCTTCTGGGTGTCTCGTCCCTTTTCCGTCAGCACGACTAGCTGCGCCCGCCGGTGATGGGGGTTGGCTGCAAAGGCGACGAGCCCCTCCTTCTCCAGATCGTTGACGATGCGCTGCACGTTCTGGCGGTTGGCTCCCATGTCGCGCGCAAGCCAGGCGACTGGCTGCGGACGTTCCGAGGCTGCGATGGTGCCGAGAACATGCCAGCGCGCACTCGTCAGCCCGAGACTGGCGACGAGCTTGTCTCCTGATGTCAGCATCCGGTTGTTCAGTCTGAACAGGTCAAGGACGAGAGCGGTCAACGCAGATCCGGCGGCGGTTCGTTCGGCTTCAGCCATTTGGCACCATGCAGTTTAATTGACATCATAGTGTCAATAAATTATGTTTCCATCATGCCGAATTGACACCATAGAACCATATAGAACGGAGCAAGTCATGTCACACATTCGTCCGATGGACCCCGCCTTCCCGATTAATCGGCAAATCGAGCTCGAAGCCTCCCCGGTGGTGCTCATCAATCTTTTCACTCTCGACAAGGCGGACGAGCCCGGATTCCTCGAGGTCTGGCAGGCCGACGCCGCCTTCATGAAACGCCAGCCCGGCTTCATCTCCACGCAGCTGCATCGCGCACTTGGCGAAAACCCGACCTACTTCAATTACGCCGTCTGGGAATCGAACGCGCATTTCCGGGCCGCCTTTATCCATCCCGAGTTCAGAGCCAAGAGCTCAGCCTATCCATCGTCGGCAATCGCGTCACCGCACCTCTTCCAGAAGGTCGCGGTCGCAGACATCTGCGTCGCCTAGCCCGGCGTTCCGGCGGGTGAAACCGTCTTCGCGATCATGACCTTAAGTCAGCTTGAGTTTTCGCCTTTCCATGAACTCACCCTTTCCCGCCGGTTCGCTCTGACCGGAAAGGTCAAGCGTTCGTGCAGACGGACGGTCAGGACGCCATTGCGTAGTGGCGATGCTCTGTCGCCCGGCCGCCGCGCGTCCTGAACCGCCGCAGCAATTCGGCAAGGCTCTCGGTTTCCTGCGTCAGGCTCTGGGCGGCGGCCGTGGTCTCTTCGACCATCGCGGCGTTCTGCTGCGTGACCTTGTCCATCTGGTCGCCGGCGGCCGAAACCTCGCGCAGGCTGGTGGCCTGCTCGCGGGCGGCCACCGCGATCTCAGCGACGGTCGCATTCATCGCGGTCACCTGCTCGACGATCTGTTCGAGCGAGACGCCGGATTCGCCGACGAGATCCACGCCTGTCTTGACCTGCATCGACGAGGTGGAGATCAGTTCCTTGATCTCCCTTGCCGCATTGGCCGAACGCTGCGCGAGCTCGCGCACTTCCTGAGCGACGACGGCAAAGCCTTTGCCCGCTTCACCGGCTCGCGCAGCCTCGACGCCGGCATTCAGCGCCAGCAGGTTGGTCTGGAAGGCGATCTCATCGATGACGCTGATGATGTTGCCGATCTTCGAAGACGAATTCTGGATTTCCGTCATCGCAGCGATGGCGCGGGAGACGATCTCGCCGCCCTTTTCAGCGTTGGTGCGGGCGGTTGCCACCACCGCCTGGGCGCGGCTGGCGCCCTCGGCCGTCCCGTTGACGCCGCGGGTAACGTCGCCGAGGGCTGCAACGGTTTCCTCCAGCGAAGCCGCCTGCTGCTCTGTGCGGCGGGCAAGATCGTTGGAAGCGGTGGAGATTTCGGCAAGGCCGGAGCGGATGGTGGTGACCGCGCGGATGACCGAGTCGACCGCTTCTTCAAGGCTCGCGACCGAGCTGTTGAAGTGATCACGGATTCGGACATAGCGATGGTCGACTTCACCGACGCGGACCGAGAGATCACCCTTCGAGAGCGCATCAAGCCCAATCGAAATCTGGTGGAAGGCATGTTCCATCACCTGCGCATCGCTGAGACGCTCGGCTTCCTGGCGCAGCCGCTCTTCTTCGGCCGCCAGACGCGCTCGCTCGGCATTGGCTTCGGCGATCAGCTTGGCGCGGCCGGTCTCCTGGAACACCTTCAGCGAACGCGCCATGGCGCCGAGTTCGTGCCGGTGCTCGACGCCCGTGATCACGATGGCATCGTCGCCGCGGGCAAGCTGTTCCATGGACTGTGCCATGCCGCGCACCGCTGCGGAAATCAGGCGACCGACGAAATAGGAAAGCACGAGGCCGATGACGATCAACAGGCCGCTGATGACAAGCGTCGTGCTGGTGGCCGAGGCAACCGTTGCTTCGACCGAGCCGTCGAGGTTCTTCTGCGCGCCTGTCACGGTTGCCTGCAGGTCCTTGAACTCGCCTGCGATCTTCGGCGCCAAAACGTTCAGCTGCGTCTGGCGGATATTGCCGGAGGTCTGCAGCACCTCCTTCATGTCGCCGAGGCGCGCGGTGTAATTCTGCATGAGCTGGCCGGCGCCCATCAAACGCTTCTTCTGCAGCTCGTTCTTGGCAGCCTTGGCGGCGGCGTCATTCAGCGCCACCGCCTGGACAAGCGCTGCCTGCGCCGTGTCAAAGGCGGCAAAATCGTCCGAATGCACGAAGCGCTCGGAGAAATAGAGGCTGCGGTCCAGGGCTTCCAGCGTTTCTGCCGTCATGTGCAGCAGGGCGACATCGTTCTGGCGCCAGGCGCTGCGCATGACGTCGTTGAGCGCGATGCTGGTCCAAGGGCCGAATTCGGTGACCTTGGAGATCAGCAGGTCGCGCCGGGCCTGAAGGGTGACGATCTGTTCGAAGGCCTTGCCGTAGGCAGCGATATCCTGGCGGATCATCGCGAGGCCGGACTGCAGCTCCTTATTGCCGACAAAACGCGGATCGTCCGCCTCGAAAGCCTTCACGCCGGCACGGAAACTGTCGACAACAGCCTGCGTCGGCGTCGAGCGGAAGGCTTCGGCCGACATCTGGATCTCGTGCAACTGGTCGCTGTAGTCCGAGATGGCGAGGCTCTGGCCTGCCGTGGCGCGATAGGAGGCGAAGATGGCGGCAAGCCCGTTCATGCCGGAGATCGCGCTGACGGTGAGCAGGCTCATCAGAAGGATCAACGGCACGAAGCCGGAAGTGATCTGCGCTCGGATGCCGAATTTATTCCAGAAATGCAACATTATAGGCCTCTTATGCTCACTGGCTCTTCGGCAGGTATGTGGAGATGTTCTCAGGTGTGACGAGTTCGAAGGGAACGTTGTTTTCGCGCGGCACCTTCTCCTTGTTGACGAGCTTCACGGCGGCGTCGACCGCCGCGGCACCCTGTCCGACAGCGCTCTGGAGAATGGTCACGTCGAGATCGCCGGCCACCATCGCGGCAAGCGCATCGTCGGTCGCGTCGACGCCGGCGACAACGACATCCTTCATCGGCATGCCGGCCTTCTTCATGGCGCGGATCGCGCCGAGCGCCATCTCGTCATTGTTGGCGATCACGGCGTCGAACTTGACGCCCGCCGAAAGCCATTCCTGCATCTGCTGGTCGGCGTAATCCCGCGACCAATAGGCCGCCTGCCGCTCGACGATCTCAAGACCCTTGCACTCAGGCGTGGCGATGACATCCGAGATATCCTGCGTGCGGGCGCGGGCGGCCGCATGGAAGGGCTCGCCCATCAGCACGACGACGCGGCCCTTGCCCTTGAGCAGCGCGCAGACCTGCTTCGTCTCCAGCGTGCCGGATTCCTTCTCATTGGAGGCGACCACCACCTGATTTTCGGGGAGATCGAGCAGGTTGGAGGGGACGTTGTTGATGTAGATAAGCGGGATACCGGCATCCGCCGCCATCTTGCTCATCTGCGGCCCGAGGTCGCCGTCGGAAACGGCCAGGATGATCGCATCGACCTTGTCGGCAATGAGCTTCTGGACCTGCTTCTTCTGCAGCTCGTTATCGCCCTTGGCGTTTTCGGTGACGAGCTTGAGGCCGGAGATCGTCTCGCTGTGATTGACGACGCCGTTGAGAAGCGCCGTCCTGAATTTGTCGAGATCGGACATCGAAACGCCGATCGTCTGCGCATTCGCAACAGTGACCGACATCGCCAAGGCGATGGATGCAAGCGTAGCCGTTTTCATGAATTCCCCTGCGCAATCCGGATTTGGAATGCGTTATTTCAAATCTTGGTTAAATTTTACTTTTCGCCCTGAAGCGAGAAATTAACGCGGGGGCACGATCTTAAGTCACCAAGCGGCTGGACTTGGGCGATCAAGCCGAACTTGATGCGACGGCATCACGTCATTGTTTTCACTTCAGCGCCCGCCGAAGCCGGAGCCGACGGTGATGCCCCTGTAGATCACCCTCTGCAGCAGGATCGCGAGAACGACGCCCGGAACCATGGATATCGTCGCGCCGGCCATGATGTAGTTCCAGGAGGTGCCCTGCTGCGTCTGGAACAGAGTGAGCCCGAGCGGCAGCGTTGCCTTGTCGAGGCCGCTGGTGGCGATCAGCGGCCAAAGGAAGCTCTTCCACTGCGCGATGAAGGTGAAGAGCGAGAGCAGGCCGATCGCCGGCATGGCGAGCGGCACGATGACCGTGATCAGGATGCGCAGGCGCGACGCCCCGTCCATCATCGCCGCCTCGTCGAGATCCTTGGGAATGCCGAGGATGAACTGCCGCAGCAGGAAGGTGCCGAAAGACGAGAAGGCGACCGGCAGAATCATGCCGTGATAGGTGTTGATCCAGCCGAGCTTGCTGACGACGAGAAAGAGCGGGATGACCAGCATCACCTGCGGGATCATCAGAGTGCTGAGATAGGTGAGCAGCAGCCCTTCCCGTCCGGGGAACCGCAAGCGTGCAAACGCATAGGCGGAAAGGCAGGAAACCACGAGTACGATCCCGGTCACGCCGCAGGCGACGATGAAGGAATTCATCAGGAACGTGCCGAAGGGCAGCGAAACCAGCGCCTCGACGAAATTGCCCCACTGATATTCCTCCGGCAGGATGCGGACCGGCACGGCCAGCACCTCGGTATTGGAGCGCACCGCGTTCGACACCATCCAGAAGAAGGGGAAGAGGAAGAGCAGCGCGATCAGCGAGAGGCCTGCATAGCTGATGAAGGTGCCGATCCGCCGCAGGACGCGATGCTGGTTCTGGGACTGGGAATGCGGATGCCGTGATGTCGCTTCAGTCGTCATAATGCACCCATTTGCGCTGCATGTGGAACTGCAGGATGGTGAGGCCCATGATCATGACGAACATCACCCAGGCAAGCGCCGAGGCATAACCCATCTGGAAATTGGTGAAGCCCTTCTGGTAGATGGCGAAGCCGAGGGTCGCCGTCGCCGAGCCCGGGCCGCCGCGCGTCATGGCGAAAATCTCGTCGAAGACCTGGAGCGATGTAATGGCCGTCATGACGGTGGCGAAGAACACCGTCGGCGAGATGAGCGGCAGGCGGATGCGCCAGAAGCGCCGCCACGGACCCGCCCCGTCGATCATCGCCGCTTCGAGATAGTGTTTCGGCACCAGGTCGAGCGCAGCGTTGAACATCACCACGTTGTAGCCGACATTGGCCCAGAGCGTGACGAGCACGACCGCCTGCATCGCCCAGCTGGAACTCAGCAGGAAATTCGGCAGGCCGAGGCCGAGCCACCGGATGACGCTATCGGCGAGCCCGTCCGGCGTAAAGATCAGCAGCCACACCACGGAGGCTGCGATCGTCGGGGTAAAGGTCGGCAAGAAGAAGATCACCCTGAAGATCGCCTTGCCGCGCTTCAGGCTCGATATCCAGACCGCCAGCGTCAGCGACACGATGATATTCACGGCCAGATATTCGACGGCGAAGAACAGCGTATTGCCCAATATCGTGTAGAAGGCGGGATCGACGGTGAAGAGCTTGATATAGTTCTGAAAGCCGACGAAGGACGGCGTCGTCAGCAGCTGCCAGTTGGTGAAGGACAGCGCCAGCGACGCCAGGATCGGCAGCGCCATGAAGATCATGAAGCCAAGGAAACTCGGCAGCAGGAACAGCATGGCCGTCTGCGTCTCGGGCTTCAGGAAGCGCCTGGGCTGAGCGGGTCGCAGGCCGATTTCGGCAACGGCGCTTTCCGACATCTTTTCCTCCATGCGCGGCAGCTCCCGCCGCCGAGCTCTAGCGCGACACGCTCTATTGCTGCGCGAGGCTCTGGATGGTTTCCATCGTCTGCTTGGCGTCGGCGCTGCCGCCAAAGGCGGGCGGAAAATACTGGTTGAACAGGTTTTCCACCGCCGCCCAATTGTTGGTGATCGCATAGGGCACCGAATGCGCCAGCGAATAATCGAGCGCCTCGCCGCCATTGGTGATGTCCTTGGCCGCCACCTTATACCAGGAGGATTGCGACGCCGTGCGGGCCGGGAGCGCGCGGCCCTGTTCGGCGAGATATTGCAGCGCCTCGGGACTGGTCAGCACCTGGATCGCCTTCCAAGCCGCATCCTTGTTCTTGCTCGTCGTGGCAATGCCGAAGCCGGAGCCGGCCGTGACCGCGGCAAGGTCCTTGTCGTTCTCGCGCGGAAGGGTGGTGAGGCCGATCTTGAACTTGGCTTTGTCCTTCATGCCGATGATCGACCAGGGACCATCGATATACATCGCGACATTGCCCGAATTGAATCGGCCCTGGATGACCGTGCCGGCATCGGCGCTCGATGGCACCAGCGGCGCGATCTTGTCCTTTGCGGCAAAGCCGATCACCCTGTCGGCAGCGGCGATGGCGCTCTGATTGGTAAGGTCGAGCTCTCCTGAATCATTGACATATTTATCGCCCCAGGCCGAGGCGAGGACCGAATAGTTCTGGGGCGTTATGCCGAAACCGTATTTGCCGTCCTTGGTGAGTTTCTTGGCGGCGTCGGTGAATTCGGCGAGCGTCCAGCCCGGCTTCGGCAGCGGAATGCCGGCGGTGTCCAGCGCATCCCGGTTATAGTAGATGACCCATGGGCCGACGTCATAGGGCAGGCCGTAGAGCTGCTTGTCGACGGACATGCCGCCGATGATGGAGGGCGTGAAGGCGCCGACATCGAACTTGTCGGCCGCGATCCGTTCGTTCAAAGGTTCGAGCAGCGAATAGAAATTCGGCATGCGCAGCGACTGCATGGAAACGATGTCGGCGAGCTGACCGGATGCAGCCAGCACCGGCAGCCTGGTCCAGTAGTCGACCCAGCCCGTCGTCGTCAGCGTTACCTTGATATCGGGATATCTGGCGGTCACCATTTCGGCCAGGTGCTGCCAGCCCTTGGTGTCGGCATCGGAACCGCTCCACATCTGCCAGGTCAGGTTGATCTGCTCGGCCGATGCTGCTGTAGCAAAGAGGCTGCCGCCGACCGCGGCAAGCAAAAGCGTTTTCTTCAGAACCTTCATGGGTTTCTCCTCCCTCCATGACGCAATGAACACGCGAATGCGACCGAGTTCACGCCTTGAGGATGATCTCGATCACCGGGACGGTAACGTCAGGTCGCCGGACCGGCAGTTCGAGTGTGATCATGCCCTCCGGCACCATCACGCCGATATTGGAATCCACTTCCTTCGTCTGGCTGAGCCAGCGCACTTCGCTGGCATCGTGCAGGAATTGCGCATAGGCGATCCTGTCGGCGAGGCCTTCGATATGGATGTGGCGATAAGGCCAGTTATAGACATGCAGGTAGAGGCGGTTGCCGCGCTGAGTATAGCGGCAGCCGGCCGGCACTGGAAATGTGGACGGACCGGCGCCGTAGATCGAACGTGCGTTGACCTCCATCCAGTTCTGGTAAACCTCGAGCGCGGCGATGGCGCGGGCATCGAAGGTGCCGCGGCCGGTCGGGCCGACATTCATCAGCAGGTTGCCACCGAGCGCAACGGAATCGATCAGCAACTGGATGATCTGTTCCGGGCTCTTCCAGCTGTCCTCGTCGCGATGATAGCCCCAGGAACCGCTGAAGGTGTGGCAAGCTTCCCAGAGCACTCCCTGGCTGGCGATGGCAGGCGCAACGCGCGGCGTATATTGTTCTGGCGTTGTGATGTCGGGCAGCTTGCCCGGTGGCAGATCAAGACGGTTGTTGACGATGATTTCCGGCTGCAGCTCGCGCACCAGCTCCAGCAACTTCTCGCTCTCCCAGTCGGCGCGCCCCTTGCCGGGCAAGCCGCGATACCCGCGGCCTGGATAGCTGAAATCGAACCAGATGATGTCGACGCGGCCGAAGCCGGTCAGAAGCTCGCGCACCTGCTCGCGCATATAGGCAGCGTAATTGGCGATGTTGCGGCCGGCATTCAGCGCCTCGGCTTGCGGATGGTTGCGCAAGGGGTGGTGGACGTCGATCGGAAAATCCGGATGGTGCCAGTCAAGCAGCGAATAGTAGAAGCCGATCTTCAATCCTTCTGCGCGGAAGGCCTCGACGAGCGGCGTCAGCAGATCCCTGCCGCAGGGCGTGTTCGGCGCCTTGTAGTCAGTGACCTTGCTGTCCCACAGGCAGAAACCCTCGTGATGCTTGGTCGTCACCACGACATATTTCATCCCAGCGAGACGCGCGCGGCGAGCCCACTCCTTGGGGTCGTAAAGATCGGGATCGAAATTGTCGAAATAGCGTTGGTAGTGATCGTCGGTGAGCTCTTCGCGGTTTTTCAACCACTCATGCCGCGCTCCAAGAGCATAAAGCCCCCAATGGATGAACATGCCGAGGCGGTCATGACTGAACCAAGCATGCTTACCCGCTCCCGGCATCGAATTTTCCGGCTGGCGCTCCGAACTCGTCACAGGATTCTCCTCCCTGTTTTTCCGGCTCAACTTCATGTCGAACCGGTTCGGTGAGTGAACATCCTCCTTGATCCAGCCTCTGTCAAGCTAGAATTCACAACTCGTAAATCCCTTAGCAGTCTGCCTGTCAGAACACGCATTTCGCCGTGTTCTGTTGCATAGACGAATAAAATCTGACAAAAGAAAGCTGTAGAACCGGTTCGACACACATGACGACCATACGAGATGTCGCGCGCCTGGCGGGGGTTTCGATCTCGACCGTCTCGCTCGCGCTCAACAGCCCGAGGCGGGTCGGAGCCGAGACGCTCGACCGCATCCAGCAGGCGATAACCTCGACTGGCTACCGCATCGACCCCGTGGCCCAGACGCTGGCGCGGGGGCGCAGCTCGCTCATTGGTTTCGTCTCGGCCAATCTCAGCAACATGTTCTTCGGCGACATCCGCCGCGAGATCGAACATCAGGCGCTCGACCACGGCTATTTCGTGCTGATCGCCGACTCCTCCGGCCGGGCCGATCTCGAACGGGCGCTTCTGGAGCGGCTGCAGGCGCAGAAGATCGCAGGCATCGCCTTGGCGGCAAACGGACGCGGCGAGGAATACGCAACCTTCCTGCGCGACTTCAAGACGCCGATCGTGATGTTCGACCAGAAGGTGGAGGGCGCCGAGCGCGACTTCGTCGGCTCCGACAATCCGCTGACGACGACGATCCTGACCGAGCACCTGCTGCAACTCGGCCATCGGCGCATCGCCTTCATCTCCGGCCCGAGCGGCCTGCACACCGCCGACGAGCGCCTGAAGGGCTTCGTGGACACGATGGCCGGCGCCGGCGTCGACGTCGACCCGTCGCTCGTGGTCGAGGGCGGCTATACCAGGAGCGGCGGCCATACGCAGGCCATGCGCCTGCTCACCCTCCGCGACCGGCCGACCGCCATTATCGGCGCCAACAACATGATGGGGCTGGCAACCCTGCAGGTGATGCAGGAAATGGGCTTTCGCTGCCCCGACGACGTCTCGCTGGCAATGGTCGACGACGTGCCTTGGAGCAACGTCATCACGCCCCGCATCACCATGGTCGTGCAGGATGCTCAGAAGCTCGGCCAATTGGCGGCACAGCGCCTGCTGGCCAGGATCGCAAGCCCCGAATCCGCCGCCGAGCCGCCGCAGGATTTCATCCTGACGCCGAGATTCGTGCGCGGGGAGTCGACAAGGCGGCTGTAAGCGTTTCTACCGATCCTCACGCGTATGCCAAAGCCGCAATACATAGATCGTCGACTGCTGGATTTCATAGCGTAGGTCATACGGCCAACGAGAATGCGGCGGACCTCACGAGGATCGAACTCCTCAAGCCGTTCGCCGAGATGCGGCTGTTCGAGCAGCCGCGCGGGGGCTGCCGTCAGTGCCTGTACAGTTCGGGCCGCGGCACGTCGGTCGACCGGGGAGCGAAAGTCGTATAGGCGGGCGATGTCCGAGACCGCTTTGCTCGTCCACTTGACTTCGATCACCGGGGGAATGAAATCGGCGCGTCAGTATCGAGACTATCGGCCCAGGCTTGAACAGACTGGTGATCGACAATTTTGCCGCTATCCACGTCGGCCAACGCCTCAAGCGTCAAACGCCGGCGCTCCTCTTCCTGGTCAATCCATGCAGTCAGGGCCTGCTTGACGATCCAGCCCCGCGAACGTTCGAGCCGAGATGCGAGCTGATCGACCTTCTGCGCAAGCGGCAATGGAACATGGGCCGTCAGAACTTTGGTCTCCATCGAAAACTCCTCATCATCAATCATCTATAATCATTGCGATTAATTTTGATTGCATCCAGCACTGTAGAGAATGACGTCCAACTGAGGAATTCACGACGCAGGAAGAAATCCGCGAGTGGCGTGATGAAGGCCGACGTTACTGATGACCTTTGTCCTTGACGCCTCGATCGCCGCAGCGTGGTTTCTCCCTGATGAGCAGCACGATGCGGCCGAGCGGCTTATGTCCGATTCAACACCGTCTGCCTATCCGGCAACGACACGCAACTGGTCTGGCAGCTCCGCGCCGATCGGAATCCGAAGTGTAAATGTCGTGCCGTTCCCGCGACTGCTTGTCACCTCTATCGATCCGCCGTGAAGTTCGATGATCTGCTTGACGAGATTAAGGCCGATACCAGTGCCGGCAATGCCGGTGGAACTTCTGGCGCGGAAATAACGCTGGAACATTTTCGGGAGGTCATCGGCGTCGATGCCGATGCCTTCGTCGCGGACAGTGATGCAAACGCTGTCCCCTTCCTGCCATCCGGTGACGTGGACGTTTGGAGAATCCGGCGCATATTTCACGGCGTTCGAGAAGAGATTGCTGAAGACCTGGTCGAGCGCAGGATGATCCCCATAAATGGTCGGAGGAAGCCGATCTAGGTCGAGCAGAAAACGGTGGGTGCGCCGGATGCTCTCCTGGCGGGCGCGGCAGATTTCGATGATTTCCGCGATCGAGCACGGCTTGTGCACGATATTGATCCTTCCGTGGTCCAACCGCCCGGCAGCAAGGATACTTTCCATCAGTTCGAGCATGCGCGAAACCGAACCGCGGATCTGATCGGCTTTTTCGCAAAGAAACTCCGGCGTCGCTGCCTCTTTGCGCCGAATGAGCCGTTGCGCCGCGCCGTCGATCACCGCAAGCGGGGTGCGGAATTCATGCGACGCCATCGAGACGAACTGCCGCTGCAATTCGTTGATCTGCTTTTCCTGTTCGAGCATGCGTTCTAGCTCTTCTGTCTGCCGCGCCAGTTCGACCGTGCGGGAGCGCACCATCTCTTCAAGCGTATCGCGGTGCTGCAGCAATGCCTTTTCGGCGCGCTTTGCCTCGGTGATGTCGACGACAGCCATCAGCGACGCCGCCTGGCCCTTGTAGTTCAGGCAGGTGGAATAGACGGTGACCTCGATGGCCGTGCCATCTCCCTTGAGATGGCGGGAAGAGTGGGACGAGGCAGGATCCTCGACATCGAAAACGACGGCCTGCGGCGGCTTGGATTCCTGCGCCTCGATATCGGATAGCCGCATCGTCAGGAATTGCTCCAGACGATAACCGTAGTGATCGATGGCAGCCTGGTTTACGTGGAGAAATCTCAACGTTTCATGATCGTAAACCCACATCGGCATCGGGTTGCCTTCGAACAGCAGCCTGAACGACGCCTCCTGCATTTTAAGGTCGGTAATATCGACACGTATGCCGACACTGCCGCCTTCTGAGATCTGGCGTTCTTCGATCCGTATCCAGCGGTTTCCGGGTAGGCGCTGCTCGTGTTTGCTGGTGGGCTTTGCATGATGGGCCAGCCTCTCCGCCAGCCATTCCTCCTCGCGCCCGGCCGCTTCCGGATATTGGCCGCGTTCGAGGCCAGCACGCAGGCGGTCTTCGAAGCGCATGCCTTTCACGAGCATATCGCCGCTTTCGGCGTAAAGCTGCTCATATCTCTGGTTCCACAGGACGAAGCGGTCTTCCTCGTCGAACAAGACGAGGCCCTCGGGGACGACTTCGAAAGCCGCCAGAAGACGTGCATGCGCCGCCCGCGCCTCCTGCTCGGCGCGTTCTGCCTGGACATGCGCCTTCGCAAGAGCCTTTTCAGCCTGCCAGGCCTGCGTGATGTCCTCATGGGTCGATACCCAGCCGCCGTCCGACGTGCGCTGATGATAGCCGCGGATGATCTGGCCCGACTTGAGTTCCTTGATCCAGTCTCGGGGCGTATCGCCCCTGTTGGTCGCTTCGGCCCAGGCGAGATATTCCGAGGTCGAGGTGGCGGGAACGGCGCCGACCCCCTGTCTCAGCTTGAGGATGTCTTCGAGTGACTGTCCCGGATGGATGACGGAGGGATCAAGTCCGTAGACTTCGGCATAACGGTTGTTTGAAAGCAGCAGCCGGCCGGCCTCATCGAACAGGCAGACGCCTTGTCCCATGCTGGCAAGTGCCGTATCGAGTTGCTCGTTGCGCCGCCGCAGGTCCGCCTGGACTGCGCCGAGCTCGATATGTCGGTTAATGCGGGCGACGAGCTCCGCGGCGGAGACAAGATTGGAAACGCAATCGACAGCACCGGCGGCAAGCGCTCCGATCCGGCTCTCCTCATCCTCCGGCGAGACCACGATGATGACCGGAATATCACACGTTATGGGGTTTGATTTGAGACGCCGGCAGTCTTCGAGACCGCGTCCCTCCGGCGACAGGGCGTCCAGCAGAATGAGCGCCGGCAGCGGTCTTTTGGCGGCCAAATCGTGAAACTCAGCTCGGTGGAGGTGAAGGCGCAGCACGATACCATGCCGCTCAAGGGCGTGACCGACACCATGCAGGCCTGCCAACGTGCTATCCATTGCCAAGATTGTGTGCAATTCGCCGGACACGACCATTCCCCCTTCGTCCACATGGACGCGACTATAAGTCGTATGGGTTAACACGCCCCTCACCCCAGGTCGGCGCCAGGGTGCGCCACGTTCTATGGTTGAAGAACGGTTGCGGCGATGCGGAAAATATCAGGTGGAGCAAAGGACGCGCGGCAGGACATTCCTTGAGATTTCGGCGTCGCCCAGACCTAGCGTTCGTTCCGGATGTCGTGCAGGAGATCAAGACCGCGCTGGTATTTTTCGGTTTTCTTGCCGGCTTGTTCGGCCTGTCGGAGATTGTCTTCAAGGTCGGCCTGTTTGACTGGCAGGGCAAGCGGATTGGATGCGGCGCGTCTGACGAATTCGTCATCGGTCTCCTCGGGCCGCCGCGTCAAGGCATCCACCGCAGAGATAATTGCCGGCGGGAATCCTTCCTCCCTCAACCTGTTGAGCGTCCAGCCGCTGCCTTTCTCGGCGACGTCGTGAAGATAGGCGACCGTTCGCACCTCCTCCCCCGACACGAGAAGCGCGACCCGCTGGCAATGCTCGAAGAATGGCCGGCCGGTCTTGTCCACCTGCCCTTCATGCGCCTCTATGGCGATTTGCATGGCATGGTCGAGATGCTGCATCGCGGTTACGGCCCTTCGGTCCTTCTGATTCTTCGCTGGGAAGGCTTCTCACCCGTTGTTATCTCGATATCGGGTGTCGTCGCCCCGGCAACTTGAGCAAGGCCGGCTCGCGGCGGATCGAGATCACCGCTTTCCCCGGCTCCTTGAAGCAAGGCCGCATCATCTCTGTCGTCTTGATCAAGCAGGTCTTGCAGCGTCTCATGCTCGTCTTCGCCAGCCAGCTCGTCGCAGGCCTGCATCCAATGACGCAGGTCCGAACCTTCAGGGCGGCCTTCGGCTTCCCAGATTTCATAGGCGCGCCGCCGTATCTGCTCGTGTTTGTCTATGGCCATGATCTTCTCCAGTTTCGACCTGACCTTGCAGCGTTCGTCTGGTTCCGGCGCTCCCGAAGGCTCTCAGCTCAGCTTCGTCTTTCAAGGCGTGTTGATGGTGGGAAGAAAATCTTCCACTTGCTTGCGCTCATCCTTTGGGAGGGTCTCCACCCGCTCTTTCCAGAAGCGTTCGGCCGCCGGGGGATCCTCCTCCCATTGGCGAACAGTGGTGATGTTGTCATCAATTTTGGACCGGCGGCGTCCGCCGAGGCTGAGATACTCCTTCGCGAGTTTCAGGCTTGGTGTCTCAGTACCGCTATCGCGATCAACCGTTGAACGCGCGTTGCGTCGAGCGGCTTCCAATGCCGCCTGGCGATCGGCCTCGGCTTGCTGCGTGTCGAAGGAGCGCGCATCGTCGGTTCCGTTGTCGGGAGACATGTTGGTTGGGGAAGTGGTCATGGATCACCTTTCGATGCTGTGATCCAATAACCTCCGCCAGCCACGAGAGTTCCGCATGCTGGCGATTGATTCGCACGGGCGGTCGAGCCGAACCGTGCTGCCGGCAATCAGTGAACGGCCATGCTCACCATGCGATAAGGGTGCACGGCCTCGAACTGCGAGATCATCGCCGTTGCCTGAAGCAACACGCGCTCGGCATTCTCGGGATCGTCGCGAGCGAGTTCGTCGGCATTGACGCGGATTGCTTCGGCCATGTTGTTGGAGAGTACGGCAAAGTGGGTATTGCCTTCGACAAGCGCCTCGCGCGCCGTATCCTCCAGCGTGCGAGCGATATCGACGAAGATCTCCTCGCGTTCCTCGATAGTGAGGTCTTTGATTATATTGGTCTTCTCTTCCATGTCACTCACTCCTAAAGACGTGGGACGGTGATCGAGCTCTTCGAGCCTCGATCGCCTGAGAGCTAGGAACGCCGACATCCGGATTCAAGCCATGTACAGTTTGAACTCGCCTTCGAGCCGAGGGGACGAGATCGTCATTATGCCGAACGCAGGAGTTGGCCTTCTGTTCCCGGGGAGAGCTGCTAGCAGTCGCCGGTAGAGAGTGCTAATTTTTCTCCTGCTCCTCTTGAAATCGAAAAACGCTCGAACCAGATCATTCGCGCAAGGCGCGACTTTGCACCCGGACCTCGTCAATCCGGTTCGGCCAGAGCCGACAACGTCGTCATTGTTTGTCTATGGAGGAAGACATGTCGTTCCGACCGCTTCATGACCGCATTCTCGTCCGCCGCGTCGATTCCGAAGAAAAGACCAAGGGCGGCATCATCATTCCCGACACCGCCAAGGAAAAGCCGCAGGAAGGCGAGGTCATCGCCGTCGGCCCCGGTGCGCGCAACGATGCCGGCCAGATCCAGGCGCTCGACGTCAAGGTCGGCGATCGCATCCTGTTCGGCAAATGGTCCGGCACGGAGATCAAGATCGACGGCGAGGACCTGCTGATCATGAAGGAAAGCGACGTGATGGGTATCATCGAAGCTCAGAGCGAGCGGAAAGAGGCCGCCTGAGTCCATTAGGTCGAAAATCAATGCTAAAGCCCAGTGCGATCTCTGAGATTCGCTCCTCGCGCTTTAGATCTTAATTTCTACGCATGTCGTCCTCGCAAAACCGCTGTACACTTGGCGACATGCGCAAGCTGCCGATGAAGGAGTGAGGACATGGCTGCTAAAGAAGTCAAATTCAGCGTCGAAGCCCGCGAAAAAATGTTGCGCGGTGTCGACATCCTGGCCAACGCCGTAAAGGTGACGCTTGGCCCGAAAGGCCGCAACGTCGTGATCGACAAGTCCTTCGGTGCGCCGCGCATCACCAAGGACGGCGTCTCGGTCGCCAAGGAAGTCGAGCTCGAAGACAAGTTCGAGAACATGGGCGCCCAGATGGTCCGCGAAGTCGCTTCGAAGACCAGCGACATCGCCGGCGACGGCACCACGACTGCGACGGTGCTCGCCCAGGCGATCGTCAAGGAGGGCGCCAAGGCCGTGACGTCGGGCATGAACCCGATGGACCTGAAGCGCGGCATCGATCTCGCCGTCAGCGCGATCGTCGAAGAACTGAAGGCCAACGCCCGCAAGATATCCAACAATGCCGAAATTGCCCAGGTTGGCACGATCTCCGCCAATGGTGATGCCGAAATCGGCCGCTTCCTGGCGGAGGCCGTGCAAAAGGTCGGCAATGACGGCGTCATCACCGTTGAAGAAGCCAAGACCGCCGAGACCGAACTCGAAGTCGTCGAAGGCATGCAGTTCGACCGGGGTTATCTCAGCCCCTACTTCGTGACCAATGCCGACAAGATGCGGGTCGAGTTCGAGGACCCCTATATTCTCATTCATGAGAAGAAGCTGTCGAACCTGCAGTCGATGCTGCCGATCCTCGAAGCTGTCGTTCAGTCGGGCAAGCCGCTCCTCATCATCGCCGAAGACGTCGAAGGCGAAGCCCTTGCGACCCTCGTCGTCAACAAGCTGCGCGGCGGCCTGAAGATCGCTGCCGTCAAGGCGCCCGGCTTCGGCGACCGCCGCAAGGCCATGCTGGAGGACATCGCCATCCTGACCGCGGGCACCGTCATCTCCGAAGATCTCGGCATCAAGCTTGAGAATGTGACGCTCAACATGCTCGGCCGGGCAAAAAAGATCACGGTCGAGAAGGAAAACACGACGATCATCGACGGCGTCGGTTCGAAGGAGGAAATTTCAGGCCGCATTGCCCAGCTGAAGGCCCAGATCGAAGAAACCACCTCCGACTATGACCGCGAGAAACTGCAGGAACGCCTCGCCAAGCTCGCCGGCGGTGTTGCCGTCATCCGCGTCGGCGGCTCGACAGAGGTCGAGGTGAAGGAGAAGAAGGATCGCGTCGACGACGCGCTGCATGCAACAAGGGCTGCGGTCGAGGAGGGCATCCTGCCGGGCGGCGGCGTGGCGCTGCTGCGCGCGGTCAAGGCGCTCGGCAATATCAAGACTGCCAATGACGACCAGCGCGTGGGTGTCGACATCGTCCGTCGTGCGCTCGAGGCCCCGGCTCGACAGATTGCCGAAAACGCCGGCGCCGAAGGCTCTATCATCGTCGGCAAGCTGCGCGAGAAGAGCGACTTCTCCTATGGCTGGAATGCTCAGACCGGCGAATTCGGCGATCTCTACGCGCAGGGCGTCATCGATCCGGCAAAGGTCGTTCGCACCGCGCTGCAGGATGCATCCTCCATCGCCGGCCTGCTGGTGACGACGGAAGCGATGATCGCCGAGAAGCCGAAGAAGGATGCTCCTCCGGCAATGCCGCCCGGCGCCGGTATGGACTTTTAAGTCAGGGTCTCAGGCTCGCCCGGACACGCCGGGCGGGCCTTTTCCGAGAGAATGAAGATGGTTCAAACGATCCTAAGCCGATCGCAGGTGCCGTTGGACTCCCGCGATCTCGAAACCTGCCAACGCGTCTTCGACAAGCTCAGCGCCGATTACGCAGTGGCAAGAGACAGCGACGAAGCCGAACGAATGGCGAGCATCATCATCGAGCTCTACCGACAGGGTGTGCGCGATCCCAATCATCTGCAGTCGATGGTTCAGGCGGCCCGCGGCCTGTTTGAGACGAACGGACGCCCGACTACGCCGGTGACTGCGCCGGCACGCAATCGATGACGAGCGCATCCCGCATCCGCTTCAGCTCATAGCCGAGATTATATCGGAAGGGCTGACGCCGAAGGCATGTCGCCTTCGGCGGCCGTGACGGGCCGGCAGCAATCCGAGCCGCTCCGCACGTTTCACGCCACAGCCGCGATCGTATCGCCGTCGTTCGGCAGTAGCCGTGCAACGGCGCTCAAAAGGTCGGTCTGCGATATCAGGCCGAGGATCCGGTGGTCGTCGTCGACGACGATGACGGCATGGGTGCGCCCGTCCGTCAGAACCGGCAGCAGCGACAGGGCGAGATCCGAAGCTCTCGCCACCGCCGGCTTGGAGATCGCGTGGGCAATCGTGTCGCCGCCCCCAAACAATTCGCGCAATCCGACAGTGCCGATCAGACGGCCTTCCCGATCGTTCACCGGCAGGGTGCGGATATTATGCTTCAAAAGAAGATGTCGCGCGGCGTCCGGCTCGGACGTTTCGCCGATGGCGATCACATCCCGTGACATGATATCGGCGCAGCTGATCTTGTCGTTCGATCGGATGGCCGCCTGCAGCTCGACCTGCTGCAGCAATCTGCCGAGGTCCGCACGATCGATATCGAATGTTTCATCGAGCGCTTCGAGGGCGGCATCGACATCCTCCTCGCGAAAGCCCACCCGGGCGGCGGATGGCGGATCGATCGTCTGGTGGGTGTTCTCCGCCGGCTTCGGCACGACATGCGGATAGTTCCGCCTTGAAAGCTTGTGGAACAGCAGCCCGAGCCCGACGAGAATGCAGGAGTTCAAAGCGACGGGCACGAAGGGAAAGAGGAATCCCCACCCGGCAACGACGGGGCCGCCGAGCACGGCGGTCAGTGCCGCAGCCCCTCCCGGCGGATGCAGGCATCGCGTGAACGACATTGCGCCGATGGCCAGCGAAACGCCGACGCCCGTCGCGATGATCGGATCACGAATGAAATACGCCGCAATAATCCCCATCAGGGCGGAAATTGTATTGCCGCCGATGATCGCCCATGGCTGCGCCAATGGGCTTGCCGGCACCGCGAAAAGCAGCACCGCCGACGCCCCCATCGGTGCGACGATCAGCGGAAGATGCGGCCCCTGACCGAACAGATAACCGCTGATGACGCCAGTGAGACCGATGCCCAGCAAGGCCCCGAAACAGGCGATCAATCGTTCTCTTAGCGTCGCGCCGGCCAGAATGGGCGAAAACAATCGAAAGCGGCGAAAACGGCTCGGCCCTACCTTCGGTGAAACGGGAAATTGCATGCGAAGACCAATTGGGAGTGAGGATTATCTGGAGGTGGAGGACGAGACGCCGGAGCTAGTTTGCCGCCAACCTGACATCTCTGCCTTTGGTTGCGCCAAGCACTTCATGAAAGGCACTGAAGGCGCTAGGGCAATCGTCCTTGCGGTAAACCAGCAGGGTCTCGACCGGCCCGAGCTGATGGGTTTGAACGGCAGTCGGCCAGTGCATGAGATCGAGAACAGACCTTGGCATCACACCCGCGGCATTTCCGGTCGCAACACTCGCCAGGATCGCATGATAGGAACCGTGCTCGATCGTCGGCAGGCCGCTCGATTTGCGCGCCCAATCTTCGGCAATCCGGCGATAGGTGCAGCCGGGTTCCAAAGCCGCGAGCGACCCGACACGCAGGTCGGCCGCGGATTTGATGGCGGGATGCCCGGATGGCAGCACGATCAACAGATCTTCGATGAAGACCGTCTCCATCCCCAGGGCCTCGAGTTCGGCATCGAAATCCAGATCCTCCTCCCGCATCGCCTTCGGTGGGCGGGCAATAAGCGCGCAATCCAGCGCATCGGCCAGAACATCGCGGGCGAGATCGCGAGACGCGCCCATCGTCAGATGCAGCGACACGTCGGGCCACATCTGGTTGAATTGCGTCAGTGCCGCCGGCAGCCGGCTTGCCGCCGTGCTCTCCATCGTGCCAACCCGCAATGTTCCCGATGGGGCAAGAGGCCGCACGGCCTGGCGCGCTTCGAGCGCCAGCGCCATCAGCCGATTCGCATAGGCGAGAAAGGTTTCGCCTTCCCGCGTCAGCGTCATCTTCTTCCCGTCACGGCTGAACAGGCAAGCGCCAAGGTCCTCCTCCAATTGCTGGATGCGCGTCGTCACATTCGACGGCACCCGCCCGACGACCTTTGCAGCCTTCGTAACGCTGCGATCGCTGGCAACGGCGAGGAATATCTCGATTGACGAAAGGTCCAATAAAAATCTCTTTTCCGGAATTAAAGCGAGTCATCGTTCTCTATATAAAAATCATCACCCGAGCTCAAGCGGGTTTAGACACAGGCGCAAAAACCGGAATCGGGGCAGCGTGAGGGCTCCCGGGCGCGACCTTCTCATGATGTCCGCGCCATCGGCAGGCCGGACAGCCAAGTGATTGCCGAAAAAAAGATCGAGACGCCACCGAAATAGCCACGCAAAGTCCGGGATCGTCCCGCTACCGGGCGTTTTGCGGCTGGCATGGAGATTGCGTCTCGATGCTGATCTGTAGAACGACCGGCGCCGACCATATGATGCACCTTGTTTTGACCTGCCTTCTTCTAAGCGTCGCTTCAGGCCTGAGCATGCGGCGTTTTCTTCTGCCGTATTTTCCCGGCGGCGACCTCGCTGAGAAATGCGCTCCCGTCACGGTCGTCGCAAGCGCGGTCTTTCTGGCGGCAGTCGCCTTTACCATCTCCGACCAAAATCTCTGGGCCAAATCCGTCGTGCTGATGCTCTGCCTTTTGCTGGCGGCAATGTTCGACGACGCCCGCCCCAGTCTGACCATCGCGCTTTCCGCCATTAGCCTGGCGGCCTACCTCGGGCTGCGCCCGATCGGCTGAGCATCTGCTTGGCATACTGTCCTGCCGATCGATGACACGGTGTTCTGGCTCGAGACCGTATACCGGCGGGAAACGGCGCAAGGCCTGTGGCAATATCGTTCCTTCCGACCCGAAGCCGAACGTATCTAGGCTTCGGCCGCCATGCCCATTATCCCGGCGCCTAATTTCCGTCAGCCGAGCGCCTGGCTGACCAGCGCATAGGTTTTCGGCCGATGCCCCACATGACCTCCCGGAATTGGAAGCCAAGGGTCGCCCAGCGACATGGTTGTCACGAAGTCAAAGACAGCAAGGCCACAGCGGGAGAGAAAATCGGCAAATAATCCGGCTTTCTCGCGTATCGAGGCGCAGGAATGACCCCGCATGCTCGAGCGCATGCGGATGAACGACGGCAATTGCGTCTGCGTCACTGACCGCCACCACCGGGCCGACGACATGGCTGCGCCCGAACCTCCGGCAAAGCGCGAAGGCCTCGACCCGGCCGGAGCGAACCAATACGACGCCCTTGGAATGTGCCATCAGCCGTGTCAGAAGCAGCGTGCGGTCCGTGCCGAAGGCAACGCGATCCAGTTCCGCGATCGCCTCCAGATCTTCAGCTTCTACGGGCCGTAGCAAGCTTGAGCTTTCCCGCGCGACGGAAATTGCAATCGATGCCTTCCTCGGTGACGATCGCCTCGATCGTATCGATGGACTCATCGAACGCCCGATAGAGCGCCATAGCCCTCTCCGCGCCGAGCGCTGACTTCGCGGACAGGAAGCTGTGAGCCAATCCGTTGTTGAGGTGGCCGCCATTGCGCCCCGATGCCCCCCAGCCCACCCGTTCGCCCTCCAGTACGACGACCTTGACGCCGGCTTTCGCAAGCTGGCGCGCCGCTGCAAGCCCGGTAAAGCCCGCGC
The DNA here is from genome assembly GCF_002531885.1 of Rhizobium sp. L9. NCBI lineage: Bacteria > Pseudomonadati > Pseudomonadota > Alphaproteobacteria > Hyphomicrobiales > Rhizobiaceae > Rhizobium > Rhizobium sp. L9. The sequence continues at coordinate 21,857 of NZ_NWSZ01000023.1, read as the reverse complement.
CGATCACGGCGACATCATAATGTCCTTCGACAGGACCCTGAGCCGCATCGGCAAAAGCACGCGCTGTGTCGTGCCAGTAGGACTGGAACTGCATCCTCTTATCTCCGTCAGAGGCCGACAACGCCATGCAAGCCGGAGATGTCGGGAATCTCGACATAGCCGTAATAGGGATTTGCCGGCTCGTGACCGCGATTGACCCAGACCTTGTTTTTGATGCCGAGATCGTGGGCCGACATCAGATCATAGCGGAAGGATGACGAGCAATGCAGCACGTCCTCTGGCCCGCAGCCGAGCATGTCGAACATGTATTCGAAAGCCTGGAAGCGCGGCTTATAAGCATTGGCCTGCTGAGCGGTATAAACCGCGTGGAAGGGCGCGCCGAGCTTTTCGACATTCGACATGATCTGGGAGTTCATGGCGTTGGACAGGATGACCAAAGGAATTTCCTTGGCAACTCTGGCAAGGCCCTCGGGTACGTCCCGATGCGCCCCCCAGGTGGGAACACGCTCGTAAACCATTTGCGCTGCTTCGTCGCGAAACGTGACGCCGTTGCGCTTGCATGTCCGCTCGAGCGAGTTGTGCACCACCTCGGCGTAGGGCTTCCAGGCGCCCATGATCTCGTCGAGACGATAGGCGGCGAAATTCCTGACGAACTCCGCCATGCGCGGCTCCTCGAGTTGATCGCCGTAGAGGTCGCGCGCCGCTTCCGCCATCTGGAAGTTGGTCAGCGTGCCGTAGCAATCGAAGGTGATGTATTTCGGGCGGAACGTCGTCATCTGCGTATCCTTGAATGACTGGAACCGGGATGTTTCACAATCATAGGCACCGCTTTATCCGTGGCTTACCCGAATTGGCGGCATCCGAAGCAGAATCTATCGTATCGAAAGCGGCGTTTGGCAGAAGGTTGCGCGCGCTCGGGTTCAGTCGTGATCGTGGTCATGATGCGACGGAAGATCGAGGCCGAAGGTATTGACGAGATCGGCGACCTGGGCCGGGCTGAGGAAACGGGGATTGAGGTTGCGCAACAGCAGATAGAGCTTCGCCGTTTCCTCCAGTTCCTCGGTCGCGAAGACCGCCGCCTCCAGGCTGTCACCGGCGACAACAGGTCCATGATTGGCGAGAAGCACCGACGAATATTTGCCTGCCAGTCCGCGGATTGCGTCAGCCACCGCCGGATCCCCAGGACGATAATACGGCACCAAAGCGGTCTCGCCGGCGCGCATGAGATAATATGGCGTCATCGGCGGCAAGGCGGCCCGCGGATCAATCTCCGGCAGCATGGTCAGCGCCACCGCATGGGTGGAGTGAAGATGGACGATGGCGCGGGCGCTGCCGCGTGTCTCGTAGAGGGCGGTGTGAAGCGGGATTTCCTTGGTCGGCTTGTCGCCGGACAGCAAACGGCCTTGCGCATCGAGCCTGGAGATCCGGGCCGGGTCGAGAAAACCGAGCGAGGCGTTGGTCGGCGTCACCAGCCAGCCGCCGTCCTCCAGCCGCAACGATATGTTGCCGGACGAACCGGGCGTCAGCCCGCGCTCGAACAGCGAGCGAGCGTATAGGCAGATTTCCTCACGCAGGCGCGCGTCGGACATGGTGGTTCCTCCAGGTTACGCAGTTGCCCCTTCGATCAGTTCAAAACCGAGATCGATGGCCTGCGGCGGCGCGTTGGCGACGACCAGCTCAGCGGCGATCTGCCCCGTCGCCACACGCGGCGTGCGGATGGTCGATAAGGGTTGCGGTATTGCCCGGCCGATATCGAGGCCGTTATAGCCGAATATAGCGAGCTGCGAGGGGATGGCGATCCCTTGAGCGAGACAATGAAAATAACCACCGAGCGCCATGTCATCGTTGGAAAAGTAGACCGCATCGAGGCCGGTCGCTCGTGCGAGCAGTCGCTCCAGTCCCTGCTTGCCGTTTTCGACCGAGGAAGCGTCCGCGAGGATTTCCTGGGCGATGAGGGGGGTGCCGTTGGCTTCAAGAGTTTCACAAAAGCTCAAGAAGCGTTTGCCGGCGCGGGTGTCGCGGTCCAGGTCGTGACCGACATAACCGATCCGCCGGTAGCCCCGCCTGAGCAGGAAGGCAGCGCTCTCCCGCCCGGCCGCGCGATTCGAGAAGCCGACCGCAATATCGAGGGCGTCGCCATCCAGATCGAGCAGTTCCACGACCCGGCATCCGCTGGCGCGCAACATCTTCGCCGTACCCTCGGTGTGCTCGTAGCCCGCCAGCATCACTGCCGCCGGGCGCCAGGCAAGCATCGCGGTGGCGAGCGCCTCCTCCTTGCCCGGATCATAGTCCGTCACCGAAAAGACTGCCTGATAGCGGTTTTCTTCGAGAACGGCACCCGCTCCACGCAGCACGTCGGAAAATACGATGTTAGACAGCGAGGGAATGACGAAGGCGACAAGGCGCGAACCGGTGGAGGCAAGCGTTCCCGCGATCCGGTTCGGGACATAGCCCAGCCGCTCGACGGCAGCCATTACCCGCTCCCGCGTTCTGCCGGAAAACGATCCGTGGTTGCGCAGCACGCGCGACACCGTGCTCTCGCCGACGCCGGCCGCTTGCGCGACCTCTGCAAGGGTCACCGTCGCCTGATGTTTGAATTCCATGGTCAATCTTGAACCCGGCATCTGAAGCGCGAAGCTATCCTCGGGACACCTCGCTGCGATAGCCATTTTTCATCTCTTCCGACCAGAAGCAAGATATTTTTGGCAGCGCTGCCAATCTGCAGTTGGCAGCGCTGCCAAAAGGGAGTAGGAAAATGGCAGCGCTGCCAAAAGATCGCTTATCGCCGCCCAGGCATGGCTCTTGCAAGACTGGAGAAACTCCCATGACACCGCTTGCCGAACATTCAGGCCCCACCGTCATCGCGGCCGTGATCGGACTTGGCTCCATGGGCCTGGGAATGGCTCGCTCGATGAAGCGCGCCGGTCTCGACGTCATCGGATACGACATAACGCCGGCGGCAGTGGACCGCTTCGTCGCCGAAGGCGGACGTGGCGCGGCGACTCCTGCCGACGCCGCCAGGGAGGCTGACATCGTCGTCTGCGTGGTGGTCAACGGCGCGCAGACCGAGGCCGTGCTGTTCGGGGCAGAGGGTGTCGCGGCTGCAATGAAGGCGGGCGCCGTATTCATCTCCTCGGCAACCATGGATCCGGCCGTCGCACGCGATCTGGCGGGGCGGGCCGAGGCCCTCGGTCTGCACTATCTCGATGCGCCGATATCGGGCGGCGCGGCGAAGGCCGCGCTTGGCGAGCTGACGATCATGGCTTCCGGCTCCATGCAGGCTTTCGATGCGGCGCGGCCGGGCCTTGAGGCCATGGCCGGCAAAGTCTACGAGCTCGGCGAGGCGGCCGGAATCGGCGCCGCTTTCAAGATGATCAACCAGCTTCTCGCCGGGGTGCATATCGCGGCCGCATGCGAGGCCATTAGCTTTGCCGCCAAGCAGGGTCTCGACCTCGACAAGGTCTATGAAGTCATCACCGCCTCGGCTGGCAATTCGTGGATGTTCGAAAACCGCGTGCCGCATGTATTGGCCGGAGACTATACGCCGCTCAGCAGCATCGAGATCTTCGTCAAGGATCTCGGTATCGTTCAGGATATGGCCCGCTCCGAACGATATCCTGCACCGCTCGCGGCAGCCGCTCTGCAAATGTATCTGGCGGCGGCCGGGGCCGGCATGGGCCGCGACGACGATTCCTCACTCGCGCGCCTCTACGCCAAGCTTTCCGGCGCGGAGTTGCCCGGTTCCGTCAAGGAACCGCAGAGCCTGTAAAGGAAGTCAACATGCCTGCTTTCGCCGCCAACCTGACGATGATGTTCAACGAATGGGCCTTCCTCGACCGCTTCGACGCCGCAGCCGATGCAGGCTTTTCCGCCGTCGAATATCTCTTTCCCTATGAAGTCACGCCGGAGGCCATCGCCGAACGGCTCGCCCGCAACAATCTGCAGCAGGCCCTGTTCAACCTGCCGCCGGGCGACTGGGGCGCCGGCGAACGCGGCATCGCTGCCCTTCCCGGACGGTTCGACGAGCTGAAGGCCAATGTCGAGCGGGCGCTGGATTATGCGGCGGCGACGGGCGTCAAACGGTTGCACCTGATGGCAGGCATCGCCGATCCTCATGATCAGGGCGCCTCTTCCTCATACCGGCGCTCCGTGGCCTACACCGCCGGCCGGCTTGGGGAGAAGGGCATCGACCTTCTGCTTGAACCGATCAACGGGCGCAACATGCCGGGATATTTCCTAAACGATTTCGGCAGCGCCGAGCGGCTGATCGCGGAATGCGGCCTGCCGAACCTGAAGCTTCAATTCGACATCTATCACCGTCAGATCATCCATGGCGACGTTGCCATGGCATTGCGGCGCCTGCTGCCGATCACTGGCCACATCCAGATCGCCAGCGTGCCATCACGCAACGAGCCGGATGGGGAAGAGCTGAACTATCCCTATCTGTTCAGCCAAATCGACGGGCTGGGTTATGATGGCTTCATCGGCTGCGAATATATTCCGCGAGGCCGCACGCTGGATGGTCTAGGCTGGTTCGCCCCTTTTGCACGGAGCTAGACGATGGCTATTTCACTCGGATCGATCGCTGACGACTACACGGGCGCATCGGACCTCGCCAACACGCTGACAAAGAACGGCTTGCGCACGGTCCAGACGGTCGGCATCCCCGATCCCTCGCTCGCACTGCCCGACGTGGATGCCGTTGTCGTCTCACTGAAAATCCGCTCCGTCCCGGCCGCGGAGGCGGTAACGGCAGCCACGGAAGCTGACCGATGGCTACGCCAGCGGGGCGCCGGGCATGTGCTTTACAAAATCTGCTCGACCTTCGACTCCACTGATGCCGGCAATATCGGTCCCGTCACCGAGGCCTTGCGCGATGCTGCGGGCGGCGGCAGCGTACTGGTTACACCAGCCTTTCCGGAAACAGGGCGTACGGTCTATCTCGGCCATCTCTTCGTCGGCGGCCAACCATTGAACGAAAGCCCGCTCAAGGATCACCCCCTCAACCCGATGCACGACGCCAATCTCGTGCGGGTTCTTACTCGGCAATCGCGAGGCGCCATCGGCTTGATCGATCTGGCAGCCATCGCGGCCGGCCCTGCCGCCGCGAGGGCGAGGCTCGATGCGTTGCGCACGACAGGCGTGACCATGGCTGTCGCCGACGCGATTTTCGAAACGGATCTTGAAACGCTCGGCGAGATTGCGCTCGAAACGCCGGTATCGACCGGTGCCTCCGGCCTTGGCCTCGGCCTTGCCCGGGCGCTCGTCCGTTCCGGCCGCATATCCGGCCGCGCAACAGCTGAAGACGTCATTCGCCCTGTCGGCGGGTTTTCGGCGATCGTTGTCGGCAGCTGTTCGAAGGCAACACTAAGCCAGCTCGAGGTCGCCGAACGGTCGATGCCTGTGCTGCGGCTTGATCCGGAGCGGCTGATGTCAGGCCCCGATGAGCTCGCCGCCGCTATTTCCTGGGCCGGAGACCGCATCTCCGCCGGTCCGGTCATAGTCGCCGCGAGCGGGACGCCGGAAACGGTATCCCGCCTGCAATCGCAATATGGGCGGGAGGCCTCCGGCCACGCGATCGAGACCGCGACCTCGATCATAGCAGCCGAACTGGTTGAGAGAGGCGTGCGGCGCCTGGTGGTCGCCGGCGGTGAAACCTCGGGGGCCGCCGTCGACAGGCTCGCCATCCCGGCATTTCTGATCGGCCCCGAGATTGCTCCCGGCGTGCCGGTGCTGCGCACGGTCGGCAATCGGCAGGGCGACATGCTTCTGGCATTGAAATCCGGAAATTTCGGTGGCGACGACTTCTTTGCGGCAGCGCTGGCAATGATGCACTGACCTGCCCGGAAGAGCCGAGCCATTTTGGCCCCGAGCCGGTTTGGATAGCGTGGATATCGTTCGGCTCTAGCATAAGATGCGGCAGCCCCTCGGCCAATGCTATAAGATACTGCCTGAACCGCGGCCTTCAGACGATCTGCCCGCCGGGGCTCCGGCAGACTTGCGGGCACGACATGAAGGACGGCCCGATGCAAACACGTCAGATCGAAATCGCTGCATTTAGCCCAGATCATCTGGAGGCAGCCGTTGCGCTCTCCAGGCGGGCGGGCTGGCCGCATCGGCCGCAGGACTGGCAGATGGCGCTGACCTTGAGCGAAGGCGTTGTTGCAATCGAAAACGACAGGGTCGTCGGCACCGTCCTCATCACTCGATACAAGCGGGATTGTGCGACCATCAACATGGTGATCGTCGACGAGACCATGCGCGGCCGGAGCCTCGGCCGCAGACTGATGGAGGTCGCCTTGCAGATCGCAGGCTACCGGCTTTTGCTGGGCGACCCAGAGGAGGCGCGGGCGCTCGCGGGCAGGCTGCGCGCCGGCAGCGTTCGCCTTAACAGTGCCGCCTGGGACAGCGCCGCGCCTTTTGGCGGCTACAAGCAATCCGGCAACGGCCGGGAATATGGCAGGTTCGGACTGCACGAGTTTACCGAGGTCAAGGGCATCGTTGGCTTCTTGAACGACTGAATCTCAAATCTGCGATATCCGGTTTGGGATGCCTGACGTATGACAAGGCCGTGCAGGGTCCAAGCATACTCGCGATGAGGTGCCTCGCCATAGAAGCGGCTGCTCGGCCACACAAACGTAGATCTGGCGCACAGCCTCTGTCGTGCGCCAACACCAACGAACCTGACTTCATGACGAAACCGTCACCTGCGCGAAGGGTCTTAGATCCCCGGTGCCCGCCATTGAAGGCCTTCGCCGCCCTCTCTAGTGCGGAAACAATGTGGTCAGCGGCATGTGGGCTTTGACGATTGGCGATTTCAGGACGACGAAACTGAAATATTTGTCGATGCCGACGTCCATGTCGGTGAGCCTTTCCATGATCGTCTGGTATTCATCGATCCCGGCGGTTACGAATTTCAGCAGATAATCATAGCCGCCCGAAACCAGATGGCATTCGATCACCTGGTCGACTTTTTCGATCGCTGCGAGGAAACGGGCGAAATCGATCTGCCGATGGTTTTTCAGGGTAATCTCGGTAAACACGGTCAGCGTCTGACCGAGTTTGCTGACGTTGATCTGCGCAGAATAGCCTTCGATGTAACCCTCGGACTGCAGCTTCTTCACTCGCATCAGGCAGGGGCTCGGCGACAGATTGACCAGCTCGGCGAGCTCCACATTGGTGACGCGGCCATTCTTCTGCAGTTCGTAGAGGATTTTTATGTCGATCCGGTCAAGTTTCATCATCACACGCGCCTTCGCTTGCTCGAGATCGCCCAACGGCGCAGCAGATTATGCTGCAGCCTTTACAACGTCGAGCTTAGCACATCACAAAGGGGTGTCGATCGGATTGCGGGACATGCCGAAGCACAAATGGCTGCCGGCTGGCCCGCAAGACGGAATCTTCTGCTGTCGCTGGATGAACTCCGGCAAAGGTGCCGCGTCGGATCCGCTAGACTGGCCTGAAACGGAGACCATACCATGCCCGCACCGCTCACGCGCGTCGACACCACACCGCAGCTGCCTGCTGCCGCAGATGCGGTGGTAATCGGCGGCGGCATCGTCGGCGTTTTCACGGCCTATTATCTGGCGCGACGCGGATTGAAGGTCGCCCTCGTCGAGAAAGGCCTTGTCGGGGCGGAACAATCGAGCCGCAACTGGGGCTGGTGCCGGCAGCAGAACCGCGACGCCCGTGAATTGCCGATGTCGACGAAGAGCCTCGATCTGTGGGAGCGCTTCGCCGCCGAGACCGGCGAGGACACCGGCTTCCGCCGCTGCGGCCTCTTCTATCTCAGCAACAGCGATGAGGAACTTTCCGGTTGGGCGCGCTGGCGCGATTTCGCCCGGTCGGTCGGCGTCACGACCCATATGCTGAGCGCTGCGGAGGCATCCGAACGCGGGCGGCCCACCGGCACGGCGTGGAAAGGTGGGGTCTTTTCGCCGACCGACGGGACCGCCGATCCTGCAAGTGCCGCGCCTGCAGTCGCGCGTGCGATCCTGAAGCTCGGCGGCACGGTGCATCAGTCCTGTGCGGCCCGCGGCGTCGACATCGAAGGCGGCAGAGTTTCAGGCGTCCTCACGGAGCATGGCACGATCCGGACGAAGGTCGCGATCCTGGCCGGCGGCGCCTGGGCCTCCTCCTTCTGTCGTCAGCTCGGCATTCGATTTCCGCAGGCCTCGATCCGCTCGTCGATCCTGTCGGTTTCGCCGGGTGCACCCGGCCTGCCGGATGCGCTGCATACGTCAGCTGTTTCCGTGACACGTCGCCGCGACGGCGGCTACACGCTTGCCATCAGCGGCCGCGGCCGCGTCGATCCCACCGCGCAGCAGTTTCGTTTCGCGCCGCAGTTCCTGCCCATGTTCGCCCGCCGCTGGCGGAGTCTGGCACCCGGCGGATTGGAGGGGATTCGTTCGGGCCACGAATCTCTGGCGCGCTGGCGGCTCGACAGGCCGACGCCGATGGAGCGCATGCGCATCCTCGATCCGACAGTCGACCAGGCCACCATTACCCTCACGCATTCACGGGCGCTCGAGCTGCTGCCCTCCTTGAAGAACACCGAAATCAACGCGGCCTGGGCGGGCTATATCGACAGCACGCCGGACGGCGTGCCGGCAATCGGCGAGATCGCCACCCTTCCAGGTTTCATCCTCGCAGCCGGTTTCAGCGGCCACGGTTTCGGCATCGGACCCGGCGCCGGTCATCTGATTGCCGATATCGTCACCGGCGACGAGCCGATCGCCGATCCCAGGCCCTATCATCCCAACCGCTTCGCGGGGTCCGCCTGGGGCAAAGTCGCCGATTTCTAGAGCGCGTCGCAAAGAGAAGGCCGGGTCCCTCAGGAGGCCAAGGCCATCCGTGGGCTTACGGCAGGCGGAGCCTTGCGGGCGTCGGCGGTCTGGAAGCGGGAAATCCGCTCGTTCAGCAGTTCCACCTGCTGCCGAAGCCTGTGAATTTCGGCGGTGTTTTCCTCCACCATTGCGGCATTGTGCTGCGTGATATGCTCAATGTCGCGAACGGCGCTGTTGACCTCGTCGATGCCTTTGTACTGCGTGCTGGTGGCAGTCGAGATGACCTGCACCAGCCCGTTGATAGAGGTAAAATGCTCCATGATCGCCGAAAGCGCCTGGCCGGTCTCCTCGACGAGCCTGACGCCCGTGCCCACCTGCGATGCGCTGTTGGAGATGAGATCCTTGATTTCGCGGGCAGCCTTGGCGCAGCGCTGTGCAAGCTCGCGCACTTCCTGTGCGACGACGGCAAAACCCCTGCCGGCCTCCCCTGCCCGCGCCGCCTCCACGCCGGCATTGAGGGCGAGAAGATTTGTCTGAAAGGCAATCTCGTCGATCACACCGATAATGCTGGAGACCTTGTCCGACGAACGGTTGATGGCGTCCATGGCGTCGACGGCCTTGGCGACGACGGCCGCGGAATGCTCCGCCTGCCGATGCGCCTCGGCGACGGAAACCGATGTCTGGCGCGCATTTTCCGCTGTCGTGCGCACGCTGGCGGTGAGTTCGCCAAGCACACGTGAACTGTCTTCGAGGGCGGCCGCCTGCTGTTCCGTGCGCCGCGCCAGATCGTCGGCCGCGCCTGAAAGATTGGTGCTGCCCTCGGCGATCTCGTAGGTGGTGTTGCGAACCTCGGCGAGTGTGCGGCGAAGCGCATCGATCGCCTGGTTATAGGTCCTGGCCATCGCGACATAATCGGCGGCCAGTTCCTCGCTCATCACGGCTGCGAGGTTGCCGTCGGCAAGCTTGCCGAGCATGTCGGAGAGTGCGTCCAGGGCCTCGCTCTGCTCGGCTTCGATGCGCGCCTGCTCGGCCGCGCGGCGGGCTTGCTCCTGTTCGTCCCGCGCCCTGTTCGTTTCAGCGACTTCTTCGAGCCTGGTCTTCTCGAGCGCCTGGTCGCGGAAGACGGTCACCGACCGGATCATATCGCCGATTTCGTCGCCACGCTTGCCATCGCCGATCGGCACGTTGAGATCGCCGGCGGCAAGTCTTGTCATCGTCTGGGTGATCCGCTTCAGCGGTGCGCGCAGCGTTTCGATCAGCATGAGGCCGCCAATGATCGCAAGCACCGTGCCGGCAATCATCGCCGCGAGCGACATGGTGGCCGAACGCTGGCTGATGTCCTTGCCGCTCTCCTGCGCAGTGCTGACGAATTGCTCCAGAGTATGGCTTGCGGCGGCCACGAGCTCGGTCGCCGTCCCCCGCTCTGCCCGCCACCGGTCTGCGACCGATATCAGCAGCGACGTATCCTTTTCGATCGTGGCGAGGGAGGGCTCGATCTTCTTCGCGAGTTCCTGCAGGGCGGCGTTTTTCCCGCTCAATGGTACAAGCTGAGCAGCGCTTTCGCGCAGCGCCTTGAGATCGACAAGAACGGCGTCCCGCGCCTCGGCATCGACCCGCCTGTTCAGTTCACTCAGATGCAGGCGCAGATCGTCGATCGATTTGAAAGCGGTACCGACGATCGCCACCATCGAGCGAAGCGTGCCAATGTTCGCATCCATGCCGACAAAACGCTCGATAGCGGTATCCGCATTCCCTGAGGCGAGCTTTACGAACTTCTCCTCAAAGCCCTGCAGATCCTGGTCGACGGGGGCATAGCCGGCGAGCGTAAGGTTAGCGCTGTCCTCGGCCATCGTCGCGAGCTTGTCCAATGCCGGCTTCAGCTCGGCAATCTGGCTTTGGGCCTTGTCGGAGGCGACTGCGGCGCTCCCGCCGACCTCCTTGACGAGCGGCGGCAGCAGGCTGCCGAGTGCGCCGGCGATATCCGTGGGTACCGTCGCCTGAGCGGTCGCCTTGCGCAATTTCGCAATGCGCTGGGCGATGTTCTTGTAAGCGGAGGCATCGAGAAGAAGCGCCCGGACGAAGGCTTCCTTTCCGTTCGCCTGATCCTGAAGGACGTCGAGCTGCTTGCGGGCAGTCTGGCTCTCCTTGAAAAGCTGCGCCACAGCCGTATCAATCGCCTGTTCGGTATTCGTGCGCTCCTGTGCAACGGCCCAAAGCGCGTCGGCGCTCCCCTGCATCTTGCCGCCGAGGTCGCGCACGGCCGAGATCTGCTGCTTCTGGGACGGATCGATCAACATGGCATCGAGCGTCGCAGCGCCCTTCTCCTGATCGGAGATGCTGGCGATCAGCCGATCGCGCGTGGCCGCCGTCGGAAGATCGGTAAAGGCCGTCAGCGAGGATCTGAGCTGCTGGAAACTGGAAAGCGTGTCGATCGTCTGCCGTGTCAGGGTCATCTGGCCTTTGAGCGTGCCGGCGGTGAAATAGCCGAAAAGCCCTATGCCCGCTATGAGGACGATCAGAGGCACCACGAAGAAGAGAACCTTCGTGACAATCCGCATACGCTGCAACAGTCGATCAATCAACGCCATAAAAGCCCCGCCCCAGGAATGCTCACGCCTGATGGCGCGACGATAGCCGCAACTGCTAAAAAAATGGTCAATGGTGTCGAGTTTGTTCGGAGCATCGGAGGCGTGGCCGAGGCGCCCATTTTCTGACTCATCAGACTGGCTGACAAAGCTCGCTCTTTACCCGGCGTCATCCTTGGCCTTGTGCTGCCTTGTGCCGAGGATCTGTTGCCTTTTCGACCGGTCGCAGATGCTCGGAACAGGCCCGAGCATGACGAAAGGGGAGTTGGAACCTGGGCAGCCGGCCTGGAGGGCGCATTTCTGCCCCCTCGGCCTATCGATCAGCCGATGGCCATCAGGCTCGCATTGCCACCCGCAGCGGCGGTGTTGATCGAGGTCGACACCTCCTCCAGCAGCCAGTTGAGGCAATAGGCTTCCGGATCGCTTGCCAGTTCCTCGCTCGTCGCAGCCTGGACCAAGAGAAGCGGGCCAGGCAGCGCGGCGATCTTCCGGTTGACGGCAAGAACCCTGTCGCGGTCCCCTTCGACGAGCGCGCCGGAGAAAGGCCCGTCCTTTTCCCAATCCGATGTCCAGGAAAGGCGGCTGGCGACAGCCGCCGGAAGATCCGCCAGCACCGACTTCGATATGGAAGCCGCATCGACTACGACGTGGTTGCCTGTGGAAAGGGCCGCAGCGATCTGGCGATGTAGTCCGGTTTCGGTCTGCGGCACGAGCAGGATTCGGCCGCGCGGATGGAGCGCATAGAGATTGCGCTCGCCGACAGGGCCGGTGAGCTCGCGTTCGAGCCCGAGCGCCGAGCGGCTCGCATAGCCGCGCGCCGCTTCCCCCTCCGCCGTCAAGCCCTTCTTGTCGAGCCAGACGATATAATCGCGAAGGGCAACGTCGGTATGGACGGAATCCTGCTGCGGCGGCACGGGCGCGCGCTGCACCAGCCGGCCGATATAGAGCGGACCGCCGGCCTTCGGCCCCGTTCCAGACAGGCCGCGGCCGCCGAAAGGCTGGACACCGACAACAGCGCCGATGATGTTGCGATTGACGTAGAGATTGCCGGCCTTGATACGGCTCGTCACATGCGCGATCGTTTCGTCAAGCCGCGTGTGAAGCCCGAAGGTGAGGCCGTAACCCGAGGCGTTGATGTCGTCAATCAGGCGATCGAGGCCGTTTCTCTTGAAGCGGACGACATGCAGGACCGGCCCGAAGACCTCCTTCGTCAGGTCCGAGAGGGATTTGATCTCGATGATCGTCGGCGGAACGAAGGTGCCTTTTGCTGCGCTTTCCGGCAGCGGCAGCTGTTCCACCTTGCGGCCGGCGGCGCGCATCGTTTCGATATGCTGGTCGATCTCCGTCTTCGCGCCGTCGTTGATGACAGGCCCTACGTCGATGCTTAAGCGATCGGTGCGGCCGATGGTCAATTCACGGAAGGCGCCCTTCAGCATGGCGAGCGTCCTGTCGGCAATGTCGTCCTGCAGGCAGAGAACACGCAACGCCGAGCAGCGCTGGCCGGCGCTGTCGAAAGCCGATGTCACGACGTCGGCCACGACCTGCTCAGCCAGGGCGGAAGAATCGACGATCATGCCGTTCTGGCCGCCGGTTTCGGCAATCAGCGGGATCGGCTTGCCGGTTGCCGACAGGCGTTCAGCGAGCTGCGCCTGGATCATACGGGCCACCTCGGTCGAGCCGGTAAACATGACGCCCGCCGTTTGCTGCGCCCCGACCATCCCGGCGCCGAGGCGGCCGCTGCCGGGCACGAATTGCAGGGCGCCGACAGGCACGCCGGCCTCGTGGAGAATTTTGACACTCTCCGAAGCGATGATCGGCGTGACACCGGCAGGTTTCGCCAGCACGGGATTGCCGGCCACGAGGGCAGCGGCAACCTGGCCGGTGAAAATCGCCAGCGGGAAATTCCACGGGCTGATGCAGACGATCGGCCCGAGCGGCAGATGCGACGGACCGAGGGTTTTGCGCGCCTGATCGGCATAATACCGCAGGAAGTCGACCGCCTCGCGCACTTCGCCGACTGCGTTGGCGGCGGACTTGCCGGCTTCGCGCATGACGATGCCCATCAGCACCTTGATGCGGGCTTGCATGATGTCGGCGGCCCGATCGAGGCAGGCGGCGCGCTCGGCCGGCGGTACGGCCGCCCATTGCGGCGCGTAATCCGCCGCCATCGCAACGAGACGGATAGCCTCTTCTACCTTCACTTCGGTCACCGTGCCGACGACATCGCTGTGATCGGCAGGATTGAGGACCTCGCGCGTCACGCCGTCGGTTGAGCCGTCGGCGAGGATCGGCAGCGCATGCCAGGGCGTCGCAGCCGTGGAGGCGAGCGTCTGCGCCAAGTCCGAAAGCGTGGCTTCGCTGGAGAGATCCAGGCCGCTCGAGTTGGTCCGGGCGCTGCCGTAAAGCGCCTTGGGCGCGGCGATCTGCACATGCGGCGCGCCGACGACGGGCATGGCCGCGACGGTCTCGGCCGGATCGGCGATCAGGGCCTCGACCGAAACATTCGGATCGGAGATACGGTGCACGAAGGAGGAATTGGCGCCGTTTTCGAGCAGGCGGCGGACGAGATAGGCGAGCAGCGTCTCATGCGTTCCCACAGGCGCATAGATGCGGCAGGGCCTGTCGAGCTTCTCCTTCCCGACCACCTCGTCATAAAGCGGTTCGCCCATGCCATGCAGGCACTGGAATTCGTATTTGCCGACTGCGAAATCAGGCCCTGCCAGATGATATATCGTGGCGAGCGTCTGCGCATTGTGGGTGGCGAACTGCGGGAAGACGGCATCGGCGGCGGCGAGCAGCTTGCGCGCGCAGGCGATGTAGGCGACGTCGGTGTAGATCTTGCGGGTATAGACCGGATAGTCGTCGAGACCATCTAGCTGGGCGCGCTTGATCTCCGCATCCCAATAAGCGCCCTTGACGAGACGGACCATCATCCGCCGCCCGGAGCGGCGGGCGAGATCGATGATGTAATCGAGCACGAAGGGGCAGCGCTTGCCGTAGGCCTGCACGACGAAGCCGAGTCCGTTCCATCCGCCAAGCTCCGGGGCAAAGCACAGCTCTTCGAGAAGATCGAGCGAAAGCTCCAGCCGGTCGGCTTCCTCGGCGTCGATGTTGAGGCCGATATCATAGGACTTGGCAAGAACGGCGAGCGCCTTGACCTTCGGCAGCAGCTCGCCCATCACCCGGCCGGCCTGCGCTCTCACATAGCGAGGATGCAGGGCCGAGAGCTTGATCGAAATACCGGGGCCGTCATAAATGCCACGCCCATGCGCCGCCTTGCCGATGGCGTGGATCGCCTTCTCGTAATCCTTGAAATAGCGCTCGGCGTCTGCTGCGGTTGTCGCCGCCTCACCCAGCATGTCGTAGGAATAGCGGAACCCCCGGGCTTCCAGCGGACGAGCGCGCTTCAGCGCTTCCTCGATCGTTTCGCCGGTGACGAACTGCTCGCCCATCATGCGCATCGCCATATCGACGCCACGGCGGATCACCGGCTCCCCGGCGCGCGCGATCAGCCGCGTCAGCGCCGCCGACAGGCTGCGGTCGTTGACCGTCGAGGTAAGCTTGCCGGTGACGACGAGACCCCAGGTGGCGGCGTTGACGAACATGGATTTGCCGCCGCCGATGTGCGAGGTCCAGTTGCCCTCGGCGATCTTGTCGCGGATCAACGCGTCGCGGGTATCCGTGTCGGGAATGCGTAGCAGCGCCTCGGCAAGGCACATGAGTGCTACGCCTTCCTGGCTGGAAAGCGAATATTCCTGCACCAGCCCTTCGACGCCGGTGCCCTTGTGCTTGGCGCGCAGCGCCTCGATCAGGGTGCGGGCAGTGCTGCGGATGTCATAACGCTTGGCCTCGGAAACACGTGCGGCCGCTACGAGCGGCGGCAGGCATTCGGTTTCCGGACGGCGATAAGCGGCGGTGATTGCCTGGCGAAGCTCGGATTGAGGCCGGATCGGTGGCGCGAAGGCCGAGAACGGCGCGGGATCATTGGATGGCGTGGTGTCGATCGCTGCGTTGAGCATGGAGGTCCCTATCAATCGATATCTGGTTTAACGGATGAATGAGACGCCCGGTTCATCGTCCCAGTCAGCATCATCCGTGACGACAGGGCCGGAATATTCAGTCTCGCAGAGCGGGCGCGCAGGCTTGTCGCGTTTGAACGTGAGAGCTGCCGCCACGGCCCTTATCGCCACCGGCCGGTAGTGGGCGATGAGGTCCGGCTTCTCGTCGTCGTCCTGCTTTTCCCTGCCCATGCATGACCCCATTTTGCGTGTGGCGCGTATGCGATCCTGACGATGCGTCAAGCGCCTGCGCCTTCCATCCCATTGTCCACGCATAACGTATCACAGATCGCCAATCACGATCTCACTTGATTTTCGCCATTTTCAGCCTGTATGAACTTATTAAATCGTATTTTAGAGCTCAAATGGCTAGCGAACCCGACATCTTTAGTGAATTGGACCAATTCGACAGAAAGATCCTCGCAGCACTCGCCGAGGATGGCAGATTGTCGATCACCGATCTCGCCGCGCGCGTCGGGCTATCGAAGACGCCCTGCCAGCTCCGCTTCAAGCGACTGATCAACGAAGGCTATATCGAAGGCTTCAAGGCCGTCCTCAATCCTGCGAAAATGCAGCTCGACCACATCGCTTTCGTCGAGGTGAAGCTCTCCGATACCCGCGAGGCTGCCCTGAAAAGCTTCAACGAAGCCATCAAGAAAATCAGGGAGGTCGAGGAGTGCCACATGATCGCCGGCCGGTTCGACTATCTCCTGAAGATCCGCACCCGCGACATCGGCCGCTACCGCCGCGTCCTCGGCGAACGCATCTCAACCCTGCCACATGTGGCCAACACCTCGACCAACGTTGCGATGGAGACGATCAAGGAAGGTTGGGACAAGTTCGGTTCGAGTCTTTCGTGAAGGTGGCGCTGGCCGATAATCTTGCTGAACCAACATTCGCAGTTGAATTCGGAATGAGGAGCAGGATCGATCACGCCGACAGCCCGCAGGCACCGGCGAGCGAAGAGAAGGAAGCGCGCCGGCTGCAATTTCTTCCGTGGGAGCGCGTCGCGTCGGACTTCGATCATCCCGCTCACCTCGCCCGCAAGACAGCGCTCCGGCAATCATGCGCCGCCGCGCTGGCCGAGACGTCCTACATTGCCGAGAATGCCGCAATCTTCACCGAAAGCCTGACGGTGGGCGAGCGGTCGTGGATTGCGGGCCACGCGCTCGTGCGCGGTGACATGATCCTCCGGCGACGATTGTTCCGTCAATCCCTATGCCTGCGTTTCCGCAAGGTGACGTGCGGCAATGGGGTCCGCATTGCCTCGCATGCTAGGCATGGTGCCAAATGTCGAAAGCCTGATCGCCGAGGCCGGCTCCGAGAGCATCAAGCTGGAAACCCAGGCCCTGGTTACAGCGACGGGCGCGGAGAGGCTGGACAGCTTTCGATGAGAAGATATCTGAACGGTCGCGATGTTCAGTGCGCTCTCGCAGCGGCCGCGCGGTGTTGGGAGGGCGTCTGGCCGAATGTGCGCTTGAACGTCCGGGTAAATTGCGAGGCGTTTTCGAAGCCGACATCGAGCGCGATCTCGATCAGCGGCGCCTTCGACTGGGCAAGGATCGATTTTGCCCGCTCCATGCGAACACGGTTATAGGCCTTGGCGGGCGACATGCCCGTCTTTTCGATGAAGATCCGCTCCAGCTGCCGCCGGGAGAGCCCTACCATGGCGGCGAGCTTCTCGATCGGCATGCTGCCATCGACGAACTGCTCCATCGTGATCATCGCCGCCTTGACGCGGGCATCGTCATAATCGTCATAAAGCGGACGCCGGGGCTGAATATCGGCCGGAGCGCGAGCCTTCTCGATCTGCAGCACTTCAAGCGCGTTTCGTTCGGCATCGCGGCTGATATATTTCCTGACCAGCAGCGCTGCCATATCTGCGCTGCTGCTGCCACCAGCGCAGGATCCGCGCTGGCGATCGAGATTGAAGAGCCGGTCGGAGCGAACGCTGAGTTCGGGGAAGCGCTCGCGAAATTCCTTGTAGTGCAGCCAGCTGACGCAGGATTCATGCCGCTTCATCAGGCCCGCGGCGGCAAGGATGAACGTACCGGTGCACACGCCGATCAGCGGCACCTTCTTGGCATCCGCCTGCTTGAGGAAGGTGATGGTCTGCTGATCGACGGGGTTCTCCACCGACAGAAGGCCGCCGACGACGGCGATGTAATCGAACCGCGTGGGATCGACGAAGTCCGACGTCGGAGCGACCTGGACGCCGCAGCTCGAGGTAATCAGGTGCCGCGTGCTGCCGATCACCTGCCAGTCGGCAAGCACCCGTCCGGAACGATCCTGCTCGTCGCTGGCAAGCCGCAGCGTGTCCACGAACAGCGCAAAGGCCGACAGCGTAAACGATCGCGACAGAACGAACCCAACCTTGAGCCGGGCGGCGGGTTTCGCGGCGCCGTCTGCCTGCCGATGCTGCCCGGATCGCATCTTCATCTCATCACCGTTTCTGAATGCGCTCATCTGAGCTGAAAAACGTGCGCCAGCGGATCGCGGTCGTCAACACAAATGCTGTTGTGGCCGATGACCCGCGCCCAGCCTCCGCAAAGTGAGCCAAAGATTTCATCACGATTATCAATACCACGATACCGTTCGACGCATTGGTCGAAGCCGCGATATCGAGCATCCTGATCGCGCCGTCGATCATTTCTCGGAGTCCGCTCGAAAGCGCGATGTCCCGAGGTGATGGCATACGGTAAGCCATCGTCACCGTCTGATTGGATGATGCAGCGCAAGGGAGTATTTTGAACATTTCGCTGATGTCATCCCGGTGCCGAACTGAGGCCAGAGGGACATGAACGATCCCCCCGCGACGCGTGACATCATCACGGGCCACTGGTTGTGGCGAACGTCGAGGCGAATTGCCGTAGCCGCGAGCCGCGAATCGAGAGCCGTCGTGCGCGATCTATCGATCCTAAACTCGACCGGGGAGCGCTGGCACGCCAGCGCTCCCCGGAAGGTTCAGGCGGCCAGGACGCCGCTCTTTTTGGCGGTCCAGGTGGCGATATAGTCCATCAGGCCAGGCGAAAGGCAATCATAAGGCTCGAGCCCCGACGCCTTCAGCTGCGCCCTGACCGCGTCCATCTTCGAAGGATCGAAGCCGCTTTCGATGATCGACGACACGAAGGCTGCGAAAGTCGGCTTTGCCCAGCCGCCCTCCTGGAAGCGCTCCGGGTGGACGAAGGACAACCCCTGGAAGGGATGTTCGCGCTCGACCGGTCCGTACATATGCACCCCGCACTCCTTGCAGGCGTGCCGCTGAATCAGGGCGGTGGAATCGACAACTGCGAGCTTGTCGCCGTTTTCCAGCACCTCGACGCTTTCGGTCGGCGCCACCGCCACGACCGAGAAGACGGCGCCTTTCGGCTTCCAGCACTTGGTGCAGCCGCAAACATGGTTGTGGGCGATGTCACCCTTGATCCTCACCTTGACGGGATTGCTCGCGCAATTGCACACAAGCGTTCCGCCTGCGAAAGCAGCGTCAGTCGCTCGAAAGCCTGAATCCACTGCCGGATGTATGGCTATGCTGGTCATTGCTTCTCTCCTTCCCTCCCGCCGTTTGCGTTATGCCCGGCCGAGCTATGCAATTATTTTCCCAGCCTCTGCGCGTGCCAGCGCAGATGGTCCTCCATGAATGTCGAAATAAAGAAGTAGGAATGGCCGTACCCTTCCTGCATGCGAAGCTTGAGGTCGATGCCTGCCGCCTCGCAGGCTTGTCTCAGCTCGTCGGGGCGCAATCCATCCTCCAGGAAGCTATCCGCCGTTCCCTGGTCGACGAGCAGTTCGGGAAAGCGTTGCCCGTCTTCGATCAGCGAGCAGGCGTCATAGACCCGCCAGGTCGCCTCGTCGGCGCCGAGATATTTCCGGAAGGCCGGCTTCGACCAGCCGGAAACCGAGGGATGGCTGATCGGGGCGAAGGCCGAGCAGCTGCGAAAGCGATCCGGGTTCTTGAGCGCGATGGTGATCGCACCGTGTCCTCCCATCGAGTGACCGAAGATCCCCTGACGGTCCATGTCGACCGGAAATTCCTTGGCAAGGAGCCGCGGCAGCTCGTCGACGATATAGCTGTACATGCGGTAATTGGCCGAATAGGGCGGCTCAGTGGCGTCGACATAAAAGCCCGCACCCTTGCCGAACTGCCAGTTGTCGGCCTCATCGGGAACGTGGTCACCGCGGGGACTGGTATCCGGGCAGACGATGACGAGACCGAGTTCGGCGGCAAGCCGCCGATACTCGCCCTTGTCCATGACGTTGGCATGCGTGCATGTCAGGCCGGACAGATACCATAGAACCGGCAGTTTGCCCGCGCCGGCCTGCGGCGGCACGAATACCGCGAAAGTCATGTCGCAATCGCAGGCCTCGGAGCGTTCGACGTAGACGCCCTGAGTGCCGCCGTAAGACTTGTCGGTCGAGATCGTTTTCATTCTCAGTAGACCACCACGCCGCGGATGCTTTCACCCTTGTGCATCAGGTCGAAGCCCTTGTTGATGTCTTCGAGCGGCATGGTGTGGGTGATCATCGGATCGATCTGGATCTTGCCCTGCATGTACCAGTCGACGATCTTCGGCACGTCGGTGCGGCCGCGCGCGCCGCCGAAGGCAGTGCCCATCCAGTTGCGGCCGGTCACCAGCTGGAACGGACGTGTCGAGATTTCCTGGCCGGCGCCGGCCACGCCGATGATGACCGATTTGCCCCAGCCGCGATGCGAAGCTTCCAGCGCCTGGCGCATGACCTTGGTGTTGCCGGTGCAGTCGAAAGTGTAGTCGGCGCCGCCGATCAGGTCGCCGCCCCGCTTGGTCATGTTGACCAGATAGGGCACGATGTCGTCGCCGACCTCCTTCAGATTGACGAAATGCGTCATGCCGAACTTCTCGCCCCAGGCCTTGCGATCCGGGTTGATATCGACGCCGATGATCATGTCGGCACCGGCAAGGCGCAGGCCCTGAATGACGTTCAGGCCGATGCCGCCGAGCCCGAAGACGATCGCCGTCGATCCGACCTCGACCTTGGCGGTGTTGATGACGGCGCCGATGCCGGTGGTGACGCCGCAGCCGATGTAGCAGACCTTGTCGAAGGGCGCGTCGGGGTTGATCTTGGCGAGCGCGATCTCCGGCAGCACCGTGTAATTGGCGAAGGTCGAGCAGCCCATATAGTGATGGATCTGGTCCTTGCCGATCGAGAAGCGCGAGGTGCCGTCCGGCATCACGCCCTGGCCCTGGGTTGATCGAATCGAGGTGCAGAGATTGGTCTTGCGCGACGTGCAGGAATAACATTCACGGCATTCCGGCGTGTAAAGCGGAATGACATGGTCGCCCTTCTTGACCGAGGTCACACCCGGGCCGACATCGACGACGATGCCGGCGCCCTCATGGCCGAGGATGGCCGGAAACAGACCCTCCGGATCGGCGCCCGACAGGGTGAAATCGTCGGTGTGGCAGATGCCCGTCGCCTTGACCTCCACCAGCACTTCGCCGGCCTTCGGCCCCTCCAGCTGCACGGTCATCACTTCAAGCGGTTTTCCAGCCTGAACGGCTACGGCGGCGCGAACGTCCATTTGATAATCCTTTCTATTAAATCAATTTCGATAGCGAGATATGCAGAGCTACGACCTAGACATCGAAACGATCTGCTTCCGCCTCATCTTCGTTATCCCGGCTCGACCTGACACCAGACCGCGAGAAGCGGCTGGGCCGTACATCTTATCGCAAAAGATTGCCCCGCATCATTCGCGAAAACTGTTCCGGTCGCGGCGGAAAACCATTGGGAATCGTCGAGGCAGATTTCGCCCGGCGAAAGCAGAATGAAGGCACGCGGTTGCGTCTGAACATGATCGGGAAAGCGCGTGTAGCGATCCATATAGATCACGCCCACCCGGAGATCGGCCCGCTCCTCCAGGCCGCCCGGACCGATCAGGACGGCGTGGGAGTGGGTGTTGCCGAAGTTCAGGCTGGCAAAGGGGCCGGTCCGGCCACGTCTCCACAGCAGTTTGTCGGCGAGACTTTTGAACTGGCCGGCGATCGCCTCATATTTTCGTCCGGATTTTGCCAGATGGCCGATGGCGTCATCCAGCCCTCCTGGCACGCCGGGAAGAGGGTCGCCCTCCGGCCGCACCTTGCCTGTCTTGAGCAGCCTCTGCAGCACCTTGCCAGCAACGAAACTGGCAACGGCGGGAGCCTCAGCCGACAGCATCAGTCCGCCGATATCGTTGAGGAATTCCTGCAGCGGCCGAGGACGCCTTTCCCTGCCGATGTCGTGCAGCCTGATATAGGCCGGCTTTTCCTCATCGTTCAGGAGAAGGTCGGCACCAGGCCTGATTGGACGTCCCACCGCGCGCGCCACGTTCGGTCTCCTCGCTCAGAGCGCCTTTTGCAATTCCGGCAGCGCGTCAAAGAGATCGGCGACGAGGCCGTAGTCGGCAACCTGGA
>NZ_NWSZ01000022.1:0-537 GCF_002531885.1 Rhizobium sp. L9 | reverse complement strand
CTGCGCCCATGGTACTTCGTCTTAAGACGCGGGAGAGTAGGTCGCTGCCAGGTCTGCAAATCGCAACTCAGTTGATACTTCTCAATCACAAGCCAACGGCCCAAAGCCGAAACAAAGGGCCGCTCAACGCGGCCTTTCGTGTTATAATCATTCCGCGGGGTGGAGCAGCCCGTTCGGCCTAAATTCGATCCACCGGATCGATCTCTTAACGGCCTCACCTCGTCAGGCTACGCCTGACATCGCTCCCGGGCTCAGACAGTCCGGAATAAAATAACGCGGGGTGGAGCAGCCCGGTAGCTCGTCAGGCTCATAACCTGAAGGCCGCAGGTTCAAATCCTGCCCCCGCAACCAAAATTCCCCATAGATCGGCATCTACCTTCTTATCGCTGGCGGAAAAGCTGCGCTTTCCCTGGCGATGGTAGCTTCTCGTCGCTGACGCTCGCCATAATCTGAAGGCTGAGCAACGTGACGGTTCAAATCATGCAACCGAAATCAACATTTCCCTAAAAGCCCGCCAATAGCGGGCTTTTTGCGTTT
>NZ_NWSZ01000021.1:0-171959 GCF_002531885.1 Rhizobium sp. L9 | reverse complement strand
GAGCAGCCCGGTAGCTCGTCAGGCTCATAACCTGAAGGCCGCAGGTTCAAATCCTGCCCCCGCAACCAAACCTTCCATAAACACAAACACGCAAAAAGCCCCGCCTCATGGCGGGTTTTGCGTTTCTGGGGGAACGTCACAACATGCGTTCAGCGAACGGCGCCGGAGTCCGATCCCTCATGTTCAGCTCGTTTCGGGTCAGGAATTCCGCGGGCCGGATCGTCTGCAACGCATTTGCCGCCTCTCTGAAATAGGGAAGCGTTTGCCAGAGCGTGCGGTCGCCGACGATGTAGAAACGGCGCTTGGCGCGCGTCAGCGCCACGTTCAACAGGTTTGGCTTGGATGCGGCCCAGCCGGCCGCTCCGCGATGTTCGGCATCAGCGCCGAGAACCATGAAAACGATATCTTCTTCCTTGCCCTGGAAGGTGTGAACCGTACCTACCCGTTCCTGAAGCCATTTCTGTAGTTTCGCTGGAGATCCGCGCGCATATCCGTCTTGGTCGATCCAGACCGCATGAGAAAGAGCCTGTCTCAAACCGGTCTTGATCTCCTTGAACGGCGAGATGATGTAGATGTCCGGCAATGCACCGTCCCGGTGATAAGTCGCGGCGAGGAGGTCGACGATGAAGTCTATCTGCTCGGCAACGACCTGTTTGCCCGAGACCTTTCCCTTTACGTCGATCCAGGCGCTGTCGCCATAAAAGGGCGATGCGTCGCCGGCCGGCCGGCGCTCTTCCAGCCCGAAGATCATCTTGTTCCGATAGGCGATCTGATTGGCAAGGCTAAACATCGGATCGATGCAGCGTCGATGCACTCTGAGCGGGCTGCCGATCCAGAGCCCATCTGCCTCCTCCCCCTGAAGCGTCGTTCCGTAGCGATTGGCGGCATCGGCCAGCATCTGCACAGACGCCCTGTTCGGCGAATATTGGCCTGCCGCCGTGTGGGGTGAAAGAGCCGAAGCGCCTGAAATCAGCGCGCTGGGGAGCGTGAAAACCGGTTCGATCTGCAAGGGATCGCCGATCACCATGATGCGACGTGCCCGCATCAACGCCCCGACCGCCGCCTGCGGCTCCGCCTGGCCGGCTTCATCGATGAAGACCCAGCCGATCGCGGGCCCAAGCCCGCGGAACTGCTTGGCAAAAGACGCGAATGTCGTGGAGACGATCGGAACGATCATGAAAAGGCTCTGCCAGATCGATGTAATGTGCTTGTCATCGACGGGATTGTTGTTGGAAAGCACTTTGGTGACGGCAACGATATTTCCGCCAAAACCTCCGCCCTTCCTGCCGACATCGGCCAACCAAGCTTCATGCAGCGTCAACGCTGCTTCCAGCAATGCCGAACGCAGAGCCGCCAGTTCGTCCTGATGCCAGAGACCGTCGATCTGCACCTGATCCTCATCGAGATCGGTGAGACGCTCCGGTGCGGCGGGATGATCGAGAATTTCCCCCAGCCGCTCGAGTTCCTCTTTTTTCGCAGACCAGATTTTCTGTCGTGACCGCAGTGCCCGTTCGGCCCGGTCATGCTCTCGCAAAGCCCGTTCCAATGTGGGTTTATCGGTTTTCGCAAGCTGATCTTCGCATTCGGCCAGCGCCTTGCGCAGTTCCAGCTGCTTCCGCGCATTGGTGACGACATCCTGGCGATGCTGCCGGGCCGGGTTGGTCGAGAGCACTCTCCTCCATCGCGCAGGGGCGCTGCGGTCGAGCAGCTGTTCCTCCTCCTTCAGGTAAGACAAACCGTCGGCGATGCGGCGCATTTCGGTCACCAGCATGTCGCATCGATTCTGCGCATGCAAAACTTCGTCCGCGGCGACAGCCACCCTCTCGAGCGCTTCGCGGCAGAATGCATCCTGCGAAACGGGCGCTATCTCATCACGCAGATCGGCATAGCGCGCATATTGGCTGATCTTTTCGCGAACCATCTCGTCGGCGGCATGAAAAGCCGATGCCGCTTCGGCGAAGCTTGGCCCCTCATAGCTCTTCAACCATTCCCAGATGGTCTGCGGCTTTGCTGCGCCCGACCAGCCGGGCTTCGGTCTTTCGGCGATCTCCATGAAGGCGAAACGTTCTTTGAAGGCCCGGCGGTTCCTGGAATTGCCGAGCGCGCAGGCGATCAACCCCCATGGGCGGTCGCCGTCAGGGAGCTTGACGACCGCTCCGTTGTCTTTCTGGCAGGCGATCTTGTGTGCAACCGTCTGCAAATATTGAAACGAAGACGTGCTCGCGATCGAGCTCCGCTTGGGAAGGTCGCGCGAAATATTCTCCACGGCGGCATTGTTAGAAGAGGCGACGACCATTTCGAATCCGGCAAGGGCTGGGATCAGCGCCGATATGGAGGCGGTGCTCCGATCCGTAAAACCGACACGGCGTGGCGAGCCGTCAAGGGCGTCGCGCGCCGTCGTCAGGGAGGAGAGCACCCGGGCGCGCCGAACGATGTTGTCCGCGAACATGTCACGCAGCAGCGTGGTCTTTCCGGTGCCCGGCGGGCCATTGACCGAGAATAATCCCGTTTCCGACAGGCCGCCGATCGCCGCATTGATCGCGAACTGTTGCATGAGGCTCATTGCGAGATGAGGCTCGCTCAGCCAGCGTCCACGGTTGAGATTGCCGGGATGCAGCGCCCGAATGATCGCCCGGCGTCCTTCTTCCGAATAAAGGTCGACCCGATTTTCATCTGCCGGCGGGTTGAGGTACCGCCGGAGCGGCTCCGGGACATTGCCCTGCTTGACGCAGATCATCGCCCGTTCGATATCCTCGATAAAGAAGCTGTTCAGAATGCCAATGTCTTCATCAAGGCTGGCACTTTCGTCTTCCTCATCGGCGTTGGGTGCATGATCCTCCTGTTGAGGCGGCAACGAGATGAGCTCGGGTCTTTCCGACCTGTCGCGGTAGCGTATTTCAACGGCGGCGATGGGCTTTTCCTGGCGTGAGGCAAAACCTGCCCAATCGCAGAGCAATTCATGCAGCGCCACGATTTCGCCGGCATCGATCGGCTGATCGGTGGCAGCCTCGAAGGATGAAGACCCCAGCTGTCGCTGCGCCTGAAAGTTTTGAAGCAATTCCAACAGCTGCCGCTTGCCGTTGGCAAATGCCTCATGGCTGAGCGAGGAGAGACCGGTTTTCCGTACCCGTCCGAGGGCCCACGGAAGCGTCGAGACGGAAAATGTTTCGAACATCGGCTGTCCGAGCGGAGTAAGCTGCAGGCTGGCAAAGCAGGTATCGCCATCGAGATCGCTGCGTTCGGCATCCTCACACTCGGCAATGTCGACCGCAGCGCTGTCGAAGTGCCTGCGGACGTCGGAGATCTCGGATTTGCTGAAAACGCCGAGAAACAAGGTAAAGCCGGTGATCTGCTTCTCCTCGGGTATGACAGGACGGCTGAGTGCAGCGCTGTCCTGCAAGAGCGTCTCTGCATGCAGCCAGAAAACGGTGCGTCCTTCGCCCGAGACGAGGCGAGTGGAGAGATCATAAGGTATGAAAAACTCGATCTTATGCCAGAAATCGAGAATGGCCAGAAGCCGTTCCCGTTCTGCCCTGTCCGCATCGATCTGCATGACGTCTCACTGAGGAGTGCAAAATAGGCTCACGCCTCTTTAGCAGCGATTGCAGCTCAAAATCAAAGAGCATGGTGATGATGCGCCCGGTCGAGTGCATTTCAACAGCCGCGCAGGTGCGCCAGTGCAGACGCCGCGCCTTCTTCATCTTGCTGGTGCCCGCTGTTCCAGCGCACGAGGGTCTCTGGACGATATCAGCCTCTGCGATGCGCTGCCCTGGCGACCGACCGGACACTTTCGAGCGCAGCGCTGGCCTTGCAGAGATCACGGCCCGGCATAAGCAGCCGGGAATGCGAGGCTTTTGCCAGGAGTGACCGGGTTGAGTGACAACTTGCGAGTCTCGTAATCATCAGGGGCGGGCGAAAAAATATTACAATTTGTACTGAAATATTACATTTACTGAATTATCTATAGTGGGGGCAAATATAACCTCGAAGTATAAGGGTGAGCAAAAATACAACCGATACGTAGTATCTTATTGTTTCTCGCTCCCTAAAACTAATCACTTTGGGCCATTTCCTTCCTTCTCAATCCGTATTAACATAATTAAGAAATGTCTAAAGAAAAAGGCGATGACACAATAAGACCGGCATTTCATACTATCTTATACCTGCCATCGCTTCATGTTGAGTAAAGTGTACCGCTAGGGGAGGCGTATATGTTCATGACAGGTTCAGGAATGGAGAATGCGGACCAGACGAGAAAGTCTAGCCCATCCGGAGATACTATCCTTGTAGTAGCCAAGGCTGATCTGTTTTCAGAATGCATGGTGGAGGCGCTGGCAAAGAAATTTCCAAATTGCGATGTGCCAAGCATAACGAACGCAACTCCGATGCTGGCAAAGGATAGCAGCGATATAAAGCTGGTTTTATTTTACCATATACCTACGCCGGAGTTGCAAGAAGCGCTGCAGGCGGTCAGGGAAAATCATCCGGAAACCTCGATCGGACTTGTCGTCGAAGCCATCGACATGATGGAGCCCTATGTCAGCCGTTTGGTCGAGGCACGGATCATCGACGGTGTCCTGCCGCTCAATCTTCGGCTTGATGTCTTCATGGCCGCGGTGGATCTGCTGATGAAGGGCGGGGAGCATTTTCCCTCGGCGCTTCTCAACCGCCTCACCAATAAGGGGACCCAACTGGAGCCCTCACTTTATCAGACCAAGTCGGTTGATGCCGCCCGCAACAATGCGCTCAAGCTGAGACGCGACAGCATCTCCGCCTTGACGACCCGGGAGGTTCAGATCCTGGATCTCATCTGCAAGGGGACGCAGAACAAGATTATTGCCGACAAGCTGCATCTTTCCGAAAACACAGTGAAGGTTCACGTCCGCAACATCTATAAGAAGATGAACGTGCGAAACCGTACGGAAGCAGCGTCTCGCTTCTTCAACGACCATCCGGTCGGCGATGACGACATGTCCAGCCGGTGGCGCAACTGA
Organism: Rhizobium sp. L9; assembly: GCF_002531885.1. Taxonomy (NCBI): domain Bacteria; kingdom Pseudomonadati; phylum Pseudomonadota; class Alphaproteobacteria; order Hyphomicrobiales; family Rhizobiaceae; genus Rhizobium; species Rhizobium sp. L9. The sequence continues at coordinate 166,965 of NZ_NWSZ01000021.1, read as the reverse complement.
TCGATAGCGCCGCGCTTTTTCAGGCGCGCAAAGAACGCTATCACACTTTGAGTTGCGCTTGGGTTGCGCTTTTGCTTCAGGTCGAGCGACGGGCAAAGCAGCGCGACTTCTGTCCGAAGCCGCTTGGAGAGCAGATATAGGGCGCGGACCCGTGATAGGCGACGATGCGGGCTCGTGCCGCAACAGGCCGAGCGGTTCGATTTTCCGGGTAGGTGTAAGCCTTCGAAACGGGTCGCGTCTCGACGACGACAACATTCTTTTTCGCGATAGCGGCCATGTCGTCGTCAACGACCGCACAAGCCGTCGCTCCGATCGCAAGAAGCGTCACTCCCCCCGCAAGCATCGCAAAATGAAATGGACGCCAGCCTTTCGGCTGGGCTGTGGCGCGATTTTTGAACATGCCAAATCCCTCTCATAGGACGCTTCCGGATGCAAGACCGGTGGCGCAGCCCTTGCGAAGCCGACCTCTCCTTCTTCTATCCCATCTTTATTAAGCAAAGTTTGAGCAACGGCGTGTTTCCCGTCTTACGTGAAAAAATAAGTAAAATGATTAATCATTTGTTACTCTGAAGAACAACTGCGTAATTATTTGGGATATTTTATGTTTTTTGAAGTTGACCTTGATAACAATCGCCTTATCATTTCAATAGTAAATGAGTTAACTGAAGAATAACCTCGAACTTATTCATGTATTGGTACGCAATTGCATGAATATCCATCCGAGTAGGGTAAGATGTAAGCCGCGTAAATAATACAAAAGACTAAAGCGTGGGGAGGAGTTTGTAATGCGTAGTTTCGTTCCCGGCGAAGGCTATTCGGAAGTAAAGAACATAGCGGTGCTCAAGAATCTGGGCACCGCTCTTGTAAATGGCGGAGCCGGCTTTCTTGGCTCGCATCTCTGCGAAAGGCTTCTGCTAAGCGGCCACAGCGTCATATGCCTCGACAACTTTTCCACCGGCCGCCGTGCAAATGTCGAGCATCTCGCATCGAACCCCCGCTTTCGCATCATCGAGCACGATGTGCGTCAGCCCTTCGATATCGAAGCGTCGCTGATCTTCAACTTCGCCTCTCCTGCCTCTCCGCCCGACTATCAACGGGATCCGGTGGGCACCTTGCTTACCAGCGTACTCGGCGCCGTCAACACCTTGGATTGTGCGCGCAAGACCCGCGCGATCGTCGTTCAGTCGTCGACGTCGGAAGTCTATGGCGACCCGACCCAGAGCCCGCAACGCGAATCCTATTGCGGCAATGTCAACTCCATCGGGCCGCGAGCCTGCTACGATGAGGGAAAACGCAGTGCCGAAACCCTGTTTTTCGACTACCACAGGACCTACGGCGTCGACATAAAGGTCGGCCGCATCTTCAACACCTACGGGCCCCGCATGCGCGCCGATGACGGGCGGGTGGTCTCCAACTTCATCGTGCAGGCCCTGCGCAACGCCGACCTGACCATCTACGGCGACGGCCAGCAGACTCGCTCTTTCTGCTATGTCGATGATCTCATCGAAGGTTTTCTGCGCTTCTCGGCAGCCGGCAGCGCATGCCACGGTCCGATCAATCTCGGCAACCCGGGCGAGTTCACCGTTCGACGCCTGGCGGAAATCGTCCGGGACCTCACAAATTCGCGTTCCCGCATCGTTCACCTTCCGGCTGTCGTCGACGATCCACGCCAGCGGCGGCCGGATATCTCACGGGCGATGACGGAACTGGCATGGCAGCCTCATATCGAGCTCGAAGCCGGCCTGGCGCGCACCGTCGAATATTTCGACGGTCTGCTTGCCGGGACGGAACAGGCGGAGGCCGTATGAGATGCCCCGCTATATACTCGTCACCGGCGGCGCCGGTTTCATAGGCAGTCATATCTGCAAAACGCTGTCGCGCGCCGGGATGATCCCCGTTACCTACGACAATCTCTCGACCGGACATGCCGACAGCGTCCGCTGGGGCCCGCTCGTCCGCGGGGAACTCGGCGACGCCGCTGCGCTGCGCCGGACGATGGCCGAATTTTCGCCCGATTGCGTCATCCATTGCAGCGCCAATGCCTATGTCGGCGAATCCGTCGACATGCCGCGGAAATATTACCGCAACAATGTCGTCGGCAGTCTCACGCTGCTCGAGGCCTGTCTCGACCAGGAAATCGACAAGATCGTTTTTTCCAGCAGTTGCGCCACCTATGGCGTTCCCGCCTCGTTGCCGATACGGGAGGAAAGTCTGCAGCAGCCGGTCAATCCTTATGGCCGCACCAAGCTGATCTTCGAGATGGCGCTCGAGGATTTTGCCGCTGCCTATGGCATCCGCTTCGCTGCCTTGCGTTATTTCAACGCGGCCGGCGCCGATCCGGAGGGTGAGCTTGCCGAGCGTCACGAGCCCGAGACACATCTTATCCCCCGCGCCCTTCTTGCTGCCGCCGGCAGACTGGACCGGCTCGATGTCTTCGGAACCGATTATGCGACCGAGGACGGAACCTGCGTTCGCGACTATATCCATGTCAGCGATCTCGCACAGGCACATTTGGCCGCCGTCAACCACCTGATCGCAGACGGCGCCTCGCTCAGCGTCAATCTTGGTTCCGGCCGTGGCACGTCAGTGCGCGAGATCATCGACGCGGTCTATCGCGCCAGCGGCCGCGAAGTCCCCGTCCGTTATCGCGCCCGCCGCCCCGGCGACCCGCCGATCCTCTTTGCCAATACAGCACGGGCGAAGGCAGAGCTCGGCTTCGTGCCGGCTCTTTCCGATCTCGACACGATCATCCGCACGGCCGGCCCGACCTTCGGGCTGGAGGTGACGGCATGAGCCTGGTTTCGGAGATCGATCACCGGGTCAGGACGGCGAAAGCTGCTGCGGACCCATTCAACCCCGTGTTCACAGGGTGGAATCGTGTCGCCTATGGTTTCGGCATCCTCTGCTGGCTGGCGGCGCTCGGCTATTTCTGGAGCTGGTGGTGTCAGTCCGCCCACATCATTTCCTGGTCAGCCTTCGTGCTCGTCACCGTCGTGCTTGCCTGGATTACGCTTGTCCCCGCCTATTTCATCCTGATCTTCCTCGATGCGAGAACGATCGGTTCGCGCGCCCGGCTGCCAGAAGGACGCGTGGCGATGGTCGTCACCAAGGCGCCGTCCGAACCTTTTGCCGTCGTCCGAGCCACGCTTCAGGCGATGCTCGATCAGACTGGTGTCGAGTTCGATGTCTGGCTGGCCGACGAGGATCCGTCCGCGGAAACCAGACGCTGGTGCGCCGAGCACGGCGTGCTGATCTCGACGCGGAAGGGCGTGGCGGAGTATCACCGCACGACCTGGCCGCGCCGGACGCGGTGCAAGGAAGGCAATCTTGCTTATTTCTACGACCATTTCGGCTATGCGCGTTACGATTTCGTCGCCCAGTTCGATGCCGATCATGTGCCGACACCGACCTATCTCCGTGAAGTCCTGCGCCCTTTCGCCGATCCTGCCGTCGGCTATGTTTCCGCACCCAGCATCTGTGATGCGAATGCCGCGACGAGTTGGGTCGCGCGCGGCAGGCTCTATGCGGAGGCAAGTCTGCACGGCTCGCTGCAGACCGGTTACAACCATGGTTGGGCGCCCCTTTGCATCGGCTCCCACTATGCGGTCCGCACATCAGCCCTTCGCCAGATAGGGGGCCTTGGCCCCGAGCTTGCCGAAGATCATTCGACGACGCTGATGATGAACGCCGGCGGCTGGCGCGGCGTCCACGCGATCGATGCGATCGCTCATGGCGACGGCCCGGCGAATTTCGTCGATCTCGCCGTGCAGGAATTCCAGTGGTCGCGCAGCCTCGTCACCATCCTGCTGCAATATTCCCGCCGCTACGTCATCAATCTGCCCTGGCGGCTGAAATTCCAGTTCGTCTTTTCGCAGCTGTGGTATCCGCTCTTTTCCGCCGTCATGGCAGTGATGTTCCTGCTGCCGGTTGCCGCCTTGCTGACGGGCCAGGTCTTCGTCAACGTGACCTATCCGGATTTTCTGCTGCATTTCGCGCCGCTGTCGATCGTGCTGATGCTCTTTGCTTTCTTCTGGCGGGCCACGGGAACCTTCCGGCCGCACGACGCGAAACTGTTTGGCTGGGAAGGGCTGGCCTTCATTTTTCTGCGCTGGCCATGGTCGCTGGCCGGCAGCATGGCGGCCATTCGCGACCATTTCTCCGGTTCTTTCGTCGACTTTCGCATCACCCCGAAGGGAAGGCAGCAGCAGCAGTCTTTGCCGCTGCGCGTCGTTGCGCCCTATATTGCTCTCGCGGGGCTTTGCGCCGCGGCCATGGTGTTCGCCGGCGAGGCCGCTGCCGCTCAGGGCTTTTATCTTTTCGCTGCGATGAACCTCGCGCTCTATCTGTCGCTAACCGTGCTAATCGTCGTTCGCCATGCGTTCGAGAACGGCCTGCCGCTGCTGCCGCAATCGCGCGGCCTCTGGCTTGCGACGGCTACGGGTTTGGCGATCTGTGTCACCGGCGGCATGCAGACCGGCAGCCATGGGCTGCGCAGTCTCGAGGCGCTTTCCCATGGCCAGACGCTCATCAGTTTCAGCCAATCGCAATTTGCGGTGGCCGGGGCCGGTCACGGCAAGACCAGGACCGTGAAGTTTCGTCTCAGGTGGAATGGATTCGGAAACACCGGGCGGGACCAACAGGGTGTATGAACCGGCCAACCCGGACGTGTCGAGGAGGAGCATATAATGAGCATCGAATCGAGACTGTATGGCGCAGCCCTGGCTCTCAGCCTGTGTCTGCCGTTGGCGGCGCACGCTGCCGAGGCCGCTGAGAAGAATCCGCCGACGCCGCTCAGCGCCTATGAACTCTACCGCATCTACGCTGACAAGACCTGGACCTGGGCCACCGGCGGCGGTCGTTTCTTCGATGAAGGACGGCGGTTCGTGGCCTGGACCAACGACAAGGGCAAGCAGTCCTTCGCCGAAGGCAGATGGGTGGTCGACGATCTCGGCCAGCTCTGCATGCGCGCGACCTGGACGAATGCCGAGGGGGCTGCGCGTGCCAGCACCTGTTTCGGTCATCGCAAGATCGGCAACACGATCTACCAGCGCCGCCAGCCGGACGGCAATTGGTACATCTTCCGCCATTCTTCTGTGCGCGAGGATGACGAATTCCGCAAGCTCGTCTCCGCAGATACCGTCAGCGCCAAGGCGTTTGAACTGAAGCAGCTCCTGCTGAATCAGGAAATAGCTCGAAAAGGAGGGTGAGCATGAAGCGGCTGACGAAAAACCACCTCTCGACCGCCGCAATCGCGCTGCTGCTGTTGTGCACCGCAGGGCTGCCGGGCCGAAGCGAGGTGCAATATGCGGGCATTGCGCCGAACCCGGCGGCGAGCGCGCGGACGATCATCGACAAACGCCCGGTCGTTCACGCCGACGGCATCAAGTTCGGTGCCTACGACCCGCATGGGGATTTCGGCACTCAGGCCAATGTCTCGACTGAAGCCCTGTTCCTGCCTTGGGAAGACGTTGACCTGGAGACGCTGCGCGTTGCGGATGCCTATGCGTTGGCCAGGGGCCGCAACCTGCTGATAACGGTGGAGCCTTGGTCCTGGGACGTTGAACGGCGGCTGACTTCTGGCGAGCTTCGCGCAAAGGTTCTGCGCGGCGACTACGATGTCAACATGCGGGCGATCGCGCAGATGATATCCCAGCTGAAAAGCCCCGTGATCATCCGCTGGGGACAGGAAATGGAAGACAAATCCGGGCGGTTTTCGTGGGCCGGCTGGAACCCGCAAGACTTCATCGCCGCCTACAGACGCATGATGGACATCGTTCGCGACGAGGCGCCCGGCACCGAGACAATGTGGTCGCCGAAGGGCGTGCCCGGCCTGCAGGACTATTATCCCGGCGACGATTATGTCGATCTTGTCGGGCTCTCGGTTTTCGGGCTGGAGCGCTACGACGAGCTTGCCTACAACAAGCACCGGACCTTCTCAGAAGCGCTGAAGCAGGGCTATGATCTTGTCGCCGGCTATGGAAAGCCCATCTGGGTCGCAGAGCTCGGCTACGAAGGCGGCGACGCCTATATGAGGCCGTGGATCGAAACCGCGACGTTGAAACAGAGCGCCTTCCCGAACCTTCAGGAAGTGGTCTATTTCAATGATCAGGAGGTGCATGCCTGGCCGTTCAATCTCGGCCGGCCTGACTGGCGCGTGGTGAAAAGCCTGGCCGCCAACTAAGCGCCATGTCGCGCATGCCGCGGTTTGCGAGGCGAGGTTGGAAGTAGCAAGCTGAAGCACGCAATCAAGGTCCACACGCGCTTCAGCCGGGCGTCAGAGAAGCCCGCGGGCGTCTGCGGGCCCTCCTTTCATATCGGGCAAGCGATCATCCCTTAAGCGTTGCCTTACCCTCTTCGACGAGCCGGGTCGCTGCGTCGGCGGGCGAAGTCCGCTCGAAGGCGAGTTCGTCGCAGATCGGGCGCAGCACGCGTTGGTCGAATTGGGTCGCACCCATCGGCACCGGCGGCGGATATTCACCGACCTGATCCTTGAGCATGTTGACGTATTTGACCGTTTCCTGCTCTGTCGGGTTCAGCTGCGGCAGAATGGCTTCACGCACGGCTGGCGACATCGGCACGCCGCGCTCAACGCCGAGAATCTTGCCGGCTTCGATGTCGTTGACGAAGAAGTCGATGAATTTCGCGGCCGCTTCGCCATGCTTTGTGGTCGCGCCGATACTCCAGATCAGCGCCGGGCGATAATAATGTCCGGAAGGGCCGCCCTTCTTTTCGCGCGGCAGCATGGTAATGCCGAGTTTGTTCTTGATGATCAGCTGATAGCCGATCATCTGGTTGGAATAGGCCATGCCGATCACCGATTTGCCGAGACCGAGGCAATTGGTGTCAATGGTGTTCTGATCGAGCGTCTGGACGTCGGCGGCAACGGTGCCCCCCGCCTTGCGCAGCTTCTCCCAATAGTCGAACCACTCCCTGGCATCATCGGCCGCGAAGCCGAGCCCGACGCTTTCCTTGGCAAAGACGCTTTTGCCGCGCTGGCGCAGCCACGCGTCGAACACATAGTTGTAACGCGCCCCATAGGGGCCACCGCCCTTGCCCGAGGACTTGGCGAGTTCTACGGCAAGCTTGGCATATTCATCCCAGGTAAGATCTGTCGTCGGCAGCGGAATGCCCGCCTTTTCGAATTCGACCGTGTCGAAGAACATCGAAAACGAGTTGAGGCCGAGGCCGACGCCATAGAGTTTGCCGTCGACGGTGGTCAGTTTCAGCATGTCGGGGCCGAAGCTGTTGACCTTGAGCGTCGAAGGGACGAATTCGTCGAGCGGCAGGCAGGCGCCGCGCTTGGAATAATCGGAGATTGTTCCCGGCTCGAGCTGCAAAACGTCCGGAATGGCCCGGCCGGCCATCTGTGTGGCGAGCTTCGTCCAGTAGCCTTCGCCGGAAAGCGATTCGCCGACGATCGTGACGCCGGGTGTCTTCGACTGATAGAGCTTGGCGACATCGAGCGTGCGTTTGGCACGGTCGTTGGATCCCCACCACATGGCGCGCAGCTGCGCCTCCTCGGCAAAGGCCGGGATAGCGCTTCCCGCGCCAAAGGCAAAGCCGGCGGCGGCGCCGGCCGAACTCACTAGGAATGAACGGCGATTGAGATGCATCATATTCCTCCTTGTTCCCAATATGTCCTCTGCCATCCTCCAACGGCGTGCCGGGACACTCGGCGGATAGAGTACGCAAAAATATTTCTGTTGCAAGAATTAATCAATATCTTGCAAATTTGCATTATTTGCATAGTGTTTGCTGTATGAACGAGCATAAAACGAAGCGGCCGCGGCAGGCCGACATAGCCACTCTGGCCGGCGTCTCCGTCTCCACGGTGTCGCGCGTGCTTGCCAATGAGCCGGGCATCAGCGAAAGCGTCCGCCGTCATATCTTGAAGGTTGCGGCTGACCACGGTTATCCCGTCAGGCCTACCGCCGAGGCCGTTGCCGGCGGGTTGGCGCTGATCGCCAGCGACGGCATCACGGGCGGGCTCAGCGTCTTCTACGAAGCGATCGTCGACGGCTTGCGCACTGGAGCCGCCGAGGCGGGAATGCCATTTGAAATTCGCCTAGCCCGCGAGGATCGTATCACGCCGGATGCCGTACGTGATTATATGCGGGATGCGGAGGCCGAGGGCCTCTTTCTCGTCGGCATCGATCCCAACGAAGCCTTGCGCGACTGGCTGCAGGCCAGCACAATACCGACCGTGCTTGTCAACGGCACTGATCCCAGGATGCAGTTCGACGGTGTTTCTCCGGCTAACTTCTTTGGTGCCTTTGAAGCCACCAGTCGGCTGACAAGCGCTGGCCACCGCCGCATCCTGCATCTGAGCGGTTCTCACCGCCATACGATTCGGGAACGCATTCGCGGCTTTGAGGCGGCGGTCGCCGCCGTCCCCGGCGCCGAAGGGCGATTCGTTTCGCTCGCGCTCCAGGGCAGCGCAAGCCGCGAGGCTCATGAAAGCACGGCGGCGGTCCTTGCCGAGAATGCCGGCTTCACAGCGGCTTTCTGCATGAATGATTTCATTGCCGTTGGCGTTCTCGAAGCTGTCACTGAGGCCGGCCTGCGGGTGCCGGAGGATTTCGCGATCATCGGCTTTGATGATCTGCCCTGCGCATTGATGACCAATCCGCGACTTTCCACCATGCGCGTCGATCGTGCCGCTCTCGGGCGGGAAGCCGTATCCCTGATGCTGTCCCGATTCCGCAACAGGACAGCGGCTGCGCGCCAGATCTGCCAGGCGGTCGTTCCCGTTCCGGGGGGGACCATTGCCAATGCCGAGAACCAGTAAGAGGTGTCGATGACTTACGATCCCGCCAGCGCCAATCCGCTTGCCGGCAATCCGCTTGAAACCCGCGCCGATATGAGCCGCGCGCTGCTTGCTCTCTTCGATCCGCTGCTTCCCTGTTTTTCCAAGGGCAATGCCCGCGTCAGGCTCAGTGGCGCCGCCGCCCATTTCGACCGGGCAGCCGCCGATCTCGAGGGCTTTGCCCGGCCGCTCTGGGGCTTGGCGCCTTTTGGCGCCGGCGGCGGCGACTTCGCCCATTGGCATCGTTTTGCCGAAGGTCTGGCAAACGGCACCGACCCTGCCCATCCCGAATATTGGGGAACGGTCAATGGCCGGGATCAGCGGATGGTCGAGCTTGCTGCCCTCGGCTTTGCCCTGGCGCTGGTGCCGGAAGAGATCTGGGAGCCGCTCGATGCGCGCGCCCGCAGCAATGTCGTCGCCTATCTCAAACATGCCAGGCAGTTCGACTATGCCGACAATAATTGGAAATTTTTCCGCATCTTCGTCGATATCGCCCTCGATCGTCTCGGCACCGAATTCGACCGCAGCCTGACGCGGCAATATCTGCAGGAACTCGAGGGCTTCTATATCGGCGACGGCTGGTATCGCGACGGCAACGTGCGCCGCATCGACCATTACATCCCCTTCGCCATGCATTTTTATGGCCTGATCTATTCGAAGCTCGTCGGTGACGATTACGCCAAGCGCTACCGCGAGCGCGCCGTCCTTTTCGCCCGGGATTTCCGCCACTGGTTTGCCGCTGACGGGGCGACGATTCCGTTCGGCCGCAGCCTGACTTATCGTTTTGCCTGCGCCGGCTTCTGGTCAGCGCTCGCCTTTGCCGATGTCGAGGCTTTGCCCTGGGGTGAGGTCAAGCATCTCTGCCTGCAGCATCTGCGCTGGTGGAGGGACAAGCCGATTGCCGACCGCGACGGCGTGCTGTCGATCGGTTTTGGCTATCCAAACCTCTTGATGTCGGAGAGCTATAATTCCGCCGGCTCGCCCTATTGGGCCTTGAAGGCTTTTCTGCCGCTTGCGATCTCGGAGGACCACCCGTTCTGGACCGCTGAAGAAAAGGCGCCGGAGCAGACGTCGGCAGTCGTTCCCCAGCGCCATCCCGGCATGGTGATCATGCGGGCGGGCAGCGATGTCGTCGCATTGTCTTCCGGCCAGGAAAACCTGCAGATGCGTTTCGGCACGGAAAAATACGCCAAATTCGCCTATTCCACCCGCTATGGCTTCAGCGTCGAATCCGATGAGCGCGGCTTTGCCCTCGCCGCCTTCGATTCGATGCTGGCTTTCAGCGAAGACGGCCTGCACTACCGCGTGCGAGAGACGAATGAAGAGGCAAAACTCGCGGGCGACGTGCTTTATGCGAAATGGTCACCTTCCCCCGATGTCAGCGTCGAGAGCTGGCTCGCGCCCGCGGCCCCCTGGCATATCCGCCTCCACCGGATCAGGGCGGCCCGGCCGCTGAGGGTCGCCGAAGGCGGCTTCGCCATCGCCCGCCGGGATTTCGAGCTGGACACGCTGTCGGCTTCGGATGGCGCTGCCTATGCAATCGGCGAAGCCGATTTCACCGGCATTCTCGACTTGGGATCGTCGATCAAACGCGCCGGACTCGCGCAGAAGGCCCAGCCCAATACCAATGTAATCGTCGCCAAGACCATCGTGCCGCAACTGCGCGGTCAGATCCCGGCAGGTGAGACCATCCTGGTGACGGCGGTGCTGGCGCTCGAAGATCCCGCTGCCGTTTCCTCGGCCTGGGCGCGGCCGCCGAAAGCGCCTGATATTACGGCGCTGGAGGCGCTGGTGCGGGAAAAGGGCGTAACCGTCAGCGCCATCGAAGCGCCCGGTCAGATGCCATGAGCCGCCCGGCCATCGTCCTTGCCATGGAACCGTCGCGCACGGAACATGTCCTGCCCGACGAGATCCTGCGCGGGCTCGATACGATCGGCCGTCTGCTCGATCCCGAGCCGCTGCAGCGGCTGGACGACGTGCGGGCAAGACGCCTGCTTTCAGAAGCGGAGATCCTGATCACCGGTTGGGGAGCGCCCTATATCGGCTCTGAAATTCTCGCCGCTGCGCCGCGGCTTCGTCTCGTCGTCCATGCGGCGGGCACGGTGAAGGGCATCATCGACGATGCCATCTTCGAAGCCGGTATAGCGGTGAGCCACGCGGCCGAGGCCAATGCGGTTCCCGTTGCCGAATTCACGCTCGCCGCGATCCTCTTTGCCGGCAAACGCGCCTTCCGCTTCCACGATCTTTACGTCGCCGACCGCAATCGCGATCGGACCTATCCGATGCAACGCGAAGCGATCGGCAACTATGGCCGCACCCTCGGGATCGTCGGCGCCTCGCGCATCGGCAGGCGGGTGATCGAACTCCTGAAACCCTTCGACTACAGGGTGCTGCTGTTCGATCCAATGCTCGGAGCGACCGAAGCAGCCGGACTGGGCGCGGAAAAGGTCGATCTCGACGAGTTGATGCGGCGCGCGGATATCGTTTCCCTGCACGCGCCATCACTACCGTCGACGCGGCATATGATCGATGCGCGAAGACTGTCGCTGATGAAGGATGGGGCAACGCTCATCAACACCGCGCGCGGCATTCTCATCGATGAGGCCGCCTTGCTGTCGGAGCTGAAGACCGGCCGCATCGATGCGGTCATCGACGTCACCGATCCGGAAATTCCGGAGGCAGGTTCGATCTTCTACGATCTTCCGAATGTTTTCCTGACACCGCATATTGCCGGCGCCATCGGCCTGGAACGGGCGCGTCTCGGCGCGATGGCGGCGGACGAGGTCGAGCGTTTTACAACAGGCCGGCCGTTGCTCTACCAGATCCGCCGGCAGGATCTCGAAAACATCGCCTGACGCGCGCCATCACGCTGGCCATGCGGTCAGCGCGGTGTTCTCAACGAATTAGGCGAACCGTCATTGGCGAGCTCGGGCATCAGTTCGGCGATATCGACCACCTTGCCGGTGCGCGAGCTCGTCAGCGCGGCAATGCCGCAGAGCACGGACATGGCGCCCGCCCGTGTGCCGGCGCGCTGGCTGAGCCGATCTTCCATGTCAGGCTTGAAGATCATGTTGCGCATCCGGTCGTCGCCGCCGTAATGGCCGCCTGTGAAATGCGGCACGACGATGCGTTCCACCGCCTCCTTCCCATTCGGGAAATTGCGAATGAGAAGGATCGTGTCTTCCTTCGGCACTTCCCAAGGCTGAGCCTCATACTGGCGAAGCTCGATGCGTCCCTTGGTACCGTTGAAGGCGAGGTGATGGCCCTCGATCGGCTGGAAGGTATTCAGCGAATAGGAGACATGGACGTTGTTGCGGTAGCGGATGGACACGACCATCGTGTCGGGGATGTCAATATCCTCGCGGAAGACGCAGCCGTCCCGGAAATAGCCGTCGATCTTCGAAGGATCCTCGTAAAGCTGATAGAGGAACGGATCCTTTTCGAGATCGAGATAATAGTCGCATTCCTGCGCATGCGGACAGAGCTTGCAGCGTGGTCCGCGAAAAGGACCCTTGCGGCCGTAGTTCTGCAGATCGGCGAAAGAGGTGACTGCCTCGGGATCGCTGTCGAGATACCAGTTCAGCAGATCGAAATGATGGGTGGCCTTGTGAACGAACAGGCTGCCGGAATTTTCCGTATAGGCATGCCAGCGGCGGAAGTAGTCGGCGCCGTGCTTGGTGTTGAGATACCAGTGAAAATCGACCGAGGTCACCCGGCCGATCTCGCCGGCATTCAGAAGCTCCTTGATCTTCGCAGCTGTCGGCGCATAGCGATAGTTGAAGGAGACGTCGACCCGCCGGCCGGTGCGCTTCTCGGCGTCGAGAATCCGGCGAATTTTCTCGATCGAGGTGGTCATCGGCTTCTCGGTGATGACGTCGATGCCCGATTCCAGCGCCCGAACGATGATATCGTCATGTGTATGGTCGGGCGTGCAGACGATGGCGAGATCCGGCCTCTGCTCGGCAAGCATGGAATCGATGTTGTCATAGAGCGGCGCATTGCTGCCGATCATGGTGCGGGCGCGCTCGCCGCGAAGCGCGTTCTTTTCGACGATGGCTGTGAGATCGACATGCTCGCGCCAGCCGGCAAGCAGGTCCTTGCCCCACATGGTGGTGCCGCGGTTACCGGTGCCGATCAGGGCAAAACGGCGTTTCTCCATCGAATGACTCCTCTTTCATACGTGATGAAACAATTGGATTTCAGTCCAATTCCAGCAAAAGTGTGCAGCGGTTTTTGCGTCGGGAACTGCGTAAAAACAAAGAGATAGAGCATTTTCGTGTTTCGAAGAAAAACGGAAATGCTCAAGAATCAGATCTGGCAGCAGCTCCAGAAGCGCTCGACGCAAGTGGCGATCACCTCGTCGGCCGGACGCTTCCACCAGTCTTCGGCCGAAAAGATCTCCACTTCCTGCTCGCCGAAGAAACCGGCGGCTTCGATCATCCGTCTTATGCCCTTCAGGTCGATGACGCCATCGCCCATCATGCCGCGGTCGAGTAGCATGTCCTTCGTCGGCGCCAGCCAGTCGCAGATGTGATGGGCGAAGATACGGTTCATGCGTCCGGCGCGGGCAATCTGATTGGCAAGATCGGGATCCCACCAGACATGGTAGACGTCGATCGCAACGCCGACATCCTCGCCGAGCGGCTCGCACATGTCGAGCGCCTGGCCGAGCGTGTTCACGCAGGCCCGGTCGGCGGCATACATCGGATGCAGCGGCTCGATCGCAAGTTTCACGCCAGCGGCCCGCGCATGCGGCAGCACGGCCGCAATGCCATCGAAGACCATTTGACGAGCCGCGACGATATCTTTCGAAGCGCCCGGCAGGCCGCCGACGACGAGCACGAGGCAGTCGGCGGAAAAGGCCGCCGCCTCGTCGATGGCACGCCTGTTGTCATCGAGGTTCTTCTGCCAGTCGGCCTCGGTTGCCGCCGGAAAGAAGCCGCCGCGGCAAAGGCCGGTCAGTTTGATGCCGTTCGACTTGACGATCCGCACTGCTTCGTCGAGACCCGCCTTGGCGACCTGGTCGCGCCAGGGCGCGATCGATGTGATGCCGTGCTTCAGGCAGATATCGACGGCTTCGGCAAAGCCGCATTGCTCGCGGATCGTCGCCAGATTGATCGAAAGTCCTTCGACCTGCATGTCATTTCTCTCCCATTGCCGCACCGGCACTCAGTGAACGCCGTGGACGGCAAGCACCTGTTTCATGCGATCAGTCGCGAGTTCCGGATCGGCAAGAACGCGGGCCTTGTCGGCTAGGCGGAAAAGTTCAGCCAAATGCGTCAGCGAACGCGTGCTCTGCTGGCCGCCAACCATCGTGAAATGATCCTGCAACCCGTTGAGATAGGCGAGGAAGACGACACCGGTCTTGTAGAAGCGGGTCGGCGCCTTGAAGATGTGGCGCGATAGCGGCACGGTCGGCTCGAGCAGATCGAAGAACTCGTGATTGCTCTTGCGGCCGAGCGCGTCGAGAGCGGCCGAAGCCGCCGGCGCAATCGCGTCGAAGATGCCGAGCAGCGCGTCCGAATAGCCCGCTTCGTCGCCGGCGATCAGTTCGGCATAGTTGAAGTCGTCGCCGGTATACATGTGCACCGCTTTCGGCAATTGCCGGCGCATGGTCACTTCCTTCTCCTTGGAAAGCAGCGAGATCTTGATGCCGTCGACCTTGGCGGCATTGGCTTCGATCACGCCAAGGCAGGTTTCCATCGCCTTCAGGTGATCGCCGTTGCCCCAGTATCCCTCGAGCGCCGGGTCGAACATTTCGCCCAGCCAGTGGATGATGACCGGTTCCCTGACCTGGCGGAGGATGCGGTCATAGACCCTGATGTAGTCGTCCGGCCCTTTTGCCGCGACGGCAAGCGCCCGGCTCGCCATCAGGATGATGCGTCCGCCGGCCGCCTCCACCGTTTCGATCTGCTCTTCATAGGCCTTGATGATCGTGTCGACGGTCACGTCGGGACCCGGCGACAGGTGGTCGGTGCCGGCACCGCAGGCAATCAGGGCGTCCTTGCGGCCGGCCGCTTCGCCAAGCGCCCGGCGGATCAGGTCGCGCGCCTCCGGCCAGCCGAGGCCCATGCCGCGCTGGGCCGTATCCATCGCTTCGGCGACGCCGAGACCGAGATCCCAGAGCCGGTGGCGGAAGGCGAGTGTCCGCTCCCAGTCGATTGCTGGGGTCAGCCACGGATCATTGTCGGTGAACGGATCGGCGACCACATGGGCGGCGGCAAAGGCGATGCGCGGAAAACTCTTGGCGTCGCGCTTCTTCAGTTCGATCGGCGTGCCGGTCAGTGTGTAGGGAACGATCTTGCCGTCGAGGGGGAGATTGATCGTCGTCACGGCTCAGAACTCCAGTGCGGGAACATCGAGCCAGCGGCGCTCGGCCCAGGATTTCAGCCCGAGCTCGGCGAGCTGCACGCCCTTGGCGCCGGCTTCCAAGCCATAGGGCCACGGCGCATCTTCGACGACATGGCGAATGAACATTTCCCACTGCGCCTTGAAGCCGTTGTCGAAGGCCTGTGTGTCCGGAACCTCGTCCCAGGTCCTGTAGAAATCGATCGTCTGCGGCTGGTCCGGATTCCAGACCGGCTTCGGCGTGTTGACGCGATGCTGGCTCCAGCATTTCGTCAGGCCGGCGACGGCCGAACCATGGGTGCCGTCGACCTGGAAGGTGACGAGGTCGTCGCGGCGGACACGAACCGCCCAGGAGGAGTTGATCTGCGCGATCGCTCCGCCCTCCAGTTCGAAAGTCGCATAGGCGGCATCGTCCGTGTCGCAATCATAGGGCCTGCCCTGCTCGTCGATGCGCCGGGGAATATGGGTGGCGCCGAGGCAGGAGACAGCCTTTACTTCGCCGAACAGGTTGTCGAGCACGTAGCGCCAGTGGCAGAGCATGTCGAGGATGATGCCGCCGCCGTCGCCCTTGCGATAGTTCCAGGAGGGACGCTGGGCGGGCACGCCCCAATCGCCTTCAAAAACCCAGTAGCCGAATTCGCCGCGCACGGAGAGGATCTTGCCGAAGAATCCGGAATCCTTCAGCAGCGCAAGTTTGCGCAGGCCCGGCAGGAAAAGCTTGTCCTGCACGACGCCGTGCTTGAGGCCGGAGCGCCGTGCCTTGCGGGCGAGCTCGATCGCCACCTGCAGATCGTCGGAAATCGGCTTTTCGCAATAGACGTGCTTGCCGGCGTCGAGAGCCTTGGACAGAAGCTCGGCGCGCATCAGCGTCGTGCCGGCATCGAAGAAAATCGTGTCGTCGGAATTGGCGAGCGCAGCATCAAGATCGATCGACCAGCGTTTGATGTTATGCTTCTTCGCCAGCTCTTCCATCTTGGCGCTGTTGCGGCCGACGATGATCGGGTCGATCTCGAGTTTCTCGCCCGATTTCAGCGTGATGCCGCCCTGGTCGCGGAAGGCCAGGATTGAGCGCACCAAGTGCTGGTTGTAACCCATGCGGCCGGTGACGCCGTGCAAGATGATCCCCAAGCGTGCCATGTTTTCCTCCCTGCAATCTTTTGCGGCGGGAGCGGGCGTCCTGCCCGGCTCTCCCAAGCCGGTAACTAAACGGTTACTTGATGGCAGAAGAGCGGCGAGCCTGTCAATAGTCAAATCCTGCTTTCGGTATCAGCGCCGGATCGAGGCAAGGGTGACATGGACGATATGCCTCTCCCAGGCACTGAGATTGGCTGGCTCGATCAGGTCGCGGCCGAAGATCGTCGAAAGCGTGTACTGGTTGGAAAGGTAGAAATAACCCAGCGAGGCAATCGTCAGATAGACGTGCAGGGGATCGGCGGTCTCGATGAAGACGCCTTGTTTCTTTCCCTTCTCGAGCACTTGGGAAAGCTCGCCGATCAGATGCGAATGCAGCTCCTTGAGCCGGACGGATTGGCGCAGCCACCGGGCGCGGTGCAGGTTTTCGGTGCCGAGCAGGCTCAGGAATTCCGGGTGCTGGAGGAAATAACGCCAGGTGAAGAGCGCGAGTTCGCCGATCCCTTCTTCGGGGCTGCGGTCGCCGATATGCAGCGCGCGCTCGGCCGTGCGGATGCCGACATAGGCCTCTTCGAGCACCTTGAGGTAGAGCTGCTCCTTGTCGCCGAAATAATGGTAGAGCATGCGTTTGTTGGTGCCGGCGCGTTCGGCGATGGCGTCGACACGGGCTCCGCCCATGCCGTTTTCGGCAAATTCCCGGGTTGCCGCTTCAAGGATCGCGGCGCGCGTCCGCTCCGGATCGCGTTGCGCCGTCCGCTCCGTGGACGGTCGCCGCGTCTGTTTCTTGTCCCTGTTTCCCCCGCTGTCGTTCATCGCTCCACCCCTGTCTTCACGTGTTGTGCTCATAAGCCTTCGGTTCGAAATTGTAAAAACCGAATTTGGAAGGGCGGCCCGCTGGATCGGAATGCTGAAAGCATGATGTCGCCGTGACCTCTAGCGCTTTCGGCATCATGCTCTGACCGACACCGCTTGACAGGCTTGCCGCTTTGCTCGTAGCTTGTAACCAATTAGTTATTTGCGCAAGCAAAACTAAATTGGAAGCGTGTGGAGGCGCTTCCCTTTGGAGGAGGAAAACATGACTCTACGTGTTAGCAGACGTAATTTCGTTGCAGGAAGCGCAGCGCTTCTGTCGCTCTCGGCGCTCGGAACCAGCGCCTTGGCACAGGAAACGCGCTTGCGTCTCCTATGGTGGGGCTCGCAGCCTCGCGCCGACCGCACCAACAAGGTGTCGCAGCTCTATCAATCGAAGAATCCGGGCACCTCGATTACCGGCGAATTCCTTGGCTGGGGCGATTACTGGCCGCGTCTGGCGACCCAGGTTGCCGGCCGCAATGCGCCCGACGTCATTCAGATGGACTATCGCTACATCGTTCAATACGCCCGGCGCGGCGCGCTCGCGCCGCTTGAATCCTACATGCCGGCCAAGCTCAATCTCGACGATTTCGACAAGGCGCAGATCGAAGGCGGCAGCGTCGACGGCCATCTCTATGGCGTCAGCCTGGGCGCCAATTCGGCTGCAACGGTGCTGAACACAACGGCCTTCAAAGAAGCCGGCGTCGATCTGCCGACGCAGGCAACCACCTGGGATGAATTCGCCCGCATGGGTGCGGAAATTACGAAGGCGGGCAAACGCAAGGGCATGTTCGGCCTCGCCGACGGCAGCGGCGGTGAACCGCTGTTCGAAAACTGGCTGCGCCAGCGCGGCAAGGCGCTCTATACCGCCGACGGCAAGATCGCCTTCGACGTGGACGACGCATCGGAATGGTACGACATGTGGGCCAAGTTCCGTGCGGCCGGCGCCTGCGTACCTGCCGATATCCAGGCTCTCGACAAGAATGATATCGAAACCAACACGGTGTCGCTCGGCAAGGCTGCCGCCGGTTTTGCCCATTCCAACCAGTTCGTCGCCTATCAGGCCATGAACAAGGACAAGCTGGCGCTCACCAACTACATGCGCATCAAGCCGGATTCGAAGGGCGGCCATTATCGCAAGCCTTCGATGTTCTTCTCGGTCTCGGCGCAGTCGAAGTCGATCGATCAGGCGGTTGATTACATCAACTTCTTCGTCAAGAACCCCGAGGCTGTGCTGCTACTGGATGTCGAGCGCGGCATTCCGGAATCGGCCGCCATGCGCGAGGTCGTCGCGGCGAAGCTCGATGACAACGGCAAGGTTGCCTTGGCCTATGTCAGCGGCCTTGGCGATCTCGCCGGCAAATTGCCGCCGCCGCCCCCGGCCGGTGCCGGCGAAGGCGAGTTGATGCTGCGCAACATTGCCGAACAGGTCGGTTTCGGACAGCTCTCTCCCTCCGACGGCGGCAAGCAGCTTGTCACTGAAATTACGCAGATTCTCGCACGAGGCTGATCCCGTATGAGCAATGCGATGCGCACGCCCGCAGGGGCCATATCAGTGGAAAGATATCAGGGGGCCGTGGCCGAAGGACGATTCAGGCGTCTTTGGAATGCCAATGCTCCCGGCTATCTCTTCCTCCTTCCGTGGCTCATCGGCTTTTTCGGGCTGACGCTCGGGCCGGCCCTGATTTCGCTCTACCTCTCCTTCACCGATTTCGACATGCTGCAGTCGCCGCGGTGGGTGGGAATGGCGAATTACGTGCGCATCGCCACGGCGGATCCGAAATTCTCGGCCGCCATGCACGTCACTCTGACCTATGTCGTCTTTTCGGTGCCGTTCAAGCTCACCTTTGCCTTGCTGGTCGCCATGGCTCTGAACCGCGGCCTGCGCGGTCTGCCTATCTACCGTGCCATCTTCTATCTGCCGTCGCTGCTCGGCGGCAGCGTCGCGATCGCCGTGCTCTGGCGCCAGCTTTTCGCCAGCGACGGCCTCGTCAACGCCGCCCTCGCCCAGATTGGCATCGAAGGGCCGAGCTGGATCTCGCATCCGAACTATTCGATCTATACGCTGGTCGCGTTGTCCGTCTGGCAGTTCGGTTCGCCGATGATCATCTTTCTCGCCGGCCTGCGCCAGATCCCGCAAGACATGTATGAGGCGGCCAGCCTCGACGGCGCCTCGAAATTCCGGCAGTTCTACAAGATCACGCTGCCGCTTCTGACGCCGGTGATCTTCTTCAACGCTGTCGTGCAGACGATCGAAGCCTTCAAGGCCTTCACGCCCGCCTTCATCATATCGGGCGGCACCGGCGGCCCGATCAACTCGACACTGTTCTACACGCTCTACCTCTACCAGGAGGCCTTCGGCAATTTCCGCATGGGCTATGCCTCGGCCCTTGCCTGGATCCTGGTAGTTATCATCGCGATCTTCACCGCCTTCTCCTTCCTGAGCTCGCGTTATTGGGTGCACTACGATGACTGAGATGACCGCTTCCGTGACTGCGGCCAGGCCGCCATCCGATATCACCAAACGCAGCCTGCCCGGGTCGCTCATTGTCCACGCCCTGCTGATCGCCGCTTCGCTGCTCATGGTCTATCCGTTGCTGTGGATGGTTTCGGCTTCGGTCAGGCCGGAAACCGAGATATTCTCGTCGACTTCGCTCATTCCGTCGTCGATCGATTTTTCGTCTTATGCGCGCGGGTGGGTCGGCCTCGACGTCAGCTTCGGCCGATTCTTCTGGAATTCGCTCGTCATCTCGCTGCTGGTCGTGACGGGCAATGTCATCGCCTGCTCGCTGACGGCCTTCGCCTTTGCCAGATTACGTTTTGCCGGCCGGAACTTCTGGTTCGCGATCATGCTCGGCACGCTGATGATCCCCTATCACGTGACGCTGATTCCGCAATATGTGCTGTTCCTCAACCTTGGCTGGGTCAACACCATCCTGCCGCTCGTCGTGCCGAAGTTCCTGGCAAGTGACGCCTTCTTCATCTTCCTGATGGTGCAGTTCTTCCGCGGCATCCCACGCGAACTCGACGAGGCAGCGATGATGGACGGCTGCAGCGCCTGGCGGATCTATTGGAAGATCATGCTGCCGCTGTCGCTGCCGGTGCTGGCAACGGCCGCCATCTTCTCCTTCATCTGGACCTGGGACGATTTCTTCGGACCTCTGATCTACCTGAACGACATGAACACCTACACGATCCAGCTCGGTCTGCGCACCTTCGTGGATTCCACCAGCGCTTCGGATTGGGGTGGTCTCTTCGCCATGTCGACCCTGACGCTGGTGCCGGTGTTCTTCTTCTTCCTGTTCTTCCAGCGCCTGCTGATCGAAGGCATCGCCACGACCGGCATGAAACGCTGATGGCGGCAATGGAAAAGAGTGACATGAGCATCAAGACCGTCGCGATCGTCGGCTGCGGCATTGGCCGTTCGCATATCGTCGAAGGCTATCTGCCGCATTCCGATAAGTTCAAGGTGGCGGCGATCTGCGATCTGAACGAAGAACGCATGGCTGCCGTCGGCGACGAGTTCGGCATCGAACGCCGCACCACCTCTTTCGAGACGTTGCTGGCCGACGAAACGATCGACATCATCGATATCTGCACCCCTCCCGGCATTCATCTGGAGCAGGTGGTCGCCGCTCTCGGTGCCGGCAAGCATGTCATCTGCGAAAAGCCGCTGACGGGCTCGCTAGCCGGCGTCGATACGATCATGGAAGCGGAAAAGACCGCCAAAGGCGTGCTGATGCCGATCTTCCAGTACCGCTACGGCGACGGCATCCAGAAGGCCAAACGGATCATCGATGCCGGCATTGCCGGCAAGCCCTATACGGCTTCCGTGGAAACCTTCTGGCTGCGCAAGCCCGAATATTACGCCGTGCCCTGGCGCGGCAAATGGGCGACCGAACTCGGCGGCGTGCTCGTCACCCATGCCCTGCACCTGCACGACATGCTGATGCATCTGATGGGTCCAGCGGCAAGGGTCTTCGGCCGCGTCGCCACCCGCGTCAATGATATCGAGGTCGAGGATTGTGCCTCCGCCAGCCTGCTGATGGAAAACGGCGCCTTCGTCTCGCTGTCCTGCACGCTCGGCTCGCAGGAACAGATCAGCCGGCTGAGACTGCATTTCGAGAATGTCACCTTCGAAAGCACGCACGAACCCTATACGCCGGGCAAGGATCCCTGGAAGATCATCGCCGCCAATGACGACGTTCAGGAAAAGATCGATCGCGTGGTCGGCGACTGGCAGCCCGTTGCGCCGCGCTTCACCACCCAGATGGGTCAGTTCCACGCCTTCCTCAGCGGCACTGGACCCCTGCCGGTGACTACGAAGGATGCGCGCCGTGCGCTCGAACTCGTCACCGCCATCTACCAGTCTTCCGACAGCGGCGCCGAAGTGCCGCTGCCGGTCGGTCCCGACAGTCCGAAATACGCCGATTGGCGCGCAAGAACGAAGTAACCTGCAAAAGAGAGGGGTTTTGAGAAGATGGCAACCAGTGTCGTTCTTCAGAAGGTCGAGAAGCGCTACGGCGCAATGGATGTGATCCATGGCATCGACCTGACGATCGATCCCGGCGAATTCGTCGTTTTCGTCGGCCCCTCGGGCTGCGGCAAATCCACCCTTCTGCGGATGATCGCCGGCCTCGAGGAGATCTCGGGCGGCGCGCTGCTGCTCGACAGCGAGCGCATGAACGAGGTGGCGCCGGCCAAGCGCGGCATCGCCATGGTCTTCCAGTCCTACGCGCTCTATCCGCATATGTCCGTTTACAAGAACCTCGCCTTCGGTCTGGAGACGGCGGGGTACAAGAAGGCCGAGATCCAGCCGAAAGTAAAGCGCGCCGCCGAGATCCTGCAGATCGAGAAGCTCCTTGAGCGGAAGCCGAAAGCGCTCTCCGGCGGCCAGCGCCAGCGCGTGGCGATCGGCCGCGCCATCGTGCGCGAGCCACGCATCTTCCTGTTCGACGAACCGCTGTCCAACCTCGATGCCGAACTGCGCGTGCAGATGCGTGTCGAGATCTCCCGCCTGCACCGGCAGCTCGGCAACACCATGATCTACGTCACGCATGACCAGGTCGAAGCCATGACCATGGCAGACAAGATCGTCGTGTTGAATTCAGGCCGCATCGAGCAGGTCGGCGCGCCGCTCGATCTCTACAACAACCCGGCCAACCGCTTCGTCGCAGGATTCATCGGCAGCCCGAAGATGAATTTCCTCAGGGCCCGCATCGAAAAGGTCGGCGAGGCCGAAACCAGCATTCACGTCTGCGGCAACTCCGTCCGCCTGCCGCGCCGGCTGAAAGGCGAGGCCGGTCAGGAGGTCACCTTCGGCATTCGTCCCGAACATCTTTCGCTTGCAGAGGGTGCGATCACGCTCTCGACCGTCAATGTCGATCTCGTCGAAAATCTTGGCGGCGCCACCATGCTCTACACCACGACGCCGGATGGGCAGCTCTTGACGATCGCCCTTGACGGCCAGCAGAAGGTCGAGCGGGGCGCCAATGTGAAGACCTTCTTCGATCCCGCCCGCTGCCACGTATTCGACGCCGCCGGTAAAACGATCTGACTCTCGGGAGCGCTCCCGCGAGTCCGGAAGGATGCGTGGCGCTGCCGCCGCTCCTTGACAGCCGATCCTGCTCTGTCCCATCATTTCGGAAGGGGCCGCAAGGAGGGGTGAGCATGACGCCTGAGGATAGGATTCATGCGCTTGGCATCTGGCAGGGCTCGATCGAAATATCGCCGATAGCAGGCGGCATCACCAACAGGAACTTTCTGGTCAGCGATGCCGTCGCGCGTTGCGTGGTGAGATTGGGCACCGACATTCCGATCCATCACATCAGCCGCCAGAACGAGCTTGCCGCCAGCCGCGCCGCACATGCCGCCGGCCTGTCGCCTGCCGTCATTCACCATTCTCCTGGCGTGCTGGTGCTCGAATATATCGAGGCGAGGGCGCTCTTGCCGGAGGATATCAGGGCGCCTGGCATGCTTGCCCGGGTGGTCCCGCTGGTGCGTGCCTGTCACCACGATATCGCCCGGCATTTCCGCGGCCCGGCGATGATCTTCTGGGTCTTCCACGTCATCCGCGATTATGCCGCCAACCTGAAAGCGGCAGGCAGCGCCTACCTTCCCTTGCTTGCGAAACTCGTCACCAACGCCGAGACACTGGAAGAAGCGGCAGGGCCGTTCGATATCGCCTTCGGCCACAATGATCTGCTGGCAGCCAATTTTCTCGATGACGGCAAGCGGCTTTGGCTGATCGACTGGGATTATGCGGGCTTCAACACGCCGCTTTTCGATCTAGGTGGATTGGCCTCCAACAACGAACTGCCGGAATCGGCCGAGCGGCTGATGCTGGAAATTTATTTCGACCGGCCGCCAGCCGATGAGCTGATCAGACGATACGCCGCGATGAAATGCGCCTCGCTGCTCCGCGAGACGTTCTGGAGCATGATTTCGGAAATCCATTCCACGATCGATTTCGACTATGCCGCCTATACGGCCGAGAATCTCGCTCGTTTCGAGCGCGCCTACCAAGCCTTTGAACGGGATCAATAAATGACGAGACAATTACCGAAGACGGCAAAGGCCGTGGTCATCGGCGGCGGCATCATCGGCTGCTCGACAGCTTATCATCTCGGCAAGCTCGGCTGGACGGATACCGTCCTGCTCGAACGCAAGAAGCTCACCTCCGGCACCACCTTTCATGCTGCCGGTCTCGTCGGCCAGCTGCGCACGAGCGCCAACATCACCCAGTTGCTCGGTTACTCCGTCGATCTCTACAAGCGGCTGGAGGCGGAAACCGGCCTCGGCACCGGCTGGAAGATGAATGGCGGCCTGCGGCTTGCCTGCAATGAGGAGCGCTGGACGGAGGTTAGGCGCCAGGCGACCACTGCGCAGTCCTTCGGCCTCGACATGCAGTTGCTGACGCCGCAAGAAGCCTTCGATCTCTGGCCGCTGATGACGATTGACGATCTCGTCGGCGCCGCCTTTCTACCAACCGACGGTCAGGCCAACCCCTCCGACATCACCCAGGCGTTGGCCAAAGGCGCCCGTATATCAGGCGTCTCGATTTTCGAGGATACCGAGGTTCTCGACCTCGACATCGACAAGGGAAAGATCCGTGCAGTCATCACCGCTGAGGGGCGCATCGAATGCGAGCGGGTCGTCGTCTGTGCCGGTCAATGGACACGCGCCTTCGCCGCCCGCTTCGGCGTCAACGTGCCGCTGGTCTCCGTCGAGCACCAATATATCATCACCGAATCCTTCGGTGTGCCTTCTAACCTGCCGACGCTGCGTGATACCGATCGCCTGACCTATTACAAGGAGGAGGTCGGTGGCATCGTTATGGGCGGCTATGAGCCGAACCCGATTGCCTGGGCGAAAGATGGGATCCCCGAGGGTTTCCACTACACGCTGCTGGACAGCAATTTTGAGCATTTCGAGCAGATCATGGAGCAGGCGCTCGGCCGTGTTCCGGCGCTGGAGAATGTCGGCGTCAAGCAGCTCTTGAATGGCCCGGAAAGCTTCACGCCCGACGGCAACTTCATTCTCGGCGAGGCGCCGGAACTGAAGAATTTCTTCGTCGGCGCCGGCTTCAACGCCTTCGGCATCGCGTCTGCCGGCGGCGCCGGCATGGCGCTGGCCGAATGGGTGACGAAGGGCGAACCGCCCTATGATCTCTGGCCGGTCGACATCCGCCGCTTTGGACGCCCGCATTTCGATACCGACTGGGTGCGCACCCGCACGCTCGAAGCCTATGGCAAACACTACACCATGGCCTGGCCGTTCGAGGAGCATTCGAGCGGCCGCCCCTGCCGCAAATCGCCGCTCTATGACCGGCTGAAGGCACAGGGCGCCTGTTTCGGCGAGAAGCTCGGCTGGGAGCGGCCGAACTGGTTTGCCGATCTCTTCGCCAATGAAGAGCCACGGGATATGTACAGCTATGGCCGTCAGAACTGGTTCGAGGCCGTCGGCCGCGAGCATAAGGCGGTGCGCGAAGCGGCGGTCATCTTCGACCAGACCTCCTTTGCCAAATTCGTGCTGAAGGGCAGGGATGCCGAGGCAGCACTCTCCTGGATCGCTTCCAACGATGTCGCAAAGCCTGTGGGATCGCTCGTCTACACCCAGATGCTGAACGACAGGGGTGGCATCGAATGCGATCTGACCGTCGCCCGTATCGCCGAGAACGAATATTACATCGTCACCGGCACGGGTTTCGCCACCCACGACTTCGATTGGATCGCACGCAATATTCCGGACGAGATGCATGCCGAACTTGTCGACGTCACGTCAGCCTATTCCGTTCTGTCGCTGATGGGGCCGAATGCGCGAGCGGTGCTCGAAAACGTGACCGGCGCCGATGTCTCCAATGCGGCCTTCCCCTTCGGCCAGGTCAGGACCATCGGCATATCGGGCTGCCCGGTGCGCGCGCTGCGCATTACCTATGTCGGCGAACTCGGCTACGAGCTGCATGTCCCAGTCGAATATGCCACCACAGTCTATGACGTGCTGATGGCATCAGGCGGCGAATTCGGCCTGATCAATGCCGGCTATCGCGCCATCGAGAGCTGCCGTCTGGAAAAGGGGTATCGCGCCTGGGGATCCGATATCGGCCCCGATCACACGCCTGTCGAAGCCGGCCTCGGCTGGGCGGTGAAGATCCGCAAGAACATCCCCTTCCGCGGTCGCGGGGCGATCGAGCGGCAGCTGAAGGACGGCGTGAAAAAGCGCCTTGGCTGCTTCGTTCCCGACGATCCCAATACAGTGCTGCTCGGCCGCGAAACCATCTATCGCGACGGCAAGCGTGTCGGCTGGCTCTCGAGCGGCGGCTTCGGTTATACGTTTGGGAAGGCGATCGGCTACGGCTATGTCCGCAATCCCGAGGGGCTGACCGAGGATTTCGTCCTCTCCGGCACCTATGAGCTCGATGTCGCCAGGGAGCGCATTCCCTGCAAAGTGTCGCTGTCGCCGCTTTACGATCCCGATATGGCGCGGGTGAAGGGCTGAGCTGACTCAAGGAGAGGGTGTATCGTGTGGCACCCCCCTCTGGCCTGCCGGCCATCTCCCCCACAAGGGTGGAGATCGGCAAGAGGCTTGACCATCGCTCCCTCTCAAACGGGCACCGACAACCACAATGCTTGAGTTGTTTGGGCCTGAGGTGGTTGGGGAAGCCATCGCGCCCAGCCGATCTCCCTCCTTGTGGGGGAGATGCCCGGCAGGGCAGAGGGGGGTGTCACACGGCACACCCTCTCTTTCCCGAAAGGCTCCAAGCCTTAAAACAGAGGCAGCCGATCATCCTGGATTAGAATCTCCAGCTTATCCGACACATCCTGCGTCCACGCCCGATGGCCCGTCAAAGCCGCCGGGAAAAGGCCGGGGAGGGTGAAGAGCGCCGCCGAAATCGCCGGACCGGTGCGGGGCACATCGGCAATGAGCGCGGCGATTTCGCCGGCACGGGGATCGCGCAGCTCGTAACGCTCGCCATTGCCGCGCTCGCCGATCGCATAGCGCATCCATGCCGCGACGGCGACCGCATAGGTCTCCGCACGGTCGCCATGGGCCAGCGCCTCGCAGGCCGGCTCCAGCAGCCGCTGCGGCAGTTTTTGCGTGCCGTCCATGGCGATCTGATAGGTGCGATGCGCAATCGCCTTATTTGCAAAGCGCGCTATCAATTCATTCGCGTAGTCATCGAGATTGATGCCGGGCACCGCATCGAGGGTACGCGCCGCCGCATGCATATGGCGATAGGCAAGGGCGGCGAGACCGGCATCGTCCATCACGTCGCGGATGAATTCATAGCCACCGATATAACCGAGGTAGGCAAGCAGTGAATGGGCGCCGTTCAGCATCCGGAGCTTCATTTTTTCGTACGCCGAGACTTCCTCGACCATCAGTGCGCCGCGTACCTTTTCCCAGGCCGGACGACCATTGGCGAAATGGTCTTCGATGACCCACTGCGTAAAGGGCTCGGTCTCGATCGCTGCCAAGTCGGTGCGGCCGGTCAGCCGCTCGGCATCGGCATAGGTCGCCTCGGTGCTGGCGGGCGTGATGCGGTCGACCATCGTTGAGGGGAAGGGCACATTCGCTTCGATCCAGCGGTGCAGGTCGGTATCGATGCGGGAGGTGAATTCGAGCACGAGACGCTTCAGCACGGCGCCGTTGCTCGGCAGATTGTCGCAGCTGAGCGGCGTGAAGGGCGCGATGCCCTTCTGCCGGCGGCGCGCGAGGCCTTCGACGAGATAGCCGATAACGCCGCGCGGCGCATGCCGGTTGGCGAGGTCGGCGACGATATCGGGATGTTTGAGGTCGAGGCCGCCCGTTGCGGGATCGAAACCATAGGCCTTTTCCGTCACCGTCATGCTGACGATGCGGATGGCAGGATCCTCGAGCCGCGCCAGCAGCCCGGCCGGATCGCGCGGCCCCACATGCGCCTTCAGGATCGAACCGATCACCTCGGCCGTCGTGCCCGACGTATCGCGGATCAGCATCGTATAGAGGCCGTTCTGGGCGGAGAGATTGTCCGCGACATCGGGCGTGCGCAGGCTCGCCACCTCGATACCCCAGTCGCCGCCTGCGGCTGCGAGCGCCGCATCCGTGAAGGGTGCGAAATGGGCGCGGAAGAAGGCGCCGGGGCCGAGATGCAGGATGCCGGCCTTCAGTGCATTCCTGTTATAGGCGGGAAGCTTCGCCGTCGGCGCAAGGCCGGTCACGTTCTGCAGTCTGTCGCTCACAGCTTGTAGGCCTTCTTCGCATTGTCATAGGAGAGTTCGCGCGCCACGAACTCGGCGTCCTTCCCGGAAATCCGGTGCTCGGCGACGAGCCCGGCGAGGAAGCGGCAGACCTCGCGGCGCCAGACGTCATGGCGGGCAGGGATCGACAGCAGCGCGCGCGTATCGTCGTTGAACCCGGCCATATTGGCAAAACCTGCTGTCTCTACCACCTGGTCGAGATAGCGGCGGATGCCGAGCGGGCTGTCATGGAACCACCAGGGCGGGCCAATCATCAGGCAGGGCCAGTGGCCGGCCATCGGCGCGAGCTCCCGGGCATAGGTCGTCTCGTCGAGCGTGAAAAGGAGGATACGCAGGCCCGGCGCGTGACCATACTTGGAAAGCAGCGCATTCAGGCCGCCGATCCAGTCGGTGCGTGTCGGAATGTCGGCGCCCATGTTGGGGCCACGGGTGGTAAAGAGCCCGCTGTCGGTATTGCGTCTCGAACCGGCATGGATCTGCATCACCATGCCGTCCTCGGCCGAAAGACCGGCCATCTCCGTCATCATCTGGCCGCGGAAAAGCTCGGCATCAACAGCCGAAAGCGGGCCCTTCAATGCCCTGTCGAGCAGCGCCTGCTTTTCTGCAAGCGGCAGATCAGCCGTGAAGGCCGTGGGTACGCCGTGATCGGTCGCGGTCGCGCCGAACTGGCGGAAAGAGGCACGCCGGCGCCGATGCGCCTCGATCAGGCCGTCCCAGCGCGTGACATCGGCGCCGGTGATCTCTCCGAATTTGACGAGATTGTCGCGGAAGCCGACGGCATCAGGATCGGTGACGCTGTCCGGCCGGTAGGTGGTCCGCACCTTGCCGATCCAGCCCTCCGCCGCCATTTTCTGGTGATGGACAAGCGGGTCGAGCGCGCCTTCCGTCGTCGCGATCGTTTCGATGCCGAATCGCTGATGCAGCGCCCGCGGGCGGAATTCGGGAAGGGCGAGCTGGGCATTGATGTGATCGTAGAGCGCGTCGGCATTATCAGCCGTCAGCGGCTCGGTGCAGCCGAGAACGGCTGACATCGCGTGGTCCACCCAGAGGCTCGAGGGCGTTCCGCGGAAGAGATGGTAATGCTTGGCAAAGGTCCGCCAGATGGCACGGCCCTCGGCCACCGGCTTGCCGTCGAGCCTGGGAACGCCGAGTTGGTCCAGGGCAACGCCGACGCTGTGCAGCATGCGGAAGAGATAATGATCGGGAATGACCAGCAGCGAGGCCGCATCTTCGAAGGGCTTGTCGTCGGCGAACCAGGATGGCTCGGTGTGCCCGTGCGGGCTGACGATCGGAAGATTGCGCACCGTCTCGTAGAGGTTTCGCGCGATCGTCCGTGTCGCCGGGTCGGCCGGAAAGAGCCGGTCCGGATGAAGAAAGCCGTCGCCTGCATCCATCAGTATTCCTCCCTGATGGATTAGGGCCTACCCCACAACATCAGGCACGGCAAGGCCTTTTAGTAACCAAACGGTTCGGTTTCGCGCGTGGGCGCGCCCGCCCTCGAAAGCATTGACGCGGTGGCCTATTTCCGCTTTGGGAAAATCATCTGTTCTGCCGGTGCCGGCAAAGGAGGATCAATGTCCGACGAGACCAACCGCATCACCCGGCTGGAGGAAATGCTGGCCTATCAGGCAAAGACGATCGAAGAGCTTTCCGATCAACTCGCCGAGCAATGGAAGATCGTCGAGCAGATGCGCACCAAGCTCGACCGGCTGACGGAACGGTTCCTGTCGCTGGAGGAGCAGACGCTGGAAGCCCCGGCGATTACCCGGCCGCCGCACTATTGAAGGCATGGCGGCATTGCGCCGCCTGCCAGTGCTTCCCCGATCAATGCAGCAGGTCAGACCCCGCCGATGCAGAGATATTTCATCTCCAGATAATCGTCGGCGCCGTGGCGCGAGCCCTCGCGGCCGAGGCCCGATTGTTTGATGCCGCCGAAGGGCGCCGTCTCTGACGACATCAGGCCGGTATTGATGCCGATCATGCCATATTCCAGCGCTTCCGCCACCCGCCAGACCTTCTTGAGGTCTCCGGCATAGAAATAGGCGGCCAGCCCGAATTCCGTGTCGTTGGCCTGAGCGATGACGTCCTCGACCGTCTCGAAGCGGAAGAGCGGCGCCACCGGCCCGAAGGTTTCCTCGCGCGCCACCGTCATGCCGCGGGTCACGCCGGTCAGCACCGTCGGCGCAAAGAAGGTGCCGGCGCCGTCGAGGCGCTTGCCGCCGGTCAGAACCTTGGCGCCCTTGGCAAGCGCGTCGCCGACATGGTCCTCCACCTTGGCAAGACCCTGCTCGTCGATCAGTGGCCCGATCTCGACACCGGGCTTGAACCCGTCGCCGACCGACATCTCGGCGACCTTCGCGGCAAGTTTCGCGGCAAAGGCGTCATAGACGCTGGACTGGATATAGAGGCGGTTGGCGCAAACGCAGGTCTGGCCCGCATTGCGATATTTGGAGGCGATCGCGCCCTCGACGGCGGCGTCGAGATCAGCATCATCGAAGACGATGAACGGCGCGTTGCCGCCGAGCTCCAGGCTGACCTTCTTGATCTGGTCGGCGCATTGCCGCATCAGGATACGGCCGACCTCGGTCGAGCCGGTGAAGCTGATCTTGCGCACTTTTTCATTGCCGCAGAGCTCGCGGCCGATCGCCGGGCCATCGAGCCCGACAATGAGATTGAAGACGCCGGCGGGAATGCCGGCCTGTTCGGCGAGCACGGCAAGGGCAATCGCCGTCAGCGGCGTCTGCTCGGCCGGCTTCGACACGACAGTGCAGCCGACGGCAAGCGCCGGCGCGATCTTGCGGGCAATCATCGCCGCCGGGAAATTCCACGGCGTGATCGTGCCGACGACCCCGACCGGCTGCTTGATGACGATCATGCGTTTATCGTTGGAAGGCGCCGGGATCGTCTCGCCGTAAATGCGCTTGGCCTCTTCCGCATACCATTCGATATAGGCGGCGGCATAAAGGATCTCGCCGCGTGCTTCTGCGAAGGGCTTACCCATTTCGGCCGTCAGGATCGCCGCGAGTTCGTCGGCATTGGCGACCATTAGGTCGAACCATTTGCGCAGGATGACGCTGCGCTCCTTGGCCGGGCGGGTAGCCCAGGCCGGCTGGGCGGCATGGGCCGCATCGATCGCCGTTCGCGTTTCGGCTGCGCCCATATCGGGCAGGGAGGCGAGCAGCTCGCCGGTTGCCGGGTTGAGCACGTCGAAAGTTCCAGCAGCATTGCCTGATGTCCAGACGCCGTTGATGTAGCCGGCGTCGCGAAGCAAGGGAGAAGAGAAAGGAACGTGCTTTGTCAGTGCGGTGGTGAAAGCCATGTCATATCCTCATTGGGAATTGAATGCGGTTCCGATGCGGTCACTTGCCCGTGCTTGCTTCCAGCATTGACGTCTCGAGAATGTCGAGCGCCTCGCCAAAGACCTCGTCCTGAATGGTGATCGGCGCGAGGAAGCGGATGACGTTGCCATGGACGCCGCAGGTGAGCAGGATCAGCCCCTTGTCGAGCGCTGTCAGCCGCACCTTGTTGGCGAAGTCAGCACTCGGCAATCCCGTCGTCCGGTCATTGAATTCGACGGCGTTCATGAAGCCGGGTCCGCGAATATCGGCAATCTCCGGCACCTTCTCGCGCAAGGATTCAAGCCGCTGCTTCAGCCGTCCGCCGAGCTGGTTGGCGCGACTGCAGAGGTCTTCGTCCGCGATGACGTCGAGGACGGCATGGGCAGCTGCGATGCCGAGCGGGTTGCCGCCGTATGTGCCGCCGAGCCCGCCCGGTCCCGGCGCGTCCATGACTTCGGCGCGGCCGGTGACGGCAGCAAGTGGGAAGCCGCCGGCAAGGCTTTTCGCCATCGTCGTCAGGTCGGCGGCCACCTCGTGATGATCCATCGCGAACATTCTGCCGGTGCGGGCAAAACCGGTCTGCACCTCGTCAGCGATCAAGAGGATGCCGTGCTGGTCGCAGAGTTCGCGCAGTGCTTTCATGAAGGCTACGGGCGCCGGATAGAAGCCGCCTTCGCCCTGCACCGGCTCGAGGATAATGGCGGCGACGCGCTGCGGATCGACATCGGCGGCGAAGAGTTTCTTCAGCGCTGCAAGCGATTGGTCGACGGAGACGCCGTGAAGTTCGACCGGGAAAGGAACATGGAACACGTCGCCGGGCATCGCGCCGAAGCCGATCTTATAAGGCACGACCTTGCCGGTCAGCGCCATGCCCATGAAGGTGCGGCCATGGAAACCGCCGCTGAAGGCGATGACGGCCGAGCGGCCGGTTGCCGCGCGTGCAATCTTGACGGCATTCTCGACCGCCTCGGCGCCAGTGGTGACGAAGATCGTCTTCTTCTGGAAATTGCCGGGCAACAGCGCGTTCAACCGTTCGGCAAGGCTGACGTAGTTCTCGTAGGGCACGACCTGATGGCAGGTGTGGGTAAAGTGGTCGAGTTGCTCCTTGACGGCTGCAATAACCCTGGGATGGCGGTGACCGGTGTTGAGCACGGCGATGCCGGCAGCGAAATCGATATAGCGGCGGCCCTCCTTGTCCCAGATTTCGGCATTCTCTGCGCGGTCCGCATAGATCTGGGTGGTCATGCCGACACCGCGCGAAATCGCGGCATTCTTCCGGTCGGTAAGGTGTGTCGCGGTCATCGATCTGCTCCCGTTTGAAGTTTTTGGATTTATCTTACATAAGTTCTGTAAGATGCTCTGGAAATTCCTACATTTTTTCTGCAAGAAAACAAGCGGCATTTTTTGCTTCAAACATCACGCGATTTGATGAATGCTCGCGCAACGAGAATCGGGGTATTGGCTGATGAGTGACAACGGGCCTGTGCGCTACAAGGTGGCGGAGGCCGCGCGGCTGGCGGGCGTCTCCGCCTCGACGTTGCGCCTCTGGGAAAGCCAGGGTCTGGTCGTTCCCGGCCGCTCCGAAACCGGCCATCGCCAATACAGCGCCGACGACGTGGCGCGACTGAAGCGCATCTCCTGGTATCGGGCCGAGCGCGGTCTCAATCCCGCGGCCATTCGCGAGGCGCTGGAGAGCGAGGGACCTTCCGCCGACGGTGCCGAACCCGGCCAGGATTCCGGCCTCGGCCGTAAATTGCGGAGCCTCCGCCACGCCGCAGGCAAAACGCTTGATCAGGTCGCCGGTGATATTGGCATCACCGCTTCGACGCTCTCGACGCTGGAGCGCACCTCGCAAGGCGTCGGATTCAAGACGCTTCACGACCTCGCCGAATACTACGCCACCACCGTCTCCCGCCTCTCCGGCGAGGAAAGCGAGGAGGTGCCGGCAGTGATACGCGCCGGCGAGTGGCGCACCTGGCCGGAAACGACCCCCGGAGTTACGGTGCAGCTGCTTGCCGAAGGCCGCAGGATGATGGATTGCCATCGTTTCGTGCTGGCGCCGGGCGCCGCCAGCGAGGGCGCCTATCGCCACGAAGGCGAGGAATTCATGCATGTCCTGTCCGGCCGGCTGGAACTGGTGCTCGACAGCGACCAGTTCTTCGATCTCGGCCCGGGCGATTCACTGTATTTCGAAAGCCGCCGCTACCATTCCTGGCGCAACCGCCACGATGGCGAAACCGTGCTCCTCTGGATCAACACGCCGCCGACATTCTGAACCAGCCGCAGCAGGAAGCAGTTTCGCAATGTGTGCCTTTGCGCTATAGCGCGAGTGGAGAATATCCGAACGAAAGACAGTCTCATGGCCGCCACCATCCGTTATCACGAAGGCGATATTTCCGCGAGCGATGCGGCCCGCTATACCGGCGCGATCGCGATCGATACCGAGACCCTGGGCCTGGTGCCGCGGCGGGATCGTCTCTGCGTCGTCCAGCTTTCTCCGGGCGACGGCACCGCCGACATCATCCGCATCGCTGCCGGCCAGAAAGAGGCCCCCAATCTCGCCGCTCTGCTCGAAGATCCCACGCACCAGAAGATCTTTCATTACGGCCGCTTCGATATCGCCGTGCTCTTCCATACTTTCGGCGTCACGCCGAACCCGGTGTTCTGCACCAAGATCGCCTCGCGCCTCTGCCGCACCTACACCGATCGCCACGGCCTCAAGGACAATCTCAAGGAGATGCTCGATGTCGACGTCTCCAAGGCGCAGCAATCTTCCGATTGGGCGGCCGAGACACTGTCGCCGGCCCAGCTCGAATATGCCGCATCCGACGTGCTTTATCTGCACGCGCTTCGCGACAAGCTGACGGCCCGCCTGATCCGCGACGGCCGCTTCGACCACGCTACGGCCTGCTTCGCATTCCTGCCGACCCGCGCCAAGCTCGACCTTCTCGGCTGGGAAGAGGCCGATATCTTCGCTCACAGCTAAGCGAATTGCCGTCAGTCTCCACTGTCTGCAGCCGCGGATGAACTGATCCGCGGGCGTTAGCGATTGGTTAATCTCTGTTTCTTAATATCCGATTTAATTTTTAGGCATTCGATGGCGCCGCTTGCGTCATGCGGACAGGAGGATCTGCTCGGGATGCAAGGGACCGGATGAGCGCGGTCCTTTCATAGAGCCTGCTTTCATCGTCACTTTACGAAAGGGCATGCCATGTTGACCCCCGTTCGTGCAGCGTCCAATGCAAGCTTTTCATCTCAGGGCCAGACTGCGGCGATCGTTGCCGGCGGTCTTGACCGTTTGGTGATTGCCCCCGCGCCCGTCAACGCGGTCGAAGCCGCCGACCTGAATTCCGCCATTGCCGGCAAGCTCAATATCCTGCTCCTTGCGGCGCGCGAGCGCATGGTCGAAGCCCTTTTCGATGTCATCGATGCGGCCGGCCGTTCCATTTCCCACGATCGCCGTGAAGACGAGACCAATCTGGCCTTCGCCTCTCGGCTTGCCGACGCCATTCAGCGGCTGCCGGCCGCCAGAATCGATGAGGTCGAACGCCAGCTGAATGAGCAAGGTCACAACCTGCCGCTCCGGATGATCGCCGAAGCCCTGAAGAACCCGGCGGGGCCTGAGGCGGCGCGTATCATCGCCTATCTGGAAATGGTGCGTTACAAGGATCGCGATCTTGCCGCCCGTGCCGTTGTCCGCTCCTATGGCCAGAACGACGCGTCGCCGATGCGTGCCGAAGCCCGGCCCGAGATCCAGCTGCATGAAGACAGCCTGCCCGCCCCGATGCGCCAGCCGGCGGAAAAGCGAACCGAACAAGCCGGCAAATTGTTCGAGACCGCCCTGCTTGCGGCAACCGAGGAAGCGGTGACCGTCGCAACCGTGGAAGCCGCTGATGCTGAAATTTCGCAGTCTGAAAACCGGATTCGCTCCGCTTCGGCGACAAAAGCAGAGGTTGCCCCGAAGGTCGAAGCTCGGCGCCCGGCACCGGCGGAGCCAGGTGACGACACGGCCGAGGTGACGGAACTGCCGGTCATTCAGCCTCGCGCAACGTCGGAAAAAGCCGATCCTGTCATTCCCCGGAACTGGACGGGAATCGTCGCCTCGATGACCGAAGAGGTCTCCGAGATGATCGTCACCATCATCCGCGAGCAGGACTCGGAAAACGTGATGGAGGATGGTGCTGTCGAGGCGGCGGTGGAGATCGATGTCATTCTCGACGAAGCCGTCATCAGCGAAGCGAAGGAGACCTTGACGAGACAGCCGGCAGATCTGGCCGCCGCCGACGCTCGACGGTCCGCAGCGCTCCACCCGTCGCAGATGGAAACCGGAGCCACGGCTGCCGCCGCCCGACAGTCGAAAGAAATCGCCGCACAGCCGCAACCGATGCCGCTTCCCGAGATGGCCGAGGCCTCTTATGTGCCGCTCGCGGCCAGGGTGCCGGAGGGCTTTGCCTATGCCCAGCTGCCCTATCAGTTCGCCATGGATACGCCGTCGAACGAAAAGGCCGGTGAAACCAGTCACCAGCATCACCATCACCAGGACGGTGCGCCGCAGGACGAGCAGCAGGCGAAATCCGGCGGTGAGGATGCCGAGCCCGATGCTGACGGGGCGGAAGCGGCACCAGAGCGCAGGACGCCAAGGATGATCGACACCGAGCCGTCGGCGTATCGGCCCGACACGGCAGCCGATCCGGTCTACGCGCTCTATCAGCGCATGGTCGGCTGGGAATAGCGGTTTTCATTAGTTGAAAATAAAAAACCCGCCGGATCGCTCCGGCGGGTTCCATATTTCAGACGTGACTGCGAGGCTTATTCGCCGCTGCGGTTCTTCAGGGCTGCGCCCAGGATGTCGCCGAGCGAAGCGCCCGAGTCGGACGAACCGAACTGAGCGACGGCTTCCTTCTCTTCCGCAATCTCCAGAGCCTTGATGGACAGCATGATCTTGCGGTCCTTCTTGGAGAAGTTGGTGACGCGGGCGTCGACGATCTGGCCGACCGAGAAGCGCTCAGGGCGCTGCTCGTCGCGGTCGCGGGCGAGATCGGCGCGACGGATGAAGGAAGTGATATCCTCGTGATTGACGAGCTTCACTTCGATGCCGCCGTCGTTGATGGCGATGACTTCGCAGGAAACAACTGCGTTCTTCCGCAGGTCGCCCGAAGCGGCTGCTTCACCAACCGAGTCCTTGCCGAGCTGCTTGATGCCGAGCGAGATGCGTTCCTTCTCGACATCGACGTCGAGAACGACAGCCTTGACGACGTCACCCTTGTTGTACTCCTCGATGACCTGCTCGCCCGGACGATTCCAGTCGAGGTCGGAGAGGTGCACCATGCCGTCGACATCGCCGTCGAGGCCGATGAACAGGCCGAATTCGGTCTTGTTCTTGACTTCGCCTTCGACTTCAGTGCCGGCCGGATGGCTGCGGGCGAATGCTGCCCACGGGTTTTCCAGCGTCTGCTTGAGGCCGAGCGAAATACGGCGCTTGGACGGATCGACTTCGAGAACGACGACTTCGACTTCCTGGCTCGTGGACAGGATCTTGCCGGGGTGAACGTTCTTCTTGGTCCAGGACATTTCCGAGATGTGGATCAGGCCTTCGATGCCCGGCTCCAGCTCGACGAACGCACCGTAATCGGTAATGTTCGTGACGGTACCGGAAATCTTCTTGCCTTCCGGATACTTCGCCTGGATGCCATCCCACGGATCGCTCTCGAGCTGCTTCATGCCGAGCGAGATGCGGTGGGTTTCCTGGTTGATACGGATGATCTGAACCTTGACCTGCTGGCCGATGTTCAGGATTTCCGACGGATGGTTCACACGGCGCCATGCCATGTCGGTGACGTGCAGCAGGCCGTCGATGCCGCCGAGGTCGACGAACGCACCGTAATCGGTGATGTTCTTGACGACGCCGTCAACAACCTGGCCTTCTTCGAGGTTCTGAACGATTTCAGAACGCTGCTCGGCACGGGACTCTTCCAGAACCGTACGGCGCGAAACCACGATGTTGCCGCGGCGCTTGTCCATCTTGAGGATTTCGAAGGGCTGCGGGTTGTGCATCAGCGGCGTGACGTCGCGGATCGGGCGGATGTCGACCTGCGAACGCGGCAGGAAGGCAATTGCACCGTCGAGGTCGACGGTGAAGCCGCCCTTGACCTGGTTGAAGATCACGCCTTCGACGCGCTCGCCGGCTTCGAACTTGGCTTCGAGCTTGATCCAGCTTTCTTCGCGGCGAGCCTTCTCGCGCGACAGGACGGCTTCACCAAGCGCGTTTTCGATGCGCTCGACATAGACTTCGACTTCGTCGCCGACCTTCAGCGAACCGTCTTTGGCGCGTGCGCCGAATTCCTTGAGCGCGATGCGGCCTTCGACCTTGAGGCCGACGTCGACAACGGCGACATCCTTTTCGATGCCCGTGACGATACCCTTGGTGACATAGCCTTCAGCCAGATCGTTCTTGGCAAAGGACTCTTCGAGAAGGGCCGCGAAATCCTCGCGAGAGGGAGTTGCTACTGACATAAAATCTCCTGCGTGGCCTTCGATAGCTTCAAGGCCCACGTATGCGCCGGTTGGTTCGAGTTGAATGGGCCTGAACCCAGTCCGCCCTCTTTCACGAAGGCAATCCGGCGCTTGGACGGAATTTCAGGCTGCATTAAAGCGATCCATGCGTCTGAGCATGCAAAATCGCTTGAATTTAGGCATTTCGGCTCAAGGCCGCATCGATGATCGATTGAGCGGCTTGAAACGCGGCCTCTATACTCATTTCCGACGTATCAAGCAAGTGCGCATCATCGGCTGGTTTCAAAGGGCTGTCGGCCCGTCCCATGTCGCGTTCGTCGCGCCGCTTGACGTCCTCGAAAATCGCATCGAAATCCGCCGTCGCCCCCTTGCCGAGGATCTCATCGTAACGCCGTCTGGCGCGCACCTCCGGCGACGCCGTCACATAGAGCTTGACCGGCGCATCCGGGCAGACGATCGTGCCGATATCGCGTCCGTCGAGCACCGTGCCCGGCGTCTTTGCCGCAAACCGACGCTGCGCCTCGACCAGGGCCCGGCGCACCGCCGGCATGACAGCGATTTTCGAGGCGGCTTCGCCGATCTCGTGTCGGGAAAGTATATCGCGATCCAGCCCGGCAAGTTCAACCTCCCGCGCGATCTTTTCCGCCACCGCCTCGTCGTCGAGCGGCAGGCCGGCATCGAGCAGCGCCTTGGCGGTCGCGCGGTAGGTCAGGCCCGTGTCGAGATGGTGAAAGCCGTATCGCTCAGCGATAAGACGCGAAAGCGTCCCCTTGCCGGCCGCCGCCGGACCGTCGATGGCGATGGTGAAACTCTTTGTTGCCATGGGGATCAATCCTGCAATGATGCGCCGCGAGGCGCCGAAGGGGTCATCCTGCGCGGATGCGGCTGGAACAGCTGGAAGCTGGCGGCGGGCTGCGGCGCAGAGCCATGCATCGCGTAATCCTCTGTAACTGCAGCGCATTTCTTCCGAAGCGTCGGCCTGGCCGGCTGCTGCCTTCGTCCGCTTCTTCTACCGCCGTGGCTCGTTACCACAAACGCCGTCAGCGGTCATCCGCCAGCCGGCGAAAACGGCCGCACGGAGATGATAAAGTTTGGCTTTGACATGGGAAGCCACAGCGATTAAGGGGACCGGCTTATAAATTCCGATGGAACGCCGGCTTGCACGGCATTTTGCCGAATCGCGGATTCGGCCATTCTCACGAGGCTTATAGTGGCGAAAGCGGAACTTGGAACCAAGCGCACCGATCCGGAAACCGGCAAGAAGTTTTATGATCTGAACCGGGATCCGATCGTTTCCCCTTATACCGGCAAGTCCTATCCCCTGTCCTTCTTCGAGGAAACCTCGGCAATCGCCGACGTTGCCGAGGAAGACGAGGTCGCGGAAGTCGATACCGAAAACACCGAAGTCGAACTGGTTTCGCTTGAGGATGCCGATGACGCCGCCGGCGGCGACGACATCCCTGATATCGGCGATGACGATGTCGAAATCGAAGGCGACGACGATGACGACACCTTCCTCACGCCTGACGAAGACGACGATGACGACGACATGAGCGACATCATCGGCGTGACCGGCGACGAAGACGAAGTCTGATCAGACAAATGCCGGCCCGGATGACAAAAAATTTCCGGGTCGGATTTTTTAGGCTTGCTATCTGCGAAAACCGCAAGTAAGAAGCCGCCACTCCAGAGGAAACGCCCTCCGGAGCATCCCAGGACCGGCCACGCCGGACTGCCTTGATGGGGCTATAGCTCAGCTGGGAGAGCGCTTGCATGGCATGCAAGAGGTCAGCGGTTCGATCCCGCTTAGCTCCACCAGCCTACGCTCTTCGAGCTTCGGCTCGGCAAGCCGGAAGGCTTGGCGGACGAAGACGAGAAGGAAGCGGAGGCTGCCGCAACGAAGTTGCGAAGCAACGTAGGCGGGCCGTGATTCCTTCATGAAATATGTCTACATTCTCCATAGCATCACCTTTCCGGATCGCTATTACGTTGGCGTGACGGGCGACCTTAAGTCGCGTCTGGCAAAACACAATGCTGGAGAGGTCTCGCACACTTCAAAATACGTCCCTTGGTCTCTGAAGACCTATCTCGCTTTCTCCGACGAAGCTCAAGCCTTTGCCTTTGAGAGATACTTGAAGTCGGCATCCGGCAGAGCATTCGCAAAGAAAAGACTTTAACCAGCCCGTCAACTCCGGCAGACCGCCCCCACAGCCTGCCGGCGTCTTTCGTCTCAAGCCTCCACGATCGCTGCCGTCAACCGCTTCACCACCGGCAGCACCAGGAGCAGCACGGGAAAGGCGATTGCCCAGGAGAGAGCCCAGGCGGATGGCCACACGGCAAGT
The DNA here is from genome assembly GCF_002531885.1 of Rhizobium sp. L9. NCBI lineage: Bacteria > Pseudomonadati > Pseudomonadota > Alphaproteobacteria > Hyphomicrobiales > Rhizobiaceae > Rhizobium > Rhizobium sp. L9. Next base: position 126,896 of record NZ_NWSZ01000021.1, on the reverse strand, counting down.
GCAGCCGTGGTCAGGCCTTGTGCTCTGACGATGCTGATCGCCGAGACGACGGATGTCATCAGCAGCGAGAGGATGAGCGGCATGACGATCGAGTTGTAACGCTTGGGGAGTTTGCCTTTGGACATTTTGAATCTCCGTAAGATGCCGATCGAACAATCGCGCAGCGCCGACCGGCGGGTTGCGCGTTGATTGACGTAAACGCTTACGGAGCTTCGGTCTGAAGCGACGCCGTTTTATCGCCGAAAAAATGCGGCCGTGCAAGCGTCCGTCTCGGCCAATCCTTTGCCAATTCCTCAAGAAGAGGACTTATCCTTCATGCAAGAATCTCAGTGATTCGGCTTCAGGACCCTTCGACAATGACCAGAGCAAGACGCCGCCGTATCATTCGTACACGACGAACCCTGACTGGGCTCGCCCTCGTTGGTTCAATTTCGTTTCTGGCCGGCATGACCGATGCGACCGGGCTGCTGCTGACCGGCGATTTCGTCTCCTTCATGACGGGGAATACGACCCGGGCTGCACTCGCCCTCAGCCAGGGCAATCTTTATCATGCGGCGGTGCTGATCTCCGCCATTCTCGTTTTCGTGCTCGGCAATGCGGCCGGCATCGTCATCGCCCATGTCTCCGAGCGGCGCATCTTCGTCGTGCTCGGCTGCGTCGGCGCCCTTCTGGCGCTTGCTTCGATGACGACGGCTGAGGGCCTGATGCTCGCGCGGTTCTACATGATCGTTTTATCCATGGGCATGGTGAACGCCGCCGTCGAACATATCGAAGGTCTGCCGATCGGCCTGACTTATGTGACAGGCGCGCTGTCGCGTTTCGGCCGCGGCATCGGCCGCTGGATCATCGGCGATCGCCGTATCGAATGGACCATCCAGCTCGTACCCTGGGGCGGCATGATGCTCGGCGCGATCGCCGGTGCGGTCCTGACGCGGCTGAGCGGCGCCCATGCCTTGTGGCTGGTCTCCATCTTTGCCATGGCGCTGGCGCTTGTCGCCATGTTCATTCCCCGGCCGCTTCAGCGGCGCTTCAACCAGAAGCTCGCGCCGCACCACACGGGCGCCCTGCGCTAGAGATAGGACCCGTCGCATTCCTGTTACCGTCGAATCGGATAGGAAGGATGCCGCTCGTCCTTAAGGAGTAGGTCTTGTTCGTCATTTCGAAGCTCGTCTGGATTTTTGCCCAGCCGCTGTCGCTGGCATTCCTTCTCGTCTTCTTCGCCTTTGCCGCCGGCCTCCTGCGCTGGCGCAGCTTAAGCATTCTCGGCGCGATGGCTTCAGCCCTCATCCTCTTCGTCACGCTCTACACCACGGCCGGCAACCTTCTGATGCAGGGTCTGGAGCAGCGCTTCGCCAAACCCGCCGCAGATCCCGATAGCCTCGAATGCATGATCGTGCTCGGCGGCGCCTTCGAAAACGAGGTGAATACGGCGCGTCACGGCATTGAATTCAACCCTGCCGCCGACCGCTTCGTCGAAGCCCTGCGGCTCGCGCAGAAATTTCCGCAGTCGCGGATTCTGATCTCGGGCGGCGACGGCTCACTCTCAGGCATTTACGAAGGCGATGCGGCGGCATCCGAGCGCTTCTTCCCGCTCTTCGGCATCGCGAGGGATCGTCTGATCGAGGAGCGGCAATCGCGCACAACCTTCGAAAATGCCGTCAATACCAAGGAATTCCTGGCGAGCCAGGGGCTTTCCAATTGCCTGCTGATCACCTCGGGCTTCCATATGCCGCGTTCCGTCGGCATCTTTCGTAAGCTCGGCATCGACATCGTGCCCTGGCCAACCGACTATCGGACCGACGGGCGGGTGAGTCCGGGCCTGGATTTCACCCAGCCGAACCTCAATGCCCAGAATATGGCAACGGCGATCCGCGAATGGTACGGCCTGGTCGGCTACTATCTCGCCGGCCGGACGTCGGAGCTTTATCCGCGCTAAGCTTATTTCTTCGAGATGGTGACGAATTTCGTGCCGCGCACACGCGCGGTCACGATGCAGGGGTCGCCTTCGGTGCGGTCGCAGAAACGCGGATGCATCTTCATCGCCAGCACCATGTTGCCGAAGCGTTGGACGAAGTCATAGCCGTAGATCTGCGCCGTCGCGATCATGAAATAACCGCCTTCTGCGACCTGCAGATAGAAGTTATAGGTGCAGCCGTCGTCGTTGCATTGCGGCCCCTTCTGCCCGTCGCAGGTCAGCTGGCCTTCATTGACCACGGCGTCGATCAGCCCGTCATTGTTGATGTCCTGCCGGGTGATGAAGCCGTCAGCGAATTCGGCCGCCTTGCACTGCTCCTGAAAATGCTTCTTCTCGTATATCTCGGGGTCGGAGATCAGCGATTGCTGGGCAAGCGCGGCAACCGGCATGGCAAGCAACAGGACGATGTTGAGAACGGCGAGCACCAGCGTTTTCACAAGCTTTCCTCTTTTGGGCAAAGGCTCCGTAGTCCATGCATGCCGCCCAAAACTGTGCAGCAGTTTATGGATAGTGACATGCATCGAATAAAGACCGATGCTTTATGGCCGCGCCGCCTTGCGCCGCCCTTGCCGCCATGGTTCTTTCCGGAAACTGTTCGCCGGTCCCGGGGTCCGCATGTCCTTGCTTGTCTATCTCGATTATGCCGGTATTGCGCTGTTTGCCGCGACAGGCGCGCTCGCCGCTTCGCGCAAGCAGCTCGATCTGATCGGCTTTCTGTTTTTCGCCATGGTGACGGGAACCGGCGGCGGCACGGTGCGCGACATCGTGCTCGGCCGCGTGCCGGTCTTCTGGGTATTGAACCCCGCCTATATCCTCGTCTGCTGCATCATGGGCGTGATTGTCTTCTTCACCGCCCACCTGCTGGAATCGCGTTATCGCCTGCTGATCTGGCTGGATGCGATCGGTCTTGCCGCCTATTGCGTTCTGGGTGCCGCCAAGGGACTTGCCGCCACCGGCTCGCCGACCATCGCGATCGTCACCGGTACATTGACGGCAACCTTCGGCGGCATCCTGCGCGATCTGATGGCAAACGAGCCTTCGGTGCTGTTGCGGCCGGAAATCTATGTGACGGCGGCGCTGATCGGCGCCGGCGTGTTTACGCTCGCCAACGCGCTGGGGATGCCGCTCTATCTGGCCTCGGGCTGCGGTGTCGTGGCGGCCTTTGCTGTTCGCGGCGGCGCTCTTTGGTTCGGTTGGACCTTCCCGATCTACAAACATAAGCCCGGTCGGCATCCAGACGATGTGATGTGAATCTTTTAGGTGCCGTCAGCCTTGTTTGGCCCGCAGGCGGATCACCACGTCGACATGAGCGATCTCCATGCCTTCGGGCGGCTCCGGCAGATTGCCGATCGTCAGGTTGCTGACGGGAATGTCGAGCACCTCATTATGTCCTTCGATGAAGAAATGATGGTGGTCGGAAACATTGGTGTCGAAATAGGTCTTGGCGCTCTCGACGGCGAGAACGCGGATGAGACCGGCTTCGGTGAACTGGTGCAGCGTATTGTAGACGGTCGCCAGCGAAACCGGCACGCCGGCGGCAACCGCCTCCTCATGCAGTTCCTCGACGGTCAAATGCCGGTCGCCCTTGGCAAACAGGAGGTCGCCGAGCGCGACGCGCTGGCGTGTAGGGCGCAGGCCCGCGCCGCGCAGCCTTACCTCTATTGCGATCGGGAGTGTACCCGTCATCAACACGAACTCCGATTATTCCTGCATAAAGCAATCATGTTTCTTCAAGCGGTATAACTTTTGCATCGGAGCCTTTCAATAGTTCAGTGGGGACGGGAGCCTGATAAACGCGGCAAAAACGGGCTTTTGATGCAAATAGGTCTGGTCGCAGCTCTGGCCTTCCTGTATGCGACCACCAAATAATGGCGTAAGCCTGGTCCAAACCGATGAATGAAGCTGCCTTGCTTGTGCTTCATTTTCTGAAGAGCTTGGACTACACGTTCACATCCATCGGCTTCACGCGGGGGGAAAAAGAAATTTTATGACCACCAGACAGTCCAGCTTCTCGTATGAAGAACTCATCGCTTGCGCCCATGGCGAGCTGTTCGGACCCGGTAATGCGCAGCTGCCGCTGCCGCCCATGCTGATGGTTCACCGCATCACGGACATCTCCGAAACAGGCGGCGCCTTCGACAAGGGTTATCTCAGGGCCGAATACGACGTACGCCCCGACGACTGGTATTTTCCCTGCCATTTCGAAGGCAATCCGATCATGCCGGGCTGCCTCGGCCTCGACGGCATGTGGCAGCTGACCGGTTTCTTTCTGGGCTGGCTCGGCGAGGAAGGTCGCGGCATGGCGCTTTCAACCGGCGAAGTGAAATTCAAGGGCATGGTCCGGCCGCATACCAAGCTGATCGAATACGGCATCGACTTCAAGCGCGTCATGCGCGGTCGCCTCGTGCTCGGCACGGCCGACGGCTGGCTGAAGGCGGACGGCGAGACCATATACCAGGCGTCCGACCTTCGCGTCGGTCTATCGAAAGACAAGACCGCCTGACGGCATTTCGAGCGGCTGACGAAAACAACAAAGGTTTGATCAGATGAGACGGGTAGTTGTCACGGGTCTGGGTATCGTTTCCTCGATCGGAAGCGATGCGGCCGAAGTCACCGAATCCTTGCGCCAGGCAAAGTCGGGCATTTCCTTTTCCAACGATTTCGCCGAACACGGCTTCAAGTGCCAAGTCTGGGGCAGCCCGAAGCTCGGCCCGGCGGAACTTGCCGAACTGGTCGATCGCCGCGCCATGCGCTTCCTGTCGCAGGGCGGCGCCTGGAACCATGTCGCCATGAAGCAGGCGATCGCCGATTCCGGCCTGGAAGAGAAGGACTATGCCCAGAACGAGCGCACCGGCATCATCATGGGATCCGGCGGACCGTCCACCCGTACGCTGATCGAGGCGGCCGAGATCACCACCAAGAACAACAGCCCGAAGCGCATTGGTCCCTTCGCCGTGCCGAAGGCGATGTCCTCCACCGCTTCGGCCACACTTGCCACCTGGTTCAAGATCCACGGCGTCAATTATTCGATCTCGTCGGCCTGCTCGACCTCCGCCCATTGCATCGGCAACGCCACTGAGATGATCCAGTGGGGCAAGCAGGACGTGATGTTTGCCGGCGGCCACGAGGATCTCGACTGGACGATGTCCAATCTCTTCGATGCCATGGGCGCCATGTCCTCTAAATATAACGATACGCCCGAGACTGCCTCGCGCGCCTATGACGTCAACCGCGACGGTTTCGTCATCGCCGGCGGCGCCGGTGTGCTGGTGCTGGAGGAGCTGGAGCGCGCCAAGGCCCGCGGCGCCAAAATCTACGCCGAAATCGTCGGCTACGGCGCGACCTCCGATGGTTACGACATGGTCGCGCCTTCCGGCGAGGGCGCTATCCGCTGCATGCGCCAGGCGCTTTCCACCGTCAAAGGCGATGTTGACTATATCAACACTCACGGCACCTCGACTCCGGTCGGCGACAGCAAGGAAATCGGCGCCATCCGCGAGGTATTCGGCGGCGCCAAGATCCCCCATATCCAATCGACCAAATCGCTGACCGGCCATTCGCTGGGTGCGGCCGGCGTGCAGGAATCGATCTATTCCCTGCTGATGATGCAGCAAGGCTTCATCGGCGAAAGCGCCCATATCACCGAGCTCGATCCCGAATTCGAAGGCGTGCCGATCGTGCGCAAGCGTATCGACGATGCGAAGATCGATATCGCTCTCTCCAATTCCTTCGGCTTCGGCGGGACGAACGCCACGCTCGTCTTCCAGCGCTACAACGGATAACAACATGACTGGAATCATGCAGGGTAAGCGCGGCCTCATCATGGGCGTCGCAAACAACCATTCGATTGCCTGGGGGATTTCAAAAGCGCTTGCCGCGCAGGGTGCGGACCTCGCCTTCACCTATCAGGGCGATGCGCTCGGCAAGCGCGTCAGGCCGCTTGCCGCCGAAGTCGGCTCGGATTTCGTGCTGCCTTGCGACGTCGAGGACATCGCTTCGGTCGATGCCGTGGTAGACGCGCTCGGCGAGCGCTGGGGCAAGCTCGATTTTATTGTCCATGCCATCGGATTCTCCGACAAGAACGAGCTGAAGGGCCTCTACGCCGATACGACGCGGGAGAATTTCAGCCGCACCATGGTCATCTCCTGCTTCTCCTTCACCGAGATCGCCAGGCGCTGCGCCCCCTTGATGGAAGGCAGCGGCGCGATGCTGACTTTGACTTATAACGGCTCGACGCGCGTTATTCCGAATTACAACGTCATGGGCGTCGCCAAGGCGGCGCTCGAGGCTTCGGTTCGTTATCTCGCCGCCGACTACGGCCCGCGCGGCATCCGCGTCAATGCGATTTCCGCCGGCCCGATCCGCACGCTTGCCGGTGCCGGCATATCGGACGCACGCGCGATCCTCTCCTGGAACCAGCGTAATGCGCCTCTGCGCAAGACCGTGACCATCGATCAGGTCGGCAGTTCGGCGCTCTACCTGCTCTCCGATCTCTCAGCCGGCGTCACCGGCGAAATCCACTTCGTCGATGCCGGCTTCAACATCACCTCGATGCCGACACTGGATGCCCTGCGTACGGCGGACGTGGAATAAACGCAGTTGATTGAAATTCGAAGGCCGGGCGCAGATCCTGCGCACGGCCTTTTTGTTTTCCCTGCAAGTCGGCTCAAAGGCGGCTTGAGCCTTATTTCTTCGCCCACAGCACCTTGAAACGTGCATTGCGGCAGGTTTCGCCGCTTTCCCTGAAGTTCGCCGCCAGAACCGGCTCATAGGGCAGGCCGCGATTGGCGACGAGCATCAGCCGGCCGCCGCCGCGAAGGGCGGAGGCGGCTGTCTTGATCATCGCCTGGCCAAGCGATGGCTCGGCCGCATGGCCCTCGTGGAAGGGCGGGTTCATGATCACGAGATCGTATTTGTCCTTGATCGGCTCGCCCGCCAGATCATGCCAGAAGAAGCGCACCGGCGCGTTCGGGCAGTTCTCCGCCAGATTATCCCGCGCGGCCTCCAGGGCCGCGTGATTGGCCTCGTAGAGGTCAAGGCGCGCCAGTCCGCGCGATCTCTGCGCCATCTCGATCGAGAGATAACCCCATCCGGCGCCGAAATCGGCAACGTCGCCGGTAAAATCCTGCGGCAGGCGCGAAGCGAGCAGTTCCGATCCGGCATCGATCCGGTCGTGCGAGAACATGCCGGCCGTCGCATGGAAGCGATCGTCGACGCGCACCGGCGCCTTTGCCAGTTTCGAGATGATGTCGTCGGCATTGGCCGGCCGGCCGAACCAGAAGGCGACGCCGTGATATTTCGGCATATGGTCGATGGCGAACCCAAAACCTTCCATCCGCTTGCGCAACGGCTGGATGCCGTCTTCCTTGGCGCCGGCGACGACGATCAGCCCGCCGGCTCGCGTGCGGGCGATTGCGGCGGCGAGGTTGGCCTCGTTCTCGCCCTTGTGCTTGGTGCAGAGCACGAGTGCTGCGTCATAATCCTCGCCGTCGATTTCAGGCGTCGCTTCGATCCGCTGCGCCAGCAGCTGGCGGTAGAGCGGCCGGAAGCCCTGGACGGCGCTGAGCGAGGCGGCGAAGCCTTCCGGCAGCGCAAACCCGGCCTCGGCGCCGAGGAAGAGCACACGCTCGCCTTCGCCGGGCGCCGCGATTGTGCCGCTGGCAAAGGGATGGAAAAGGGTCTTCAGCGTTTCGCGGCTCATGGATATCGTCTCATTTAGAATAGAAAAAGGGCGCGGAAGATTCCGCGCCCGGAATTGGAGCTGGCAGAGGCGGCTTATTCGGCCGCTTCTTCCTTCTTCTTCTCGTTCGGAATCTCCTGGCCAGTAGCCTGGTCGACGACCTTCATCGACAGGCGAACCTTGCCGCGTTCGTCGAAGCCGAGCAGCTTGACCCAGACCTTGTCGCCTTCCTTGACGACATCAGTCGTCTTGGCGACGCGCTCGGAAGCGAGCTGCGAGATGTGGACGAGGCCGTCGCGGGCGCCGAAGAAGTTGACGAAAGCGCCAAAGTCGGCGGTCTTGACGACGGTGCCTTCGTAGATCTGGCCGATTTCAGGCTCGGCGACGATCGAGTGGATCCACTTGCGGGCCGCTTCGATCTCCTTGCCGGAAGAGGAGGCGATCTTGACGGTGCCGTCGTCTTCGATGTTGATCTTCGCGCCGGTCTTTTCGACGATTTCGCGGATGACCTTGCCACCGGAGCCGATGACTTCACGGATCTTGTCGACCGGGATGTTCATGACTTCGATGCGCGGAGCGAATTCGCCAAGCTGGCCGCGGCTTTCGGTGATGGCCTTGGCCATTTCGCCGAGGATATGGGCGCGACCGCCCTTGGCCTGGCCGAGAGCGACCTTCATGATCTCTTCGGTGATGCCGGCGATCTTGATGTCCATCTGCAGCGAAGTGATGCCATCGGCCGTGCCGGCAACCTTGAAGTCCATGTCGCCGAGGTGGTCTTCATCACCGAGAATGTCGGAGAGGACGGCAAAGCGATCGCCCTCGAGGATCAGGCCCATGGCGATGCCGGCAACCGGCTTGGCGAGCGGGACGCCTGCATCCATCAGCGCCAGCGACGTGCCGCAGACGGTTGCCATCGACGACGAGCCGTTGGATTCGGTGATCTCGGAAACGACGCGCAGCGTGTAGGGGAACTGCTCAGCCGACGGCAGCATCGGACGGATCGCACGCCATGCGAGCTTGCCGTGGCCGATCTCGCGGCGACCTGGGGAGCCCATGCGCCCGGTCTCACCAACCGAGAAGGGGGGGAAGTTGTAATGGAGCAGGAAGCGCTCCTTGTACATGCCGGTCAGGCTGTCGACATACTGCTCGTCTTCGCCGGTGCCGAGCGTGGCAACCACGATCGCCTGCGTTTCGCCGCGCGTGAAGAGCGCCGAACCGTGCGTGCGCGGCAGAAGGCCGACTTCCGAAACGATCGGACGAACGGTTTCAAGATCGCGGCCGTCGATGCGGCTCTTGGTGTCCAGGATGTTCCAGCGGACGATCTTGGCCTGCAGGTGCTTGAAGATCGCGCCGACTTCCTCGGCCGTATATTTGGCTTCGCCTTCCTCGGGGAGGAAATGCGCCTTGACCTTTGCCTTGACGGCGTCGACGGCGGCGTAGCGATCGGCCTTCTGGGTGATCTTGTAAGCTTCGCGGAGCTCTGCCTCGAAATGCTTCAGCATCTCGGCTTCGAGCTCGGAATAGTCTTCCGGCTGGAAGTCGCGCGGCTCCTTGGCAGCGACTTCGGCGAGCTTGATGATCGCGTCGAGAACCGGCTGGAAGCCCTTGTGGCCGAACATGACGGCGCCGAGCATGACGTCTTCGGGCAGTTCCTTGGCTTCGGACTCGACCATCAGCACGGCGTCGTAGGTGCCGGCGACGACGAGGTCGAGGCTCGACTCATCCATCTCGTCGAGATGCGGGTTGAGAACATATTCGCCATTGATGTAGCCGACGCGCGCGCCGCCGACCGGACCCATGAAGGGAACGCCGGAAAGCGTCAGCGCCGCCGAAGAGGCGATCATGGACAAGATGTCGGGATTGTTCTCGAGGTCGTGCTGGACGACGGTGACGACGACCTGCGTGTCGTTCTTGTAGCCTTCCGGGAAGAGCGGGCGGATCGGGCGGTCGATCAGGCGGGAGACGAGCGTTTCGTTTTCGCTCGGACGGCCTTCACGCTTGAAATAGCCGCCGGGAATCTTGCCGGCCGCGTAGGTCTTTTCCTGGTAGTTGACGGTGAGCGGAAAGAAGTCCTGGCCAGGCTTCGGCGCCTTGGCCGAGACGACGGTGGCGAGAACGACCGTCTCACCATAAGTAGCGAGAACCGCACCGTCGGCCTGACGGGCGATCTTGCCGGTTTCGAGCTTCAGCGGGCGGCCGGCCCACTCGATTTCCACTGTGTGTGTATCAAACATATCTTGTCCTTCAATGCGGGAGCACGCGCCATCGCCGATATCAGGGCGCAGCGCACAGTCGACCGCAATCAATGTGACGTATCACGGGCAAGACAACGGGAGGCTTTTCATCGGCAGTTTCCCGAACTTGAGAGTTCCTGAGAAACTTGGGCCAAAGCCTTGGAGAGCTTTGGCCGAAAGCATCCGGCAATCCTGCCCCATGACAGGTCAGCGGTTGGTTTGGCAGAACCGGCCCATCCGGGTCTGCCGGTCGTTCCACCGCATGAGATAGGGCGCGGGCGGAACATTTCATCGGGAGCGTCGTCCCGAAACAGATCCGGCGGACGCTTAAAAGCGTCCGCCGGACAATTTTAACGGCGAATACCCAGGCTGTTGATCAGCTTGGAATAGCGGCCTTCATCCTTCTTCTTGAGATAATCAAGAAGCGAGCGGCGGCTCGAAACCATCGTCAGCAGGCCACGGCGGGAATGGTTATCCTTCTTGTGGTCCTTGAAGTGTTCGGTCAGGTTGTTGATGCGTTCGGTCAGGATCGCAACCTGGACTTCCGGAGAACCGGTATCGCCTTCGGCGGTTGCATATTCCTTGATCAGCGCAGCCTTGCGCTCAGCAGTGATCGACATCGGACGTTCCTTTCTATGAGAGGAGAAGAAGTCGCCACAAGCCGGGATGCCGTCCAGCTTTGGCCGTGAATGCGAGCAGGCGAACCTGACGCTGGCGCTGCCTATAAACCAAATCTGCAGCGATGGAAAGAGGGGACCCCCGCAGCCGCTTTCAACGGCCCGCCATGGCGTCCCGGATCATTGCATCATAACCTTCGGGATCCTGCAGCATGGCGAAATGGCTGGCATCCTTCAGGATCACGAGCTTGGCGCCGGGAATCTCCTTGGCCATCAATTCCGTATGATCGAGCTTGACGGCTTCATCGTGATCGCCGATCGCGAGCGTGACGGGAACCGTGATCTTTCCAAGATCGCCGGCCGTCCATGCCGGCTGGGTCTCCCACATGTGGGAGATCTGCGTGACGAAGGCATCGTACTCGTCCGGCGTCGGCGAAAGCTTTCGGTACTGATCGCCGGCGACATCGATGTAGGCTTTGAAGGTCTGGTTTTCCATGACGTCGGCCTTGACGCCGTCGGTCGTGACGTTTGCCGCCTGGGCAATGACGCGGGTCAGCTTTTCCGGATGTTTCATTGCCATGTCGATGCCGATGATGCCGCCGTCCGACCATCCCACCAGCGTCACCTTGCCGATCTTCAGATGGTCGAGAAGGGCCACGTAATCCGATGTCATCAGATCGTAGCCGAAAGCTTGCCCGCTGCGCGTCGAGCGGCCATGGCCGCGGCTGTCGGCGACGATGACCAAGTGATCCCTGGCGAAATCGGCGATCTGGTGACCCCAGACGTCGGCATTTCCAAGGCCGCCATGGATGAACAGGATCGGCTCGCCTTCACCATATTCGGCATAATACATCTTGATGTCGTTCACATCGGCCACGCCGCTCGTCGTCGCCGCGGGCATCGAAGGAAAGGCCGGCAGCTCGGCCCAGCGCTCGGCGGATTGAGCGCCGGCGATGGTCAGGAACATCGAAAAGAACGTCAGTACTCCGATAGCGGTTGCGCGCATTTTCATCCCCTTGTCGGGCCACCATGGCCCCTCGGGCGCTATGGCCCGAAAGGAAGATATCGCATCGCTACCGCCTGACAATCGTCAGTGGTGCCGACTCAGGCGAAAACTCGCTTCGGTCGAAACTCGCCCTGCCCGATTTCGCCGATCGCGATCAGCCTGCCGCGTGCCGTCGCATAGGCTTCGCTCTCGGTAATCGGTGCATCGCGACCGCGCACCAGGATCGGATTGCCCATCTTCAGCCGGTGCGCCTGGTCGTCGTTGATGACGAGGTGGGGCAGGGCCGACAATGCTTCGCAGGTGTCGATCAGCAGCGCGTCGAGGGCGGCAAGCCGCTCGTCCATATCCTCGATCGCTTCGAGTGCCACGAGATTTGCGAGCGGCACCATGGCGTCTTCCGAAAAGGGCGCGACAAAGGTGCGCCGCAGCCCTGATATATGGCCGTAGCAGCCGAGCTCGCGGCCGAAATCGCGGGCCAGCGCCCTGACATAGGTGCCCTTGCCGCATTCCACTTCGAAATGCGCGGTATTGGCGTCCGGGCAGGCAAGCAGGGTCAGCCGGAAGATTTCCACCTCGCGCGAGGGGATCTCGACGGCTTCCCCTTCGCGCGCCAGGTCGTATGCGCGTTCACCCGCTATCTTGATGGCGGAAAACTGCGGCGGGACCTGGCTGATCGTGCCGATATATTTTGGCAGGATGTCGCGGATCTGCTGTTCGGTCGGACGCTTGTCGGATGTCTGCGTGACCTCGCCTTCGAGGTCGTCGGTCGCGCGCTCCTCTCCCCAGCTCACCGTGAATTCATAGATCTTGCGGCCGTCCATTACATAGGGAACCGTCTTGGTCGCGTCGCCGAGCGCGATCGGCAGCATGCCGGAGGCGAGCGGATCGAGCGTGCCGGCATGGCCGGCCTTCTGCGCCTTGTAGAGCCACTTGATCTTGGAAACGGCTTCCGTCGAGCCGAAATCCACCGGCTTGTCGAGAATCAGCCAGCCGGAAATCGGCCGGCCCTTGGGTTTGCGTGGTTTGGACATCAGTCTCTTCTATTATTGTTCGTCGTTGTCGCCGTCGAGATCTCGGCTCACCTCGGGCGAACGCAAGAGCTCGTCGATCTTCTTGTAGTTGTCGAAGCTGGTGTCGTCCCGGAAGCGCACCTCCGGCATGTATTTCATCTGCCGAAGCTGCGGCCCGAGCCGGCCGCGGATGAACTTCGCATGGCGGTTCAATGCCTCGATGACGATGCTGTGGTCGGAAACGCCGAGCGGTGTCACATAAGCCGTGGCGATCTTGAGATCGGGCGACATGCGCACTTCGGAGATCGAAATCACGGTCGCCTCGATGATGTCGTCACGCACTTCGCCGCGCTGCAGCACCTGGGTGATCGCGGCGCGGACCTGTTCGCCAACGCGCAGCATGCGCTGCGAAGGCGCGGAGGATGTTGGTCTGGTCATTGTTATCTCTGTTTGCCGATGCGGCTGGGAATCGAACCCGTCAAAGGAGAGCGTCCATGACTCTTTTGGCTGAAAAGGTCAAGCCGGCAGGTAGAAAAGCCACCCGCCGGAGAGCGGATGGCTTTTGTCAAGCTGCTGGAACGCAGAGGATTAGAGCGTGCGCGTGATATGTTCGACGCGGAAGCACTCGATGACGTCGCCGACGCGCATGTCTTCGTAGTTTTCGAAGGCCATGCCGCACTCCTGGCCCATCGGCACTTCGGAGACTTCGTCCTTGAAGCGCTTGAGGGTCTTGAGCTTGCCTTCGTGAACGACGACGTCGTTGCGGATAAGGCGGACGCCCGCCCCGCGCTCGACCTTGCCTTCTACGACACGGCAGCCTGCGACCTTGCCGACCTTGGTGATGTTGAACACCTCCAGGATCTCGGCATTGCCGATGAAGGTCTCGCGCCGCTCCGGCGACAGCAGGCCCGACATCGCTGCCTTCACGTCATCCACGAGGTCGTAGATGATGTTGTAGTAGCGGATCTCGATGCCCTGGCGTTCGGCGAACTGGCGCGCCTGCGCATTGGCGCGAACGTTGAAGCCGATGATGGCCGCGTTCGAGGCTTCTGCGAGCGAAATATCCGACTCCGTGATGCCGCCTGCGCCCGAATGGACGATGCGGGCACGGACCTCGTCGGTGCCAAGCTTTTCCAGCGCGCCGGCAATCGCTTCGATCGAACCCTGCACGTCGCCCTTGATGACGAGCGGGAACTCCTTGATGCCGGTGCTCTGCATCTGCGTCATCATCTGTTCCAGCGAACCGCGCTGTCCCGACTGGCGGGCGGCCGCCTTGTCACGGGCAAGACGCTGGCGGTATTCCGAGATTTCGCGGGCGCGGCTTTCGCTCTCGACCACGGCGAACTTGTCACCCGCCTGCGGCGTGCCGGAAAGGCCAAGCACTTCGACGGGCATCGCCGGCGGCGCTTCCTTCATATGCTCGCCCTTGTCGTTGACGAGGGCGCGCACACGGCCCCAGACGTCGCCTGCGACGATGATCTGGCCCGGCTTCAGCGTACCGTTCTGAACGAGAACCGTGGCAACCGAGCCGCGGCCGCGGTCCAGCTGGGCTTCGATGACGGTGCCTTCCGCGGTGCGGTTCGGATTGGCCTTGAGGTCAAGGATTTCCGCCTGCAGCAGAACGGCCTCGAGCAGCTTGTCGAGGTTCTTGCCTGTTTTGGCCGACACTTCGACGTCAAGTGTTTCGCCGCCCATCGATTCCACGAAGACTTCGTGCTGCAGAAGCTGGTTGCGCACCTTCTGCGGATCGGCTTCGTGCTTGTCGATCTTGTTGATCGCCACGATGATCGGAACACCGGCTGCCTTGGCGTGATTGATCGATTCGATCGTCTGCGGCATGACGCTGTCGTCAGCTGCCACGACGAGGATCGCGATGTCGGTCGCCTGCGCTCCGCGGGCACGCATCGCTGTGAAGGCGGCGTGGCCGGGGGTGTCGATGAAGGTGATCTTCTGGCCGTTCTGCTCCACCTGATAGGCGCCGATATGCTGCGTGATGCCGCCGGCTTCGCCGGCAACCACGTTGGCATGGCGGATGGCGTCGAGCAGCGAGGTCTTGCCGTGGTCGACGTGGCCCATGATGGTGACGACCGGCGGACGCGAAACGCGGTCGCCTTCGACGTCGGCGATGTCAAAGATGCCGAGTTCGACGTCGGATTCAGAGACACGCTTGACGGTATGGCCGAATTCGCCGGCGATGAGTTCGGCAAGGTCGGCGTCGATGACGTCGCCCGGCTTCATCATCTGGCCTTCTTTCATCAGGTACTTGATGACGTCGACGGCGCGTTCGGACATGCGCTGCGACAGTTCCTGAATGGTGATGGTCTCAGGCAGGACGACTTCGCGGGAAATCTTCTCGCGAGTCTCCTGCATCTGGCTGCGGCGGAACTTCTCCTGCCGGCGGCGCATCGCCGAAAGCGAACGGCTGCGGCCGGCGTCCTCGCCGTCCACATCGGCAGTGGTGATCGTCAGCTTGCCGCGGCGGCGCTCGTCATCCGTCTTCGGACGCGTGGTTACCGGCTTTGCGGGTTCCGGACGGACGATGCGGCCACGGGCCGGACCGCCGCGCGCGGCGCCCCGATCGTCGTCGCCATCATCATCGCGGCGGCCACGGGCGCCGACCGGTGTGGCGGCGCCGGGGGTCGGACGGGCGCCAGCGGGCGCTGCGCCATCAGGCCGGCGGGCAGCCGGAGCCGATGATGCCGGCCGCGGCGTGCTCGGACGGGCTTCGGTCACTGCCGGAGCCGGCGCGGCTGCAGCGGCTGCCGGTTCGGCGGCAGCAGCAGCGGCCGCTTCGGCCTGCCGGGCTGCCTCTTCGGCCGCCCTGCGTGCGGCATCCTCCGCTTCGGCTGCCTTGCGGACAGCCTCTTCGGCGGCGCGGCGTTTTTCTTCCTCGGCGCGGCGGATCGCATCCTGGGCGTCACGCGCCTGGGATTCGGCGAGCGCACGGCGGCGCGCATCCATTTCCTCAGGCGACAGATGGTTCAGCACGACAGGGCGCGGGCGATCGTTCGGACGCGGCTGCTGATAGGACTGCTGCGGACGCTGGTTGGCTTGGCCGCCACCGGGCTGATGAATCCGGGGTGCCGGCGTCGACTGCTGCGGACGCGCCTGAGCAGGTGCCGGCGCCGGTTCGGCTGCGCGAACCGGGGCTGCGGGGGCCGCAGGCGTGATCGGCTTTTCGTCTTCCGGGCGCATCGGGCGCCGCTTGCGGGTCTCGACCACGACCGCCTTGGTGCGACCCCGACCCATATCCTGGCGAACGGTACCTTGGCTCATCCCCGATGGTTTCAGGGTGAGCGTCTTCTTGCCCGTTACGCTGAGTGTCTTGTCGTCGTTACTATCGGTCATTCGTTCCCGTTCCTTCGGACAGGGAGCGATGACTAGATCAGACCCTGTCGTTCAAATACTGTCGATCAATGAGAATGAAACCGGCCGATGCCGGTGACCGCCTCATTGTTTTTGCCGGCCAGCGCCGCCCGCTGCCCGGGACTGACCGCCAATACGGTACTGTTCGAGCATCTTTGCGCGCTTCACTACACCCTCACCCGCCTGCCCTGCAAGCACTGCGGCATGGATAAAAGCATTCTGGCCCATCAGGCCTTCCATTTCGCTCTCCGAGAAGAAACGGTAGGAAGGTATCTCCTCCTCGGTCTCCATTCCGAGGTGCCAGGCCTTGCGGGCCTGGTCGATTTTTCGCACTCCATCATCCGCTGCGTCAGTTGCGTGGAACACCGCAAGGGCTGCTCCACTTCTGACCGCGGCATCCACTTTCGAGGCGCCGCTGACGAACTGGCCGGCCTTGCGCGCCATGTTCATCATCTGCATCAATTGCGCAGCCAGCAGCCGGTCGACGCTTGCGCCGAGATCGTCCGCCGCTTTCACTTCCGCTTTCAGCGCCCGGGCGAACAGCTTTTTCGCCACCGCCCTGTCGACCAGCGACCGGTCGGCCTTCACCCAGCAGCCGCGTCCCGGAAGCTCGCGCTTCAGGTCGGCGACGACGGTTCCGTCGGGAGCCGCGACGAAGCGGATCAGCTCTTCCGGCGATCCGCTTTCGCGCGTCACGATGCACATGCGTCCGTTCACGTCATACCCTGCAAGATCGTCGTCCTCGGGAAGAACGTTCGGCTCATGCGCGGTCATCATGCTTCCTGTTCGGCTTCGGTGACCTCTTCTTCGGTCCCCTTCGCCAGGTCCTCTTCGGTGATCCAGCCAGCCGCGAGGCGGGCCTGGACGATCATTTGCTCGGCCTCGACACGCGAGACGTCGAACTTCGAGAACAGGCCTTCGAACTTCTTCGTTTCGCCGTTCTTGCGTTCGCTCCAGCCGACGAGATCATCGGCCGCACAACCGGCGAAATCCTCGATCGTCTTGATGCCGTCCTCGCCGAGCGCCACCATCATCTGGGCGGTCATGCCGTCGATCTGGCGCAGCTCGTCCTCAACGCCGAGCGCCTTGCGCTTCTCGTCCATCTCGGCTTCGAGACGCTCGAGGAATTCGCGGGCGCGCTGCTGAATTTCCTGCGCGGTCTCTTCGTCGAAACCGTCGATCGAGGAAATCTCGTCGAGATCGACATAGGCCAGTTCTTCGACGGCGGCGAAGCCTTCGGACGCCAGAACCTGGCCGACCATTTCGTCAACGTCGAGCGAATCCATGAACAGGTTGGTGCGCTCGTTGAATTCCTTCTGACGGCGTTCCGATTCCTCGGCCTCCGTCATGATGTCGATATCCCAGCCAGTCAGCTGCGAAGCAAGGCGGACGTTCTGGCCGCGGCGGCCGATCGCGAGCGACAGCTGCTCGTCGGGAACGACGACTTCGATGCGCTCGGCGTCCTCGTCGAGAACGACCTTGGCCACTTCCGCGGGCTGCAGGGCGTTGACGACGAAGGTCGCCGGGTCCTGGCTCCAGGGGATGATGTCGATTTTCTCACCCTGGAGTTCGCCGACGACGGCCTGGACGCGCGAGCCGCGCATACCGACGCAGGCGCCGACCGGATCGATCGAACTGTCGTTCGAAATCACTGCGATCTTGGCGCGCGAGCCCGGATCACGGGCGACCGACTTCACCTGGATGATGCCGTCATAGATCTCAGGCACTTCCATGGTGAAGAGCTTCACCATGAACTGCGGATGCGTGCGCGACAGGAAAATCTGCGGACCACGCTGCTCCCGACGAACATCATATACGTATGCACGCACGCGATCGCCATAGCGCACGTTCTCCCGCGGGATCATTTCGTCGCGGCGGATGATGCCTTCGCCACGGCCGAGATCGACGATGACGTTGCCGTATTCGACGCGCTTGACGGTGCCGTTGACGATTTCGCCGACGCGATCCTTGAATTCGTCGAACTGGCGGTCGCGCTCGGCTTCACGCACCTTCTGCACGATCACCTGCTTGGCGGATTGTGCGGCGATGCGGCCGAAATCCATCGGCGGCAGCGGATCGGCGATGAAATCGCCGAGGGCTGCGTCCGGATTGCGGTCGCGGGCAAGCTCCAGCGGGATCTGCGTCGAATAATCCTCGGCCTTGTCGACCACTTCGAGCAGGCGCTGCAGACGGATTTCACCGGTCTTCGGATTGATGTCGGCCCGGATGTTGGATTCGGTGCCGTAACGGGAGCGCGCCGCCTTCTGGATGGCATCGGCCATTGCGGCAAGCACGATCTCCCGGTCGATGACTTTTTCGCGCGCCACTGCATCTGCGATCTGCAGAAGTTCGAGCCGGTTCGCACTGACTGCCATTGTCTTGTTTCTCCGTCTTTACTCCAGGGTTCCCGTCCCTGGGAGCGGTCTGTTGATCGGTTATTCCTGGTCGTCTGCTTCGTTCTGGTTGGCGGCCTGCGCTTTCGCCAGCTTGTCGGCGCGCAACGCATCGCGGATCAGATCGTCGGTCAGAATGAGCTTCGCATCGCTAAGCGCCGTGAAGGGAATGATGACCTTCTGCTCTTCCCCGTAGGCGACCTGGTCACGCTCGAGCGTGAATCCATCGGCGTCTGCTTCGACGATCTTGCCGCGGAAGCGTTTGCGGTTGCCGATCATGATCGACGTTTCGCACTTTACAAGGTGGCCTTGCCAGCGGACGAAATCGGATTTCCGCACCATCGGACGGTCGATGCCGGGCGAAGACACCTCAAGATGATACTCTTTATCGATCGGATCTTCCACATCGAGGACGGGAGAAATCGCCATCGAGACTTCTTCGCAGTCCTGAACTGTCATCGTGCCGTCATTGCGCTCGGCCATCACCTGCATCGTCGCGCCGTTCTGGTTCAGCATGCGCACGCGGATGAGCCGGAAACCCATGCCGACGAGAACGGGTTCGATGATATCGGCAAGACGCTGGTCGAGCCCGGTTTCGGTAATCAGCCGCGGCTCAAGTTCGTTGTCTGCGTTGGTCATGTCCGACAAGCGGCGCTCCTCGCAATTTCAAGCTGTTCGGGCGATCGAGCTAATAAAAAAGAGCGGGTCCTTGCGGCCCACTCTTCATCAAGCGATCAAGAATTTGAGAGCCATATAGTCGGGTTTTTCCGAAATTGCAAGTTCTGCGACCGATTCCGCCAAATCGCTTCCGGCAAGGCGAACGAGCCTATGGCCAGCGAAGGTCTTGCGCATATATTGCCGGTGGGTCTCAAAAACAAAAGCGGGAGAAATCGTGGCCTACACCTCAGCGACATTGGCGCCCTTGCGGCACGATACCTATCGGGCCATCTGGTTTGCCAGCCTTTCCTCGAATTTCGGCGGCCTGATCCAGGCGGTGGGTGCTGCCTGGATGATGACGACCATCACCGCTTCGGAGGATATGGTCGCGTTGGTTCAGACCTCGACGGCGCTGCCGATCATGCTGTTTTCCCTGGTATCGGGCGCGCTCGCCGATAATTACGACCGACGCCGGGTCATGCTGACGGCGCAGTGCATGATGCTTGTGGTGTCGGCGCTGCTGACTGCATCAGCCCTTCTCGGCTGGATAACGCCCTGGCTGCTGCTCTTCTTCACCTTCCTGATCGGCTGCGGCACTGCGCTCAACAACCCTTCATGGCAGGCCTCCGTCGGCGACATGGTGCCGCGCGCCGATCTGCCGGGCGCCGTCACGCTGAACAGCATGGGCTTTAATATCACCCGCAGCGTCGGCCCGGCGATCGGCGGCGCCATCGTGGCGGCGGCGGGTGCTGCCGCGGCGTTCGCGGTCAACACCCTGAGTTACCTCCCATTGATCTACGCTTTGCTGCGCTGGCGGCCGAGCACACCGGTCTCGACTCTGCCGCGTGAGGCGCTCGGCAGCGCGATCTTTGCCGGCTTGCGCTACGTCTCGATGTCGCCCAATCTCGAAAAGGTTCTGGTCAGGGGCCTTATATTCGGTGTCGGCGCCAGCTCCATCCTGGCGCTGCTGCCGATCGTCGCGCTCGATCTCGTCGCCGGTGGTCCGCTGACCTATGGCTTCATGCTCGGCGCCTTCGGTATCGGCGCGATCGGCGGTGCGGTGCTGAGTGCAAGAATTCGCCAGGCGCTGTCCAGCGAGACGATCATCCGCCTCGCCTTTGCCGGCTTTGCGCTGAGCGCCGTCATCGCCGCCATCAGTCCGAGCGCCGTCCTCACATCAGCCGGGCTGCTCATTTCGGGCGCCTGTTGGGTCTCCGCACTTTCGCTCTTCAACACCATCGTCCAACTGTCGACGCCGCGCTGGGTGGTCGGGCGCGCGCTGTCGCTCTATCAGACCGTCACCTTCGGCGGCATTGCCGGTGGCAGTTGGCTCTGGGGTGTTGCGGCGGACCGCTATGGGGTCGCCGATGCGCTGCTGATGGCGTCGGTCGTACTGCTGCTCGGCATTGCGATCGGGCTGCGGTTTTCGATGCCGGCCTTCGCCTCGCTCAATCTCGATCCGCTGAACCGCTTCACCGCGCCGGCCTTAAGCCTCGACATCACCCCGCGCAGCGGCCCGATCGTCATTCAGGTCGATTACGAGATCGCCGACGACGATCTGGCGGAATTCATGACGCTGATGGGCGAGCGCCGCCGCATCCGCATCCGCGACGGCGCCCGGCATTGGGCGCTGATGCGCGATCTCGAAAATCCTGGCCTCTGGACGGAAAGCTACCATACGCCGACCTGGGTCGAGTACATAAGACACAACCAGCGGCGCACGCAGGCCGATGCTGAAAACATCGACAGGCTGCGCGCGCTCCATCGCGGCGACGGTCCGCCCCATGTCCACCGCATGATCGAGCGCCAGGCCATCCCGCCAGGCGATGATGTCTTCCACAAGGCGCCGATCGATCTGCATCATTGAGAGCAACCATGTACAGTTTCAGGCTCGCCCGTCTATCCGATCTCGCAGCCATCGTAAGGCTTCTCGCCGATGACGATCTCGGCGCCGCCAGGGAAATCGTCTCCGATCCCGTCGATGCGCGTTATCTTTCGGCCTTCGCGGCGATCGAGGCGGACGCCAACCAGTTGCTGGCTGTCGTAACCGACGCCTCCGACCAGGTCGTCGGCCGCCTGCAGCTGAGCTTTCTTCCCGGCCTCTCCCGGACGGGTATGTGGCGCGGGCAGATCGAAAGCGTGCGTATCGCAAGAGAGTGTCGCGGAGCGGGGCTCGGCGCGCAATTCATCGAATGGGCGGTCGCCCAATGCGTCGAGCGCGGCTGCGGCCTCGTGCAGCTGACATCGGACAAGACACGGAAAGAGTCGATCCGCTTCTACGAGAAGCTCGGTTTCGTCGTCAGCCACGAAGGACTGAAACGCAACCTGTGAATCCGGCTACTTCAGCTTGCCCTTCATGCCGGCTTCGGGAAAGCATGTCGGCTTCATGCCGTTCTTTGCTTGCCACTGGCCGATCGAGCGCCGCGTCTTGTAGCCCGGCAGTCCGTCGGTGCCGCCGACGTCATAACCCTGCCGCTCCAGCGCCTTCTGCATGGCGGCCACATCCGAACGCAGCATCTTGCCGACATCGCCCCATTGGCCCTCGAAGGCGCCGCCGTTCGAGGCGATCCGGTCGGCGAGATTGCCGATATAAAGCGCGTAGAGGTCGGAGTTGTTATACTCCTTGATGATATAGAAATTCGGCGTGACGATGAATTCCGGGCCGTCGCGGCCGGCCGGCACCAGCATCATCCCTTGAGCCTTCATCTCACCTGAGGGAAAGGCCTTGCCGGAGATGCGCTCAATGCCGACCGAGGCCCAGTGCGAAAGCGGTTTTGCCAGATCAGGCCCCTCCTGCGCGCAGGAGACCGCTTCGGGTATCGACACCTCGAAGCCCCAGTCGCGATCGCGCTGCCAGCCCTTCTTGACCAGATAGTTGGCGATCGAGGCGAGCGTATCCGGCACCGAGGTCCAGATGTTGCGGTGGCCGTCGCCGTCGAAATCCACGGCATATTTCAGATAACTCGTCGGCATGAATTGCGGCTGTCCGAGCGCCCCGGCCCACGAGCCCTTGAAGTCGGCAGGCGTGACGTCGCCGCCGTCGAGAATATGCAGTGCCGCCACCAGCTCGGTTCGGAACATCTCCTTGCGCGTCGACATGAAGGCCTTGGTCGCCAGCACTTCGATCGCCGATTCCGGGATCTTCGCGGCCCCGAACCCCGTCTCGCGGCCCCAGATGGCAAGCACGATCGAGCCCGGCACGCCATAGGTCTTTTCGATCCGCTTCAACGTCGAGCCATACTGCGCCGCAAAGCCGCGCCCTGTCGCTGCGAGCTTCTTCAGCCGGTCCTCGTTGAAATAGGGACCGGGCGAGGAAAATTCCGCCTGCGTCTGCTTCTGCTCCTTCGGCGGCGGGAAACCGGGCGGGGCGAGATCCGGCAGATTCCAATTCAGCGAGATGCCCGAGAAGGCGGCCCTGAAGGTCTTCTCGGAAACACCGCCCGCCTTCGCCTCGGGCCAGAGGTCGCTCTGCACCCATTTTTGGAATTGTGCCTCGACATCGGCTTTGGAGGGGGCGGCGTGGGAGGTGAGGGGGAGGAGGGTCGTCATTATCGTGAATGCGAACATCCGCAGCCGTCGTAGAACACCCCCCTCTGTCCTGCCGGACATCTCCCCCACAGGGGGGGAGATCGGATAGGAGCGTCTTCTCGCCCTAATCGACGGCCACAAATGGCCGAAGCCGCTGGGCACATGACCGAGATTTCGGGAGGCCTGCGCCTCTTGCCGATCTCCCCCCTTGTGGGGGAGATGCCCGGCAGGGCAGAGGGGGGTATGGTGCGGCATATATAAACCCCTCATATCACCGTCCGCGCCCGCAGCGCCGCCGCCAGCGTGCCCTCATCGAGATAGTCGAGCTCGCCGCCCACAGGCACGCCATGCGCCAATCGCGTAATCTTCACGTCGAGCCCCTGCAACTGGTCGGTAATGTAATGCGCCGTCGTCTGCCCCTCGACGGTCGCATTGACCGCGATGATCAGCTCGCGGATGCCGCCTTCGCCGATCCGGTCGATCAGTCCGCGGATATTGAGATCGTCGGGCCCGATCCCGTCGAGCGGCGACAGCGTGCCGCCAAGCACGTGATAGGCGGCGTTCATCGCGCCGGCCCGCTCCAGCGCCCAGAGGTCCGACACGTCCTCGACGACGATGATGACGGATTGATCGCGCTGCGTATCGGTGCAGACGGTGCAAGGGTCTGTTGTATCGACGTTGCCGCAGCGCGAGCAGATCTTCACCTTGTCATAGGCTTCGCCCATCGCGTTCGACAGCGGGCCGAGCAGCTGATCCTTCTTCTTGATCAGATGCAGTGCTGCCCGGCGCGCCGAGCGCGGCCCGAGGCCCGGCACCTTCGCCAGAAGCTGGATGAGTTTTTCGATTTCGGGTCCGGTGACTCGTTTTGCCATGCGCCGTTCTTAACTGATATGGAACGAAAACGGAATCGCGGAAGGATCGGCCGTCCCATGAAAATCCTGGCGCTGTGCATCGGTAATGCGGAAAAGCTGGCCGGCAAGAGCTACAAGACCGGTATTTTCAAACATGCCGTCAACGGCGCCGTGATGATCGATGCCGAAGGGCTGGTCGGCGATGCCATCTGCAACCGCAAGCATCATGGCGGTGTCGATCAGGCGGTTTATGTCGAGGGATCGCTGACGCTCGACTGGTGGAGCAGGGAGCTTGGCCGGCCGCATGAACCCGGCACCTTTGGCGAAAACATGGTGATCTCAGGCCTCGACAACCGCGACGTCGCCGTCGGCGACCGGTTCATAGCAGGCGATCTTATTCTTGAGGCCACCGCCTGCCGCATTCCCTGCGCCACCTTTGCGGCCAGGATGGCCGATCCGAAATTCGTCAAGCGCTATACGGTGGCCGCCCGCCCCGGCATTTACTGCCGCGTCGTCAGAGTCGGCGTGGTCGAGGCCGGAGTGACGGTCGAGTATCATCCCTTTTCCGGAGAGAGGGTGACGATGCCGGAGCTTATGAAAACATTCGGCCAACGGCTTTCGGAGGCGGACCGGTCGCGATATCTCGCCGCTCCCATTCACTATAAGCTACGGGCGACGCTAGAAGCGTAGCGTTAAGAACGGCGTTCTGTGGGGATCGCCGGCCCGATAGCCGCATCGGCTATCGGAACTGCAGTCAAAAAGAAGGCCAATTGCCTGCTATCAAAACGGCAGCTTGAAGCCGGGCGGGATCGGCAGACCGGCGGTCAGCGCCTTGGTCTTTTCGGCGGCGAGCGCCTCGGCCTTGTCCTTGGCGTCCTTGTGAGCGGCAACGATCAGGTCCTCGAGGATCTCGACATCGTCTTCCTTGAACAGCGATGGGTCGATTTTCAGGCTTTTCAGCTCGCCCTTGCCCGAGATGACGACGGTGACGAGGCCGCCGCCCGCCTTGCCTTCGGCGGTGAGCTCGGCGATCTCCGCCTGCATCTGCTCCATCTTCGCCTGCATTTCCTTGACTTTGCCCATCATGCCCATGATGTCGCGCATCGTCTCGCTCCTTGTTGAAACGTCAAAATTCTATGTCGTCGCCGGGTAGGATGTCACCTTCCTCGGATTCGGCGGCGGCCGGCGGCTTCAACTCGCCTTCCTCCTCCGGTTCGGGCGCCCGCACGCGCACGTCGATGATCTTGGCGCCGGGGAAATGCGCCAGGATTGCCGCGACATCGGGATCCTGACGCGCATCGCTGACGCGCTGTTCCTGCGCCTTGGCCTCTGCCTCCACCATCGTCGGCCCGCCTTCTTCGCGGCTGGTGCTGACGATCCAATGGATTCCGGTCCATTCCTTGAGTTTGACGGCGAGCTCGTTGAGCAGCGTATTCGGCGCGCCTTCGGTGAGGTTCACATCAAGCCGGCCGGGCTCAAGACGGACCGGCCGCACGAAGTTGCGCACCAGCGCCTTTAATTTGACGTCGCGCTTCTCGGCCGCAAGCTCGACGATATCGGCGATGGAATTGACACGCACGAGCGGCTTCGGAGCCTCTGCGGGCTTTGCCTCGGTACGACCGATATTCTGCGGCTCCGGATTAGGCACGGCGCGCAGCATCGCGGTGGGCCCCGAGGGCTGCGGCCGTGGTGTCGGCTCCGTCGCCCGTGCGGCAACGCTGCTCTGATAGGGAACCCGCGTTCCGTTGCCGCCGCCACTGCCCGAGGGTGAGGAGGGCCGCTGGCCGGCATTATCGTCGGAAAACTCCGCAAGCCGCCGCGCCGCATCCTCGGGCGCCGGCAGATGCGCCGCGTGCGCGAGCCGGATCAGCACCATTTCGGCCGCCCCCGCTGTGCGCGACGAGCCTTCCGCTTCGGGAATGCCCTTCAGCAGCATCTGCCAGATGCGCGACAGCGTCGTCACCGCAACACCCCTAGCGAATTCCGCCGCCTTGGTGCGCTCGATCTCGCTCAGAGAAGGGTCGTTTGCCGCATCCGGCACATATTTCAGTCGCGTCACCAGATGGGTGAAATCGGCAAGATCGGTCAGCACGACCACCGGATTGGCGCCGGCCTCGTACTGGCTCTGGAACTCGCCGAGTGCACCGGCCACATCGCCTTTGACGATTTGCTGAAAGAGATCGACGATCCGGGCGCGGTCGGCAAGGCCGAGCATGCCGCGCACCGCTTCCGCCTGCACGGCGCCTGCGCCATGGGCGATCGCCTGGTCGAGCAGCGACAGGCCGTCGCGGGCAGAGCCTTCGGCGGCGCGCGCGATCATCGCCAGCGCGTCCGGTTCCGCCTCGATGCCCTCCTTGGCCGCGATTGTCGAAAACAGCCCGACGAGATCCGACGCGCTGATGCGGCGCAGGTCGAAGCGCTGGCAGCGCGACAGCACGGTGATCGGCACCTTGCGGATCTCGGTGGTGGCGAAGATAAACTTCACATGCTCCGGCGGCTCTTCCAGCGTTTTCAGCAGGCCGTTGAAGGCCTGGGTCGACAGCATGTGCACTTCGTCGATGATATAGACCTTGTAGCGCGCCGAAACCGGCCGGTAGCGCACCTGCTCGATGATTTCTCTTATATCGTCGATGCCGGTATGGGAGGCGGCATCCATTTCGATCACGTCGACATGCCGGCCTTCCATGATCGCCTGGCAATGTTCGCCGGGCACGCGCAGGTCGATCGTCGGCTTGTCGATATCAGCCGTCTTATAATTCAGCGCGCGCGCCAGGATGCGCGCCGTCGTCGTCTTGCCGACGCCGCGCACGCCGGTCAGCATATAGGCTTGGGCAATGCGGCCGGTCTCGAAGGCGTTGGTGAGCGTGCGGACCATCGGCTCCTGGCCGACCATCAGGTCCGTGAAATCCTTGGGGCGGTATTTGCGAGCCAGCACCCGGTATCCGGTGCCCGTCGAGGCGGCATCTTTTGATTGTCGCTCGGTATCGCTCATCGCCCTGCTTGTCGCCCGAATTGTCGAGCATTTCGTGGAGAGAAGGTGGGAGGCTGGCACGATGACCCGTGCCGGGCTCGTTAGGGCTGCTTCCTTCCGGACCTGACCCGGTTGGCGAGTGGCTCGTCCACCACCAACCTCCCGGATGCACATATCGGCAATATCGTCATCAAAAGCAAGCCAACATCCAAAAAAACTGCTAGTCCTAGGAAAAGACAGGAGGAATGTCCCTTGGACGGTTTTGTGCTCGACCCCCGGCTGGAAAACGACAGCACCAGCATCATGGTCACCGGTCTCTGTGATCTCAGATTATCCAAGGATGCCCGCTGGCCGTGGCTCATTCTGGTCCCGCGGCGGGCTGGAATTACCGAAATCTTCGAGTTGACGCCGCTCGATCAGGTGCTGCTCGCCTTCGAGACGGAGCTTGTCGCCAAGGCCCTGAAGGACATCACCAGCGCGACAAAAATCAACATAGGGGCTCTTGGCAATATCGTCCGCCAGCTTCATGTTCATGTCGTTGCCCGCTTCGAAGGCGACGCCAACTGGCCGGGTCCCGTCTGGGGTTTCGAGCGCGCGGAGCCTTACGAGGACGCAAGGAGAGACGAATTCACAGCAAAGCTGCGGGAAGCCCTTTCATCATGAACCATTCGCTTTTCGATTCGGATGTGCCCCATCCGGAACCCAGCAATCTCACTGCCTTTGCCGCCAACGACCTCAATCGCGATTCCGAACACCGCGACGAACATTCCGTCGAAAGGGCGCTGGCAAAGGACGGTACCCATATCTTCGCATTCGCCCAGGACAAGCTGGTGCTGAAACATGACGGCCAGGTGCTCGATCCGCTGTTTGCCCGTTACGAACTGCAGGAATTGCAGCCGAATTGGGACGAGACTGTGCTGCTCGGCTACCGCAAATCAGGCGAGCCGCGCCTTGCCGTTCCCGTCGGCATCGACGTCGAGGACCTTGCCAGCCAATACAAGCCGGCCGACGGCCGCACGCTGTTTCGCGAGATGCTGATCGACGAAGTCTTGCTCGGCGAATTCGCTCAGGCCGCAAGCCTCATCCGCTGGAATGGCGACAACCGCTTTTGCGGTCGTTGCGGCGCGGCGATGGAGATTCATATCGGCGGCTACAAGCGCGTCTGCACCGCCTGCGAACACATGATCTTCCCCCGAACCGACCCCGTCGTCATCATGCTGACGATCGATGAGCAGCGCGGCCTCTGCCTGCTTGGCCGCAGCCCGCATTTTGCGCCCGGAATGTATTCCTGTCTTGCGGGCTTCGTTGAACCCGGCGAGACCATCGAGAATGCCGTGCGCCGCGAAACGCTGGAGGAATCGGGCATCCGCACCGGCCGCATCCGCTATCATGCCTCGCAGCCCTGGCCGATGCCGCATTCGCTGATGATCGGCTGTTACGCTGAGGCCAAATCGACCGAAATTACGCGCGATGAGACCGAACTCGAGGATTGCCGCTGGTTCACCCGCGAGGAAACAATTGAGATGCTGGAACGCCCGAGTGCGACGGGCAAGGCCTCTCCGCCGAAAGGGGCGATCGCCCACCGCCTGATGCGCGACTGGGCGGAGTGGAAGCGGTAACACCATGCCGGTCGCCCGCTCGGAACGGCTGCTGACGCTGCTGCAGACGCTTCGGCGTTATCGGCGGCCGGTGACCGGAATTGTTCTTGCGCAGGAAACCGGCGTCAGCCTTCGCACGCTCTATCGCGATATTGCCAGCCTGCAGGCCCAGGGCGCGATGATCGAAGGCGAAGCGGGCATCGGCTATGTGCTGAAGCCCGGCTTCATGCTGCCGCCGATGATGTTTTCCGAAGAAGAGCTGGAAGCCTTGGTGCTCGGTTCGCGCTGGGTGGCCCGCGCGGCCGAGCCGCGCCTTGCCGGCGCCGGCGCCGATGCGCTGGCGAAGATCGTCGCCGTGCTGCCGGCCGACATGCGTGACATGGTCAATTCAGCGACACTCTTCGTCGGCCGCAAGCGCCAGGACGAGGACAGGGCCGATGTTTCGGCTATCCGCAAGGCGATCCGTCTGGAGCGCGTGCTCGAACTGCATTACGGCGACGAGCAGGGCCGTATCTCCCGTCGCCGTGTCTGGCCCTTCGCGCTCGGCTATTTCGAGCATGTGCGCATCATCATGGCCTGGTGCGAACTGCGCCAGGATTTCCGCCATTTCCGCACCGATCGCATCATTGATATGGCGGTCCATGAGATGCGTTATCCCCGTCGCCGCACAGCGCTCCTAAAGGAATGGCGCGAGACGCAGGACGTGCCGCTGGAGACCTGAACGCTGCTGCCATAAACTGTCAGCAGGGAGAGCTATTATCAGTCTCACTTCACTACAGCGCCGCGCGTCTTCGGACGCGCAAGGACGCTGTGACATCCAGGTTTAGCGCGTCGTGCCGATGCGCTTGGGAAGGAGTACTGATGATGGTAACGCCTCCAGTCATTCAACAGGCCGGCGATCGCTTTGCCTCCGACAGCTTTGCCGATATCATTTCGGCCGAAACCTTTGCCGACGTCCGGCAGTCGGCAGGCTCCGGCCTACTGCGCCTGGCTATGAGCTTTTTCCGGATCTCCGAGGGCAACCGCTCGAAACTCGATATCGAAGCCATACCGGATTCCCGCAAGCGCGACCTCGGTTTCATGGATGGGCGCAACCCGCGCCTCCAGGACCGGTTCCCGCTCTAAATATCTGATTGTCCAACTCATCCACTCGCCGAGAACGGGCGTTGCCTTCGCAGCGCCTTTTGTTTCCTGCTGCCATAAATTGGCAGCAGGAGATCACGCCGACCCAACTTACTGCAACGGGAGAACCGAAATGACCAGCCCCAATCTGATAATTCTCTATGTCAAGGATCCGGCAGAGAGCGCGAGCTTCTATCGGAACCTCCTGAACCGCGATCCGGCCGTCGAAGCGCCGAATTTCGTCGCCTTCCCGCTCGATGGCGGCTTCACCCTTGGTCTCTGGCGGCGCAGCAAGGTCGAGCCGCAGCCCTCGGCCATCGGCAATCGAGGCGAAGTGGCCTTCATGCTGGCGGGAGAAAATGCCGTCGCCAGGCAATATGATGACTGGC
The DNA here is from genome assembly GCF_002531885.1 of Rhizobium sp. L9. Taxonomy (NCBI): domain Bacteria; kingdom Pseudomonadati; phylum Pseudomonadota; class Alphaproteobacteria; order Hyphomicrobiales; family Rhizobiaceae; genus Rhizobium; species Rhizobium sp. L9. The sequence goes on along the minus strand of NZ_NWSZ01000021.1, from coordinate 97,499 downwards.
GTCAGCGTGGCCTGCCGATTGCCCAGGAACTGACTGAACTCGATTTCGGCCCGACCTTCGTCGTGCTCGACCCGGACGGGCATCGGCTCCGCGTATGCGAGCCGGATAAATAATGAGAGAGCGCGAGGCCTGTTAAAGCAGGCCTCGCATTACATGCCCCTTGTAAACCCCGAGGATGCGCACCTTTTCGGAGAAGAAACGCAGCTCCTCCAATGCTCGGCGAACGTTCGGATCGTTCGGATGGCCCTCGATATCGGCGTAGAATTGCGTCGCCACGAATTTTCCGCCGAGCTGATAGCTTTCAAGCTTCGTCATGTTGATGTTGTTCGTCGCAAACCCCCCGAGCGCCTTGTAGAGCGCAGCCGGAATGTTGCGAACGTTGAAGACGAAGGTGGTGACGACCTTTTCCTCAGCCGAAGTGCGTTGCGCCCATTCCTCATCGCGCGACAGGATCACGAAACGGGTGACGTTGTTTTCCGTATCCTCGACATTCTCGGCGACGATCTCCAGCCCATAGAGATCAGCGGCAAGGCGCGGAGCAAGCGCCGCCATCGAGCGATCGCCGGTTTCCTTCACGAGTTTTGCCGCCCCGGCCGTATCGCCGGCGATGACAGGCTTCCAGCCGTGAGCGCGCACAATCTTGCGGCACTGTCCGAGGGCGTGGATATGGCTGTGGACGGTGCGGATCTCATCCTTGGTGACCCCGGGCAGAACCATCAGCTGAAAGCGGATCGGCATGAAATATTCGCCGATGATATGCAGCCGCGATTCCGGCAGCAGATGATGGATGTCGGCGACGCGTCCGGCAATGGTATTCTCGATCGGGATCATTGCGATATCGGCGTCGCCATTGTCGACTGCCGTGAAGGCATCCTCGAAAGTCTGGCAGGGCAGCGGCTCCATTGTCGGAAACATGTCGCGGCAGGCCATGTCGGAATTGGCGCCGAATTCGCCCTGGAAGGCGATCCTGTTGGTCTTGATGTTCATGATAGTCCCGTCAGTTCTGCCGTGCAGAGAGGATTCGCCGCGCTTTTTCGAGGTCGGCCGGAGTATCGACACCGAGCGGAACCGTGTCAACGATCTCGGCATCTATGCGCATGCCGGCCTCCAGTGCCCGCAACTGCTCCAGCGATTCGCGCTTTTCAAGCGTCGACGGGCCGAGCGACACGAATCGTTCGAGCGCTGCGCGCCGATAGGCATAGAGGCCGATATGATGGTACAGCGGCCCCTTGCCGTAGGGCGCCGTTGCGCGCGTGAAGTAGAGGCCGCGCAGGCGGGTGTCAGAAATCGGCGAGCCAATGACCTTGACGATGTGCGGCGCAGTCTTGTCCTCCTCGTTGTCGATTTCAATGGTGAGCGTGCCGATATCGACCGCTTCGTTCTCGAGGGGGCGCAAGGCCGCCCGCACCGTTTCCGGCTCGATCGTCGGCAGGTCGCCCTGGACGTTGACGATGAACTTCGCCTTGCCGTCCGGATCAACCTTCTTCAACGCCTCGAAGATGCGGTCCGAGCCGGATTGATGATCCTTGCTGGTCATGACGACTTCGAAACCGGCGGCGGCCACCGTATCGAACACTTGCGGATCGTCGACGGCGACGACGACGCGGCCGATTTCGGCTTCTTTTGCGCGCATGGCCACCTGCACGATCATCGGCAGTCCGCAAATATCCGCGAGCGGCTTGCCCGGAAGCCGGGTGGAGGCCATCCGTGCCGGGATCAATACGAGCACGTCGTCGAAATTTGAATCACGCATGGTTCGGGCCTTCTATTCCGGGCTGAAAAGTGTCAAAAAGTCTCACGCATAAGACCATTTAGACAGTTGCAACGAACAGTCAAAAGACATAGGTTCCGCGCGATTTCAAGATGGTCCGGTTCTGGTCTGCCGGCTGCAAGGGGAGCATTGCAGATGAATTCATACGTCAATACGGCCGTGGGGGCACTGCTCGGAACGATTTTCGTTCTGATGTCGGTCTCCATCGCGTCCGAGGGGATCTTCCATTCCGAAGCGCCGGAGAAGGAAGGTTTCGCGATCGTTGCCGAAGAGGCGCCTGCCGCCGGCGGTGAAGCTGCGCCGGCCGCTGCCGTTCCGATCGCCCAGTTGCTCGCTTCTGCAGATGCCAAGGCCGGTGAAGCGATCTTCAAGAAGTGTCAGGCCTGTCATGACGGCACCAAAGGCGGACCGAACAAGGTCGGTCCGAACCTCTTTGGTGTCGTAGATCGCCCGATCGCCTCGCATGAGGGCTTTGCCTATTCCGCTGCGATGAAGGATTTCTCCAAGGGCGGCAGCGAGAAGTGGACTTTCGAGAACCTCAACAAGTTCCTGCTGGCGCCGAAGAAGGACGTTCCAGGCACCGCGATGGGCTTCGCCGGTCTGGCGAAGGATCAGGATCGCGCCAACGTCATCCTCTACCTGCACACGCTCGCTGATTCGCCGGTGCCGCTTCCGGATCCGAAAACGGCCACGCAGTGAACGGCACGATGATCGCATTCATGGAAAAGCCCGGCTCGCAAGCCGGGCTTTTCTTATTATGCCGAGACCCGCTCAGGCGCCCAGGAAATAAGCCCAGAGCGAGACCGTGATGGCGCCGAGCGCCGTTGTCACCGTGATCGTCGAGGCGGCGAGGCTGTGACCGACGCCGAACCGGTTGGCGATCAGCCAGGCGTTGACGCCGGTCGGCACCGATGAGGTCAGTACGATCGCTGCCGTCCATGCAGGGCTGAGGCCGAGGAGATGGCTCGCCGCCCAGACGCAACCGGGCAGCAGCAGCAGCTTTAAGCTCGAGGTGACGCTGGCAATGCCGAAATTGCCGGAGACGCCGTATCTCTCCAGCGCCATGCCGAGCGAGATCAGCGCCGCCGGACCGGCAATGCCGGCGATCTGATTGACGACCGTCGCCAGCGTCGCTGTCATGGTAAGGCCGGAAAGGTGCATGGCCATGCCGGCCGCAAGCCCGATCACCAACGGATTGCGTATGAGATTGATGGCGATCTGGCGAAGCACGAACACCATGCTGCGGTCGCTTTTGCCGGCGATCTTGCGCTCCGCGTGCTCCATCAGCACTGTGCCGGCGACCATCATGACAGGCAGATGCACGGCAAGCAGGATCGACAACGCCACGAGCCCTTCGTCGCCGATGGTCCGCTGAACGAGCGGCAGCCCGATGAAGACGTTGTTGGCGAAGGCTGAGGACACCCCGGCAAGTACGCCGATCCGTTCGTCGCGGCCGAAAAGCCGTGTGGCGGCGATATGCCCGGCCGTCCAGGTGATGGCGACGCCGGAGAAATAGACGATCCAGAGCCGGAAAGGGGAGGCGCCGTGGAAATCCGCTTCGGCGATGGTGCGGAAGAGCAGAAGCGGCACGGCGATCTTGAAGACGAATTCGCTGAGCGCGTCGCCGACATTCGACGCCATCAGGCCGCTGCGAACGATCACCCAGCCGATGAGGATCAGGATGAAGATGGGAAGGACGTCGAGAATGATGGCTGACATGAGGCGGGATGCTCTGCGGGGAGGGGAGTATCCGACCTCTACAGCATCGGCCCGAAAATCGGAATGGATTTTCGGTAAGCCCGATGCGCAGATTTAAAGAGTGAGAGCGTCCTTTGCGCGCCCGAACGGACGCACGGCGCTCGATCAGCAAAAGGCAAGCGCCGCCCGATCCGGCCGCGGAACTCTCCGCAAAGCATGGGCAAAGCCCGCTTTTCCGCTCCGGCCTTGCCGGAGGGATCACGAAGCTGCCAGTTCATCCGTGGTCAGCATCGCGCCGGTAAGATCGAAGGGATCATCCCTCGGGCGCCCGGCTGCAACTGAAAGCTGCTCATGCCGGTCTTCCTGCGAATATTTGTAGGATTCGAAGATGACAGGGGCATGACGAACAAGCGGCACTTTTGCGAAGAAATAGATGCATCATTCGCCATTTGTCCTTCCAAACCGCGGAAATTTCGCTAAGACCAAACCCCGGCTATCACAAATCCGGGACCTCCCATTTCATGACAAGATTCGATGTTCTGACGGTCGGCAACGCAATCGTGGATATCATCGCCCGTTGCAACGATCAGTTCCTCATTGACAACCAGATCACCAAGGCGGCGATGAACCTCATCGACGCCGAACGCGCCGAACTCTTGTATTCACGCATGGGACCGGCTCTCGAAGCCTCCGGCGGCAGCGCCGGCAACACGGCGGCGGGCGTTGCCAACCTCGGCGGCAGGGCGGCCTATTTCGGCAATGTCGCTGCAGATCAGCTAGGCGACATCTTCACCCACGACATCCGCGCCCAGGGCGTTCACTACCAGACGAAGCCGAAGGGCACCTTCCCACCGACCGCGCGTTCGATGATCTTCGTCACCGAGGATGGCGAGCGTTCGATGAATACCTATCTCGGCGCCTGCGTCGAACTCGGTCCTGAGGATGTCGAGGCCGATGTCGTTGCCGATGCCAAGGTCACCTATTTCGAAGGTTATCTGTGGGATCCGCCGCGCGCCAAGGAGGCGATTCTCGACTGCGCCCGCATCGCCCATGAAAACGGCCGGGAAATGTCGATGACGCTGTCCGACAGTTTCTGCGTCGATCGGTACCGCGGCGAGTTCCTCGATCTGATGCGCTCCGGCAAGGTCGATATCGTCTTTGCCAATCGCCAGGAGGCGCTGTCGCTTTACGAGACCGACGATTTCGAAGAGGCGCTGAACAGGATCGCCGCGGACTGCAAGATCGCCGCCGTGACGATGAGCGAGAACGGCGCCGTCATCCTGAAGGGCCGGGAGCGCTATTACGTCGATGCGATCAGGATCCGGGAGGTTGTGGATACGACGGGTGCCGGCGACCTGTTTGCCTCCGGCTTCCTCTATGGCTACACGCAGGGACGCTCCCTCGAGGATTGCGGCAAGCTCGGCTGCCTGGCTGCCGGCATTGTCATCCAGCAGATCGGCCCGCGCCCGATGACCTCGCTTTCCGAGGCCGCCAAACAGGCGGGGCTTATTTGAAGGCTTCACCGGGATAGGCGCCCCAGATTTCCGACTGCGCCACCCAGCCCGCGGCGCCGTCGGTTTCTGCGTGGCACCAATCGCCGTTGCATTCGCCGATCGTCAGCATCACGCCGGGTTCCAGCTTGGCGACGATCGAGGCGGAGGGCTGCGCCTCACGGCGCAGATTGACATAGACGCCCTTGCCCTTCGTCTTCATCCAAGGCGCGGCGATCGCTGCGCGCTGGCCCGATAGCAGCGACTGGTTGACCCAGCCTTCAGTACCGTCGGCATCGCGGATGCGGCGCCAATTGTCGTATTCCTGGATGATCTCCACCGGAAGGCCGGATTTCAGATACATCCACGATACGGCGAAGTCCGTTCCCGGGCCGATGCGCAGGTTGACGCGCTTCGATTTCAATGTGACGAAGCGCGGCAATGGCAGGCCGCTCGGCCCCTTGGCCGCCTGCGCATGAGCAAATTCTAAGGTTCCCATGGATGCGGCCAGAGCGATCGCAAGGGCGAGGCAGGACTTCAGGACTTTGCTGCGCATGGAGGCTTCCGTTTGCTCGAATTCGCGCCAGGCACGGCCTGCGCGCGGTCCGGGCTTTTACATTCCACGGCTGCACCACGAGTTTTGTTTGTCTTCGCGTGCGGGTCTGGTAGAAATTGCCCGGAACGGGAAAATTATCACCCCTCTTGGTTAAAGACCTCTGAACAAGGCACCGCAGGCAGCCATGACAGCGAAGAAAAAACCGAAGGTCTACATCACCCGCAAGCTGCCGGATGCCGTCGAAACCCGAATGCGGGAGCTCTTCGATGCCGAGCTGAACATCGATGACACGCCGCGCTCCATTCCCGAACTTGTCGCCGCTGTCCGGACCGCCGACGTGCTGGTGCCGACCGTCACCGATCGCATCGATGCGGCGCTGATCGATGAGGCGGGACCGCAGATGAAGCTGATTGCCAGCTTCTCCAACGGCACCGACCACATCGACGTCGAGGCGGCGGCGCGCAAGGGCATCACCGTCACCAACACGCCGAACGTCCTGACCGAGGACACTGCCGATATGACGATGGCACTGATTCTCGCGGTTCCGAGGCGGCTCGGCGAAGGGGCGCGGGTCCTGACCGACAAGCCGGGCGAGTGGGCCGGCTGGTCTCCCACCTGGATGCTCGGCCGGCGCATTCACGGCAAGCGGATCGGCATCGTCGGCATGGGGCGAATAGGCACGGCGGTGGCCCGCCGCGCCAAGTCTTTTGGTCTTTCGATTCACTACCACAACCGCAAGCGCGTCAATCCGGCCGTCGAGGACGAGTTGGAGGCAACCTATTGGGAAAGTCTTGACCAGATGCTGGCCCGCGTCGACATCGTCTCGATCAACTGCCCCTCGACACCGGCGACCTTTCACCTGATTTCGGCGCGCCGCCTGGCGCTGCTGCAGCCGACGGCCTATCTCGTCAATACGGCGCGCGGCGACGTCGTCGATGAAACCCAGCTGATCAAATGCCTGAGAGAGGGCAAGATCGCCGGCGCCGGCCTCGACGTCTTCGAGAACGAGCCTGCCGTCAATCCGAAGCTCGTCAAGCTCGCCAATGAGGGCAAGGTCGTGCTGCTGCCGCATATGAGCTCGGCGACGATCGAAGGCCGGATCGACATGGGCGACAAGGTCATCATCAATATTCGCACCTTCATCGACGGCCACAGACCGCCGAATCGGGTGCTGCCTGGCCGCTGATGCGCGTCAGCGTATAAGGCTCTTCCGCATCTCGACGAAGGTCGTCCTGGTGAAACCGGGATGCGCCTTCTCGGCGGTTCTGGAAAATCCCCATGCGGCAAAGACGGCGTGATTGTCGGTAAGCTCGATGCGTGTCTCCAGCCGCAGGGCGGCAAGGCCGAATTCTGCAGCCGTCTTCTCGGCAACTGCCAGCAAACGCCTGCCGAGGCCCTTGCCTTGCGCTGCCGGCAAAACGGCGAGCTTGCCGACATAGAGACAATCGGCCTCCGGCCGCAGAAACAGGCAGCCGGTCAGTTTGCCATCGTCGATGACGACATGGCCGATCTCGGCCTCAGCCTTTGCTGCCAGCGTTTCCGCCGTGAGACCGAGCGCCGAGGATGGCGGATCGATCCTGCCATTCATCGAAGCGAAGGCCGTGAGGATGAGGGCGAGCAGTTCGTCCCAGCGCGTGAAGTTCTGGTCGAGGCGGATAATCCTCATCCGGCCTGCCTGGCGCGGCGGCGCTTATAGCGTACGGTTTCGAACCGGGCCGAGAGTGCGTCGTAAAGCAGCAGCCGCCCGATCAGCGGTTCGCCGGCGCCGGTGATGAGCTTGATCGCCTCCATCGCCATCATCGTGCCGATGACGCCGGTGAGCGCGCCGATAATGCCGGCTTCAGCGCAGCTGGGAATCAGACCCGCCGGAGGCGGCTCGGGAAACAGGTCGCGATAGCCTGGGTTGGGCGCTCCGTCCTCGGCCGTCTCATAAGGTTTTAGCACGGTCAGTGAACCGTCGAAACGACCGACGGCGCCGGTGACGAGCGGGATACGTGCTTCCTCCGCCGCATCGGCCGCGGCATAACGCGTATCGAAATTGTCGGAGCCGTCGATCAGGAAATCGAAGCCGGATAATTGACGCCGGGCAGTCTCGCGAGAAAAGCGTTCCTCGAAGCGGACGAGCCGGACATGGGGGTTGAGCCTGGCAATTGCCAAGGCGGCGCTTTCGGTTTTCAGCTCGCCGATCGTGCCGGAATCATGGATCACTTGGCGCTGCAGATTGGACAGCGACACCCGGTCGTCGTCGACGATGCCGAGCGTGCCGATACCGGCGGCGGCGAGATATTGCAGGATCGGCGCACCGAGCCCCCCGGCGCCGATCACCAGCACACGGGCGGCTTTGAGTTTCTGCTGGCCTGCGCCGCCGATTTCGGGGAGCAGGATATGGCGTTGATACCGGGCGATTTCATCGGGGCTGAGAGGTTCCATGGCGGCGATCGTAGCATGGCCGCCGACATCGGCAAAAGCGACATCAGGAAAAGCTGTCTCCCTCATCCGAACACCCTTCCGTCCGCAACCGTAAAGAACTGCGCCCTGTCGCCGAGGGCCGAGAACATTCCCCGATCCGTTCCGGTCATGAAGGCCTGACCTCCCAGTCCGTCGATAAGGTCGAACAGCGCGGCGCGCCTGTTCTCGTCGAGATGCGCAGCGATCTCGTCGAGCAGCAGGATCGGCGCATGACCGGTGAGATTGCCGACGAGTCGCGCATGGGCAAGCACCAAGCCGACAAGCAGCGCTTTCTGCTCGCCGGTGGAACACCGCTCCGCCTCCATCGCCTTTTCGCGGTGGTGTACGATGAGGTCGGTCCGGTGCGGCCCCTCCAGCGTGCGCCCTGCGCCGGCATCGCGGTAACGGCTCTCGGCGAGCATCGCCGCGTAGTCGTCCTCGAGGTCGACCGATGGCCGCGAGAACTGGCCGTCCATGAAGCCTGAGAGCTGCAGCGAGGCTGACGGGAAAGGCGAACTCTCCAGTGTTTCCTCGGTCAGCCGGGTCAAGAGGCCGAGCATCTCCTGGCGGGCGAGCGCCATGGCGATGCCGAGGCTAGCCATCTGTTCTTCGATACCGGCAAGCCAGGAAGGGTCGAAGCGACCTTCGTCCAGCAGCTTGTTGCGGCTGCGCATGGCGCGCTCGAAATCGCTCGCGCGGCGGCCGTGGGCGGGATCGAGCGACAGCACCAGGCGGTCGAGAAAGCGTCGGCGGTCGGCGGAGGCGCCGGTGAAGAGCCCGTCCATCGCCGGTGTCAGCCAGAGAAGACGCAGATGATCGGTCAGCTCGTCGGCGGTTTTAGCCGGGGTGCCGTTGATCCGAAGCCGGCGGGCTGTGGTGTCCTCGCCCGTTTCTATGCCGGTTCCGATCTCGACTTCGCCCTCCATGCCGTCAAGCGCCGCGAAGATCGAAAAGCCGCCGGCCGCGCCGACGCGGGTAATGTCGCCATAGGCGGCTCGGCGCAGACCGCGGCCGGGCGAAAGCAGCGAGACCGCCTCCATGAGATTGGTCTTGCCGGCGCCATTGTCTCCGGTCAGCACGGCATGCCGACCATCGAGACTAAGGCTCGCGGCGGCATAATTGCGGAAGTCTGTCAGCTTCAGACGGGAAAGAGAAACCTTATGCGGCATTGCGTATCCGGGTTCGTGAAGCGTGACAGCTAAGCCGAAGCGGCGCGGTTGGCAAGCGCGCCGCCTTGCGCCGCGGATCGCGCGCACTTTACCAGAAGCATCGCAAACACGATCGATTCCGGAACTTTTCGGTACCGTTTTCCCAAATCCTGGAAAAATACAACCGCATCAGAGGCCTCCGACATTGGGAGTCCTCACCGACGACGGTCACCGTCGGGGTTCTCGGATAGCCTGTATAGCAGGGCTTCTGCGACTTTCCTCGATGGCTGCTGACGTAACGTAATGCCCAGAAAAAGTCGGTTGAATTTTGCAACTGTCGGGTTGCGTTATCCCGGGAAAACGATATGGTGAACAAAAGGTTCATGTATAAGAGAGTGGTGAAGTGCCAGATCCGGTCGATATCATTGTTGGTCGCAACATCAGACAGCTTCGCGCCATTCGTCGTGTTTCCCAGCTCGAGCTTGGTGAAGCACTCGGACTGACTTTTCAGCAGATCCAGAAATATGAAAAGGGGACGAACCGCGTTTCAGCCAGCAAGCTGCATCAGATCGCGGTTTTTCTCGGCGTCGAGATCTCCGCCCTCTTCGAGGGGACGGATATATCGGAATTCGGCGGCCGTATCGAACTCAGCCCTGATGCCTATGCCCTTGCGCTGAGCTACGACAAGCTGAACTCGGCTGCGGGCAAGGAAGCGGTCAAGACCATCCTTACACTCATGAGCGGCGACGTGGTCGAGAGCGCCGCCTGACTGAGCCGAAGCGGTCAGCTGATCTCGGAAAAGCAACACTTCTTCAGACAGGGACGATCACCGAATCATGTCGGGCTTGTCCGTAGCAGTAGACGCATTTCGCGACGCGCTGGTGAATCAGTGAATCTCGCACCCATGCAACGCCGTCAGCAGGTCGTCCTGCGTCTGGTGGCCGGCGTGGTAGAGGTCGATCGCGATACTGGCGATGGCAAGGCCCTGCTGGCTGCGAAGCTTGATATTGCGCTCGGCACACCATGTGTAGATTGCGCCGGCGAGAACGTCGACATCTTCGGACTGAGAGGAAAAGGCTGGCGCCATGATGGATACTCTTGCTTCGTGGTCCCCGTTAGAGCGTCTGCATCCAAATGGGACGCGCCGGAAACGCTCTGTCGCTCTGAAACTGCGCATCACCCTCCTGACATCGATGCCGAGATCCCGGGTCATGCGCTGACGGCAGAGATTGGAGTCATTTTAAAAACTTGCAAGCGGCATCATCGGGCTGCGTTAACGCAAGTTCCTGTTCCGATCGGGCGCCGTGTCGGTCTGGAACAGATCGCCCGGCAGATCTGGAACAGATCGCCCGGCATGAACTCCCATGTCCCAAATCAGGATTTGCGCGAGCAAAAAAAGCCGGAGACGTTTCCATCCCCGGCTCTCGCGATTGCGTATCGATCGACCGCTCAGCCTTCGAAGAATTCCTTCATCCGGGCAAAGAAGCCGGTCGACTCGGGATTGTTCTCCTTGGAGGAAATCTGCTCGAATTCCTGCAGCAGTTCGCGCTGACGTTTGGTGAGCTTTTGCGGTGTCTCGATCTGGATCTGGATATAAAGGTCGCCTGTCTGCGCCGAACGCAGCACCGGCATGCCCTTGCCCTTGAGACGGAACTGTTTGCCGGCCTGCGTGCCCTCAGGCACGCTCACCCGCGATTTGGTGCCGTCGAGTGTCGCTACGTCGAAGGTTCCGCCAAGAGCAGCCGTCGTCATCGAGATTGGCACGGCGCAATAGAGGTCGGCTCCGTCGCGCTGGTAGAATTCATGCGGCTTAACCGACAGGAAGATATAAAGATCGCCGGCCGGTCCGCCGCGAGCCCCGGCTTCGCCCTCGCCCTGCAGGCGGATGCGTGTACCATCCTCGATGCCGGCGGGAATATTGACCGAGAGCGACCGTTCTTCCGTCACCCGGCCCTGGCCGTGGCACTTCGGGCACGGATCGGGAATGATCTGGCCGCGGCCGTGGCAGGTCGGGCAGGTCCGCTCGATCGAGAAGAAGCCCTGGGCCGCGCGCACGCGGCCCGAGCCCTGGCAGGTGCCGCAGTTCTTCGGCTGGGTGCCTGGCTTGGCGCCCGAACCCGAACAGACGTCGCAGGTGATGGAAGTGGGAACGCGGATCTGCGCGGTCTTGCCCGAGAAAGCCTCTTCCAGCGTTATTTCCATATTGTAGCGAAGATCGGCGCCGCGCTCGCGGCCCCCGGCAGAGCGCTGACGCGCCCGGCCGCCGCCCATCATCTCGCCGAAAATATCCTCGAAGATGTCGGAGAAGCCGCCACCGGCAAAGCCACCGCCACCGCCGCCCATGCCGCCATGTTCGAAGGCCGCATGGCCATAACGATCATAGGCTGCCCGCTTTTGCGGGTCCTTGAGCATCTCGTAGGCTTCGTTGATTTCCTTGAACTTCCGTTCGGCTTCCTTGTCATCCGGGTTCTTGTCCGGATGATATTTCATTGCCAGCTTTCGGAAGGCGCTCTTCAGCTCTTTCTCGTCCGCCGATTTGGCTACACCCAGAGTTTCGTAAAAGTCCGCTTTTGCCATTAAGGATTAAACCCCGGAAATGGATTTCCGGCTGCCATGGTGAGCAGCCGGATCAGGTGTTGAAGCATAACCACGCCGCCGCGGATTACGCGGACTTCTTGCGGTCGTCGTCCTTGATTTCCTCATAGTCGGCGTCGACGACATTGTCGCCGCCTTCCGCGGAGGAATCGGCAGCAGCGCCGCCTTCGGCCTGCTGTGCTTCATAGATCGCCTGGCCGAGCTTCATGGATACTTCCATGAGCGTCTGGGTCTTGGCCTTGATGTCTTCGGCGTCGGCTTCGGTCGCCTCGGTCGAGGACTTCAGCGCGGCGATCGCATCCGAGATCGCGGTGCGGTCGGCTTCGGAGACCTTGTCGCCGTAATCCTTCAGCGACTTTTCCGTAGAGTGGATCAGGCTTTCGGCCTGGTTCTTGGCTTCGACGGTCTCGCGACGCTTCTTATCTTCGGCAGCATGCGACTCGGCGTCCTTGACCATCTTTTCGATGTCGGCGTCGGAGAGGCCGCCGGAAGCCTGGATGCGGATCTGCTGTTCCTTGCCGGTGCCCTTGTCCTTGGCCGAAACCTGCACGATGCCGTTGGCGTCGATGTCGAAGGTGACTTCGATCTGCGGCACGCCGCGCGGCGACGGCGGCAGGCCGACGAGGTCGAACTGGCCGAGCAGCTTGTTGTCGGCAGCCATTTCGCGCTCGCCCTGCGAAACGCGGATGGTGACGGCCTGCTGATTGTCTTCGGCGGTCGAGAAGGTCTGGCTCTTCTTGGTCGGGATCGTCGTGTTGCGTTCGATCAGACGGGTGAAGACGCCGCCGAGCGTTTCGATGCCGAGCGACAACGGGGTGACGTCGAGCAGCAGAACGTCCTTGACGTCGCCCTGCAGAACGCCGGCCTGGATGGCGGCGCCGAGCGCAACCACTTCATCCGGGTTGACGCCCTTGTGCGGCTCCTTGCCGAACAGCTGCTTGACGACTTCCTGCACCTTCGGCATGCGGCTCATGCCGCCGACGAGAACCACTTCGTCGATTTCGGCAGCGGTGACACCGGCGTCCTTGAGGGCTGCCTTGCAGGGCGCGATCGTACGCTGGACCAGATCGTCGACCAGGCTCTCTAGCTTGGCGCGGGTCAGCTTCAGCGTCAGGTGCTTCGGGCCGGAGGCGTCAGCCGTGATGAACGGCAGGTTGATTTCGGTCTGCTGCGACGACGACAGTTCGATCTTGGCCTTTTCCGCGGCTTCCTTGAGGCGCTGCAGGGCAAGCTTGTCGTTCTTCAGATCGATGCCGTTGTCCTTCTTGAATTCGGCAACGAGATATTCGACGAGGCGCATGTCGAAGTCTTCACCGCCGAGGAAGGTGTCGCCGTTGGTGGACTTCACCTCGAAGACGCCGTCACCGATCTCGAGGATCGAAATATCGAAGGTGCCACCGCCAAGGTCGTAGACGGCGATCGTCTTGCCGTCCTTCTTGTCGAGACCGTAGGCGAGAGCGGCAGCGGTCGGCTCGTTGATGATGCGCAGGACTTCAAGACCGGCGATCTTGCCGGCATCCTTGGTTGCCTGGCGCTGCGCGTCGTTGAAGTACGCCGGAACGGTAATGACGGCTTTCTCGACCTTTTCGCCGAGATAGGATTCGGCGGTTTCCTTCATCTTCTGAAGGATCATCGCGGAAATCTGTGCGGGCGAGTAGCCCTTGCCATTGGCTTCGACCCAGGCGTCGCCATTGTCGCCCTTGACGATGCTGAAGGGAACGAGATGCTTGTCCTTCTCGACGGTCGGGTCTTCGTAGCGGCGGCCGATCAGACGCTTCACCGCAAAAAGCGTGTTCGTCGGGTTGGTGACCGCCTGGCGCTTGGCCGGCTGGCCGACGAGGCGCTCGCCATCATCGGAAAAGGCCACCATGGAAGGGGTCGTGCGCGCACCTTCCGCGTTCTCGATGACCTTTGCGTCCTTGCCGTCCATGACTGCGACGCAGGAATTCGTCGTTCCAAGGTCGATACCAATTACTTTTGCCATGTCATTCTCTCCTTGAAGCAAGCTGTCGGAACCCCCAGAAGGCATTTCCCTGACAGCCCCTTACGGGATGGGTCTACTTGCGATTACGCAATCGTGATTGCGGTGATGCGGCGTATATAAGGAGCGGTTTTCTCGACTGCAAGGCGGGAAATGGCCCCGAATCCGGCAAAACGAATGTGTTGCCTTCAATTTTCGCAGCAGCCGGGAAAGAGGCCGCCCGATCCGCGGAAAGCGTACGATTTCTAGGATAGATGGCTTGCGCCGGGCATGCAGCACGGAATCTCATTGACCCATGATCAGGTCGAGCAGGGTCGTGCGCCGAGGCTGCACCGAAGAGGTCGTCTGCGACCCACCGACATCGCCGGGCGGCACGATGCCGTCGTAGCCTGAACTGCCGCCGTCGGCTAAGTCTGCAGGAGGAACAGGGCCGTTGCCGGGGCTTGCCCGCTGTTGCCGGACAGGCGCCTGTGGATACCGTTCTGCATTCTCGCCGCCGCCGAAGACGCCGGAAATGATGCCGCCGATCGTCGTCTGTGGCGGCACTTCGGCCGTGACCGGCTGCCCGCCGTCGGGCGCTGCCTGCGCCATCGGCTGGCCGCTGTTCGGATCGTCGATGAGCTGGCCGTTGCCGAAGAGCGGCGCCGGCGAAAGACCCTTGTGGGCGGCGACCATGAATTCCTTCCAGGCTTTGGCTGGAAGACCACCGCCGGTCACCTTCTTCATCGGCTTGCCGTCGTCATTGCCGAACCAAACGCCTGTCGTGAGGTTGCTGGTAAAGCCGACGAACAGCGCGTCGCGCGAATTCTGCGTCGTGCCGGTCTTGCCCGCCGCCTGCCAGCCGGGAATCTTGGCACTCTTGCCGGTGCCGTTTTCGATGACGCCCATCATCATTGCATCCATCTGCGCGGCGATCTGCTCGGAAAGCACGCGCGGCGGACTGTCATAGGTATTTTCGTAGAGAACCTTGCCCTCGGCGGTCGTCACTCGGCGGATGACGTGCGGCGTCGCCTTGTAGCCGCCGTTCATGAAGGCTGCATAGGAGGCGGTCAGTTCCATCAGCGACACTTCGGACGTCCCGAGTGCGATCGAGGCGTTCGGCTGCAACTCGCTTTCGATCCCGAGCCGGTGGGCGAGCTTGATCACCTGATCCGGCCCGTCATACATGACCAGCTGCGCGGCCACCGTGTTCAGCGACTTGGCGAGCGCGGTCGCCAGCGTCACTTCGCCATTGTATTTCTTCTCGTAATTCTCCGGAGTCCAGTCGCCGATGCGAATCGGCGCGTCGTTAAACACCGAAAATGGCGTCAGCCCTTTTTCCAGCGCTGCCGTATAGACGAAGGGCTTGAACGAAGATCCCGGCTGGCGCTTGGCCTTGACGGCGCGGTTGAACTGGCTCGTCGCATAGTCTCTGCCGCCGACGAGCGCCCGGATCGCCCCGGTGCCGTCGATCGAGACCAGGGCCGCCTGCGAGGCATCGAGTTTGCCGCCCTCCTTCTCGAGCACGTCGACCAGCGACTGCTCAGCCTTCTTCTCCAGCGATTTGTCGATCGTCGTATCGACGATGATGTCTTCCTTGACGTCGCCGATCAGTCCCGGCAATTCGTCCATGACCATATCGGCGACATAATGCCCGGCGCCCGACCAGTAGCTCTTGGCCGAAGCCGGGGTCTGCGACATCGCTGTCTTGACCTCGGAATCGGTGATGAACCCCTGCTCGCGCATCGCCGCCAGCACGAGCTGGGCGCGCGCATTCGCCGCTTCCGCGTCGCGGGCCGGCGAAAGCCGCGACGGCGCCTTGAGCAGGCCCGCCAGCACCGCTGCCTCGCCGAGGTTCACATCCCGCGCCGATTTGTTGAAGTAGCGGCGAGAGGCCGCCTCGACGCCATAGGCGTTTGATCCGAAGAACACCCGGTTGAGATACATCGCAAGGATCTGGTCCTTGGTGTATTTCTGCTCCAGCCAGAGCGCGAGCAGCACCTCCTGCACCTTGCGTTCCAGCGTTCTCTCGGGAGAGAGGAAGAGATTCTTGGCAAGCTGTTGCGTCAGGGTCGAACCGCCCTGCACCATGTGGCCGGCCGTGAAATTGGTGACGATCGCCCGCCCAAGGCCGAGCGGATCGACGCCAAAATGCGAATAAAAACGCCGATCTTCGATGGCGATGACGGCTTCGGGAATATAGGGCGACATGTTTTCGAGCGACAGCGCCTCGCCGCCGGTGGCGCCGCGATTGGCAATGACGCTGCCGTCGACGGCGGTGATCTTGACGTTCGGCGGACGCTCGGGGATCGCCCATGTGCTGGCGCTCGGCATGCGCGAGCCGTAATAGAGAACGAGCCCGGCAACGCCGATGCCGGCCCAGATGAAAAGCACGACGCACCAGTAGACCACGCCGCGCAGGAAACCGAAAAGGCCGCCGCCTTCACGCTCCCGCGGCTCGCGCCGCCGCTGGCGGGCGGCACGCTGCGGCGGGGGCTTGGAGCCGCCGCGACGCGCGGATCTGCTTCCGATGACGCGGTCATCGGCGTCGAGCGAAAATTCATCATCTTCGCGGGCCGGGCGGCCGCTGAAGGACGGTTCGATTCTGTCGCCTGATTTGCCTCTGCCTGCCATCGCGGACCGGTCGCATCCCCTGTTCGATCGCGAAGCCCACTTCGCATAACGGCGCCCAGTTACAGCGCCGGGCGTCTCTTTAGACGCGAGAAGGACGCTGTAGCACTTTGAAGTGCTGCATAATTTTGTCCTTAAACTGATTTCGATTTAAGGAACCATACAGCGGGCGACGCGATCATCCGAGTGAACTGTAATTGCGGCGATTTAACGGGGTGTTAAAGGACAAAGGGTGAGTGGTCGCGCTGTCGAGGCGCGCGGGTCATGACCACAGACCGGGGAGGCGGTGTAACAATAAAATGGAATTGCTGATTTAAGAATTATGCACCGACTGGAACCAATAGGCTCGACGGCTGTTTATGGAGAAGCGGGACAGCCCCTCACGTCCCGCGAATGATCGGCCGTCTCCCCTCAACGCGCGCCGATCGACATCAGGCCCGGTGCATCCCCCCAAGGAGCGCCGGGCTTTTTCTAGACTCCGTTCACGATGAGTGCTGTTGAGAAAAGGGCGGCATCGCTGCCGCCCTGCTCTTTCAGTCGCACTTGGGATCGCCCGGACGGCAGACGAAGGGCGAGGCCCTGGGGTCCGGATGATTGTAGGTGTCGGCTTTGCCGCCTCTGAACTGCGGCAGGTCACGGAAATCCGAGCTCCTGGTATCCCTGTCCCGACGCTCCCACCTGCGAGCTTCATCTCTGCGGTCGTCCCGTCGATCCTCGTCGCGCCAGTCCCGGTCCCGGTCGCGATCCCGACGATACTCGCGGACCCGGTAGTCCCGATCCAGGTAATCCCGATTGCGATAGTCGCGGTCACGGTAATAATAGTCCGGGCCGCGGCTCCAGCGGTCACGCTCGCGATAAAAATCGCGATGGCGGTAGTAACGGTCCCAATAATTGCCGACGCTGAAGGTGACCAGCGGAATGCCCAGCGGACGGTAATATTCCGGGCCAACATAGACGCGGCGTTGCTCGTAGACTGCCTGCACGTACTGGCCCGAAACCCAGCCGCGGCCGCCGTAGAATTCGACGTCACACCAGTTGACGTTGGAAAGGCATCCACGGATTTCGACGGACGAACCGGCGGGTATGACGGCGACTGCGGGATACCGGGTGCTTGGCCCTGCGCGCATGTTGACGTTTGCCGTCGAGTAACCCCCGGCGGCCTGCGCTATTGCCGGAGCCAGCACAAGCAGTGTGGCCGCGGCTATTTTGACGATGAGTTTTTTCACGCGTCTCACTCCTCGTTGGCGTGTTTTCTGGCAGCGCTCGACTGCCTTTCCTTGGCATATGCCATTTGGAACAAAAGATAGAGCGATCGCCGGCATTCGTTGGGGCGTCACCATTCGCTTTTCTTTCAATACTTTATACGCCGAGCGCGATGAACGTAGCTTGAACGGGGGGAGATTTGTGCTCTCATGCGCTGCTACAGGGCACATGAACCGACAGAAGCGCGGAGCGTCTCCGGCACGTCAGGCTGTTCGGCAATTGAGGTCTGGTCCCGACCGAAAGGCTAACCTTTTGTTAACCTTTCGGCGGCAGTCTGACATCAATACCCGCTTGCTCCTTGACCACGGATGAACTGGCACCGAGCCGAGCGGATGACGAAAGGCCGGGCGACCGGCCTTTTTGTATTTTTGATTTTGGCGCGTCGACACTGCGCGCAATTGCCCTTCAGCCGGCGAGCGCCTGAAGGATCCGCACCCAGGAGCGGATGCCCTTGTGGTAGGAGACAAGCTCGTATTTCTCGTTCGGCGAATGGATACGGTCATCGGCGAGGCCGAAGCCGACGAGCAGCGATTCCATGCCGAGCATCTTCTGGAAATCTCCGACGATCGGGATCGAGCCGCCCATGCCGATGACGATTGCAGGTTTCGGCCACTCGTCGGAAAGCGCCGTCTTCGCCTTGCTCAGAACAGGCGAATCATAGGACAGATGAATTGCCGGCGAGCCGCCATGCGGATGGAATTCGACCGAGCAGTCGGCCGGAATTTTCGACCTGACGTAGCTGCGGAAAGCCTCGCGGATAGCAGCCGGATCCTGCGTGCCGACGAGCCGAAACGAAACCTTGGCCGAGGCCTTGGCGGCGATGACCGTCTTGAAGCCTTCGCCGGTATATCCGCCCCAAATGCCGTTGATTTCGGCCGTCGGCCGGGCCCAGGTGAGTTCCAGCACCGACCGGCCCTTTTCACCGGAGGGAATGGAAAGGCCGACTTCACCGAGAAAACTCTCGGCCGTCTTGCCGAGCGTCTCCCATGACGCCTTGATGTTGTCGGGCGTTTCCTCGACGCCGTCGTAAAAGCCATCAAGCGTGATGCGGCCGGTCTCGTCATGCAGGCCGGCAAGCGCCTCGACGAGAATATGGATCGGATTGGCCGCAGCGCCGCCGAAGAGGCCGGAATGCAGGTCGCGGTCGGCTGCCGTCACGACCACTTCTTCGCCGACGAGGCCGCGCAGTGCCGCGGCGATTGCCGGCGTATCGCGGTCCCACATGCCGGTATCGCAGACAAGCGCATAATCGGCCTTGAGTTCGGCGGCGTTGGCTTCGAGGAAAGGCTTCAGGGACGGTGAGCCCGATTCCTCCTCGCCCTCGAACAGAATGGTGATGCGGCAGGGAAGTGCGCCGTTGATCTCCTTATAGGCGCGGCAGGCTTCGAGGAAGGTCATCAGCTGGCCCTTGTCGTCGGAGGTGCCGCGCCCGGTCAGGATCTTGCGGCCATCGCCGACATCCTTGATCGACGGCTCGAAGGGATCGTTTTCCCAGAGCTCGATCGGGTCGACCGGCTGCACGTCGTAATGGCCGTAGAAAAGCACATGCGGCGCGTCGGCGGAAGCGCCGCCATGGTGGGCGACGACCATCGGATGGCCGGGTGTGTCACGCACCGAGGCGGTAAAGCCGAGGCCTTCGAGATAGGCGACCAGCCATTCGGCCGCCTTCCGGCATTCGGCCTTGTAGACGGGATCGGTGGAAATCGACTGGATGCGCAGAAGCTCGAACAGCTTTTCGAGGCTTGAGGAAAGGTTCTGATCAGCGCGCGCAAGTACCTGTTGTAGATCCGTCATTTTCGACTCCTTTTTGAAATTTGGCCGGACGATAGACCAAACGAGGAAAGCAGGCGAGGCGGAAAAGCAAATGGGCGGCCCGAAAGCGGCCGCGTCCGGATCGGGTGCAAGAAGATTACTGCGGCGATATAGAAGAACCTTCTAATTCAATTTACAGTTATTTAGTAGAACCCAAATAACTTGGCCGTATTCAGCTGTTCGGGGGAGCGGATGTTTTCGGTCATTACATGTATTCGCGACGATCATGATTGGCGGCTGGTGCTCGCGGCCGCGGCGGTTTGTCTGATCGGCGCGATGGCAGCGATGCTGCCGCTTTCACGCGCTCAAGGATGTGATGCCGGGCGCCGCAAGCTCTGGATCGGCGCCTCGGCTTTCGCCTTCGGCACCGGCGTATGGGCAACGCACTTCATCGCGATGCTGGCCTATGACGGCGGCATGCCGATCAGCTACCAACTGGGGCTGACGGCGCTTTCCTTTCTCCTGTCGGTTGCCGGTTCGTGGGCGGCGATCGTCGTCGCTTCGGAGAGCCGCGGCAGGTTTTCGCGCATCCGCGGCGGCGTCCTGATGGCGCTCGGCATCGCCTCGATGCACCTGACCGGTATGCAGGCGATCGAGACACAGGCGGTGATCGTCTACGATCCCTACATGACGCTGAGTGCGGTTCTCGCGGGGGCGCTGCTGTCGAGCGCTGCCTTCTACGCCTTCTTCCAGTGGAGCGGCCTGAGGCGGCTCCTCACCTCGTCCGTCATCTTTGTCCTGGCAATCTGCGCTCTCCACTTCATTTCGATGGCAAGCATCACGCTTGTGCCGGATCCCGGCAAAGAGGTCCCGGCGATGGTGCTCGATACCAGCCTGCTGGCAGCGATTGTGGTGGTAGCGGCGACGGCTCTCATTCTGACCGCTATCGCGGTGGTCTTTATCGACAGCCATCTGACGGATCTGAGAGGGCTCGCCAATGCCTCGCAGGAAGGGCTGCTGATCCTGCGCGAAGGCAGGGTCATCGATGCCAATGAACGGTTCCAGGCTCTTTCCGGCTGGAAGCTTGCCGATCTTGTCGGCAAGGCGCCGTCCGCTGCTTTGACCGCCATACAGGGGCAGAATAGGCCCGGCGAAACCTTGCTCAGCACCAGCAGCGGCAAGGAGATCGCCGTCGAAGTCAATACGAGCAGGATCGTCTATCGCGGGCACAATTGTGACGTGCTGGCGGTGCGCGATCTGACGGAGCGCAGGCAGGCCGAGGAGATGATCGAACATCTCGCCCACCACGATGTTCTCACCGATCTTCCGAACCGGTCGTTGTTCGATACGCGCATCCGTCAGGCGCTGCAGATGGCCGAACGAAAGAGCAGCAAGGTGGCCCTCTTCTATATCGATCTCGATCGGTTCAAGAGCGTCAATGATATTTTCGGCCATGCCGAGGGCGACCGAATTCTCCGCAAGGTTGCCTCGATCCTCCGGCGCGTCGCCGATGAAAGCGATACGATCGCCCGTCTCGGTGGCGATGAATTTGCCATCATCCAGCCCGCCGGACAGCAACCGGCGGCCGCGCAGAAGCTCGCAGCGGCGATCCTCGACGAATTCGCGGCCGAGATGGATACGGCACGCGACCCAACAGCCGTCGGCGTCAGCCTCGGCATCGCCCTTTACCCGGCCGACGGACGTGATGTGGACGAGATCTGCAACAATGCCGATATCGCACTCTATCGGGTCAAGCACGGCGGTCGCGGCAAGGCCTGTTTCTTCGACGCGGAAATGGACGAAGCCACGCGCGCCCGCCGCCAGATCGAAAGCGAACTGCGCCACGCCATCACCCGCAATCAGATCCATGTCAGCTATCAGCCGATTTACGGCGCACTGAGCGGCGAGGTCAGCGGTTATGAGGCCCTGATGCGCTGGAACCGGCCGGGGCACGGCATCAGCGAGCCGGATGTCTTTATTCCGATCGCGGAGGAAAGCGGATCGATTGTCCAGCTCGGCGAATGGGTGCTGCGCGAGGCCTGCGCAGAAGCTGCGCGCTGGCCGCATCCGCTGACGATCGCAGTCAATGTCTCGCCGGTGCAGTTCATGCTGCCGAACCTTTGCGAGCGGATCGAGGCAATCCTCGAGGAAACGGGGCTCGCGCCCGACCGGTTGGAAATCGAAATCACCGAGGCCGCTCTCATCCGTGACCGCGATCGGGTGATGGCCACGCTGCTGCGCCTGCGCAGTCTCGGTGTTCACATCGTCATGGACGACTTCGGCACCGGTTTTTCCTCGCTTTCCAACCTGCGAACCTTCCCCTTCGACAAGATCAAGGTCGACCGCAGCTTCACCGGCATGCTGGAACATGACGCGGCGTCACGTTCGATCGTGCGCGCCATCATCGGTCTCGGCCACAGCCTCGGCATGCCTGTCGTGACGGAGGGCGTCGAAACCGAGACGCAGCGCCAGATCGTCCTCGAAGAAGGCTGCGCACAGGTGCAGGGCTTTTTGCTCGGCAAGCCGGATATCGAGCCGAGCATCAAGCTCGCCGCCAAAAGCCTTCTGTCCTCGACGGCCGACGCTGACGCGTCGCCGCCTCCGTGGCGGCGATCTACGCGTCTTGCCGGTGAATAATCTCGATCAGAGCGTCTTGGCGTTTTCCAGCAGCCGGCGGATATATTCGAGCGTCAGCTCGCGTTCGAATCCGCGAAAGCCTTTGAACAGCGCGAGGTCCGCCTCACGCGCGGTCTCGATCGCCTCAGCTTCCATTGCACGCGCCTTCGGCGTCAGGAAAATCAGCTGCGCCCGCTTGTCGGAGGGATGCGGCCGGCGCTCGATCAGCCCGTCGCGGACCATGCGCGAAAGCGTATTGGCCATGGTCGCCTGCTCGATAGCGACTCGGTCGAGAAGCTGTTTCTGGGTCAGCCCGTCCTCGGCCCAGAGTTCCAGCAGGATGGGAAACTGGCCGGGAGAGAAACCAAGCCCTATCGCGCGCTGGTGCAGCGAGCGGGCAAAACCCTTCGCCAGCTGGCTGGCAAGGTAAGCTCCCGAATCCATGCGGTTAAATCCCATGATCGCAAGTTAGGCTCAAAACCGTGCCGGAGACAATGCAGCAAATCGCAGAGGATGCTGCAAAAAAATGCAAGCTGCGATCAGAACTGCGCGAACCTGAAAAACAAAAGTCGCCATGACCTGGAGGTTGGCCATGGCGACTTTAAAATGGGGACAAAGGCCCGGAGAGGGGGATAAGGCCTTTGTCCAAGCCTGATACGGCGGGGGACAAGCCGGTAATCAGACCCGCGACGCGATCAAGCGCCGGTGACATGCATTTGTAGCTACGAATGTGGTTTTTCAAGGGTAACGGTACGTTACAAATCGGTAACAGTTTGGTGAGCGGAAATTCTTTCCGCACTTGGCGCACCGAACTTTATATGGACCTCGTTCCGTGCCCGCGCTATCCATGCACGCATGAAAAAAGGCGATCACCTCTTCCTAGTCGATGGTTCCGGATTCATCTTTCGGGCGTTTCACGCATTGCCGCCGCTGACGCGCAAGTCCGACGGCCTGCCGGTCGGGGCCGTCTCCGGTTTCTGCAACATGCTGTGGAAACTCTTGAGGGATGCGCGCAATACCGATGTCGGCGTCACCCCGACCCATCTTGCCGTTATCTTCGATTATTCCGCCAAGACCTTTCGCAAGGATCTCTATGACGCCTACAAGGCGAACCGCTCAGCCCCGCCGGAAGAGCTCATCCCGCAATTCGGCCTGATAAGAGAGGCGACCCGCGCCTTCAACCTGCCCTGCATCGAGACCGAAGGCTTCGAGGCCGACGACATCATCGCCACTTATGCCCGCCAGGCCGAGGCAACAGGCGCCGACGTCACGATCGTTTCTTCCGACAAGGATCTGATGCAGCTCGTTACACCAAACGTGCACATGTATGACAGCATGAAGGACAAGCAGATCGGCATTCCCGACGTCATCGAGAAATGGGGCGTGCCGCCGGAAAAGATGATCGACCTGCAGGCGATGACCGGCGATTCCGTGGACAATGTTCCCGGCATTCCGGGAATCGGCCCGAAAACCGCCGCCCAGCTCCTCGAGGAATATGGCGATCTCGACACGCTGCTCGAGCGCGCCACCGAGATCAAGCAGGTCAAACGGCGTGAGATGATCCTTGCCAATATCGAGATGGCGAGGCTTTCGCGCGAACTCGTCCGCCTGCGCACCGATGTGCCGCTCGATCTCGATCTCGACGCGCTGGTACTGGAACCGCAAAACGGCCCGAAGCTGATCGGCTTCCTGAAGACGATGGAATTCACGTCGCTGACACGACGCGTCGCCGAAGTCTGCGATTGCGATGCGAGCACCATCGAACCGGCGGTGGTCCCGATCGAGTGGGGCAAGGCGGCCCATGGTCCTGATCTCGATGCGGCCGAGCCGGAGCCTGTTGCCGGCGGCATACCGGACGTTTCGGGCGAATCGGTGCCCGTGCCGCCTCGCGCGAAGGCAAAGGCCGGTATCGAAGGCGCTTTTTCGCCGGCCGATCTCGCCAAGGCGCGGGCCGAGGCTTTTGCGGCGCTGCCCTTCGATCATTCGAACTATGCGACGATCCGCGATCTCGCGACGCTCGACCGATGGATCGCCGATGCGCGCGACACCGGCCTCATGGCTTTCGATACGGAGACCACGTCGCTGGATGCGATGCAGGCCGAGCTTGTCGGCTTTGCGATGGCGATCGCCGACAATGTCAGCGATCCCACCGGCACGAAGATTCGCGCCGCCTATGTGCCGCTCGCCCACAAGAATGGCGTCGGCGATCTGCTCGGCGGCGGCCTGGCCGAAAACCAGATTTCCATGGGTGACGCCTTGCCGCGGCTGAAGGCATTGCTGGAGGACGAATCGGTCCTCAAGGTCGCCCAGAACCTGAAATACGACTACCTCTTGATGAAGCGCTATGGCATCGAGACGAAGAGTTTCGACGACACGATGCTGATCTCCTATGTGCTCGACGCCGGCACCGGCGCTCACGGCATGGATCCGCTCTCGGAAAAATTCCTCGGCCATACGCCGATCCCCTACAAGGATGTGACGGGCAGCGGCAAGGCGAACGTCACCTTCGACCTGGTCGATATCGACCGCGCCACCCATTATGCCGCCGAGGACGCCGACGTGACGCTGCGCCTCTGGCTGGTGCTGAAGCCGCGGCTGACGGCGGCGGGGCTGACCAGTGTTTACGAGCGGCTGGAGCGGCCGCTGCTGCCGGTGTTGGCGCGCATGGAAGCGCGTGGCATTACGGTCGATCGGCAGATCCTGTCGCGGCTGTCCGGCGAACTGGCTCAGGGTGCGGCGCGCCTGGAAGACGAGATCTACCAGCTCGCCGGCGAACGGTTCAATATCGGTTCGCCGAGGCAGCTGGGCGACATCCTGTTCGGCAAGATGGGCCTTGCCGGCGGCAGCAAGACGAAGACCGGACAATGGTCGACCTCCGCTTCGGTGCTCGAGGATCTCGCCGCCGCCGGTTTCGAGCTGCCGCGCAAGATCGTCGATTGGCGCCAGCTCACCAAGCTGAAATCCACCTATACCGACGCGCTTCCGGGCTATGTCCATCCGGAGACCAGGCGGGTCCACACCTCCTATTCGCTGGCTTCGACGACCACGGGGCGCCTGTCCTCGTCCGAGCCGAATCTGCAGAACATTCCCGTGCGCACCGCAGAAGGCCGCAAGATCCGCACGGCCTTTATCTCGACGCCGGGTCACAAGCTGATTTCCGCCGACTACAGTCAGATCGAACTGCGCGTACTTGCCCATGTGGCCGAGATCCCGCAGCTGACCAAGGCCTTCGAGGACGGCGTCGACATTCACGCCATGACCGCTTCGGAAATGTTCGGCGTGCCGGTCGAAGGCATGCCGGGTGAAGTGCGCCGCCGTGCAAAGGCGATCAATTTCGGCATCATTTACGGCATCTCCGCCTTCGGCCTCGCCAACCAGCTTTCGATCGAACGCTCGGAGGCCGGCGACTACATCAAAAAATATTTCGAGCGCTTCCCCGGCATCCGCGACTATATGGAAAGCCGCAAGGCAATGGCCCGCGACAAGGGTTATGTCGAAACGATCTTCGGCCGCCGCATCAACTATCCCGAAATCCGCTCTTCCAACCCTTCGGTGCGCGCCTTTAACGAACGGGCGGCAATCAACGCGCCGATCCAGGGCTCTGCGGCCGACGTCATTCGCCGGGCGATGATCAAGATGGAGCCGGCGCTCGCCGAAGCCGGTCTTGCCGAGCGTGTGCGCATGTTGCTGCAGGTGCATGACGAGTTGATTTTCGAGGTCGAGGACGAGGATGTCGAAAAGGCGATGCCGGTCATTGTCTCGGTCATGGAAAACGCCACGATGCCAGCGCTCGAAATGCGCGTGCCGCTCAAGGTCGATGCCCGCGCCGCCACCAATTGGGACGAGGCGCATTAACCGCCTCCCCCAACGAAAAAGATTTTTCCGCTTCTCCTAACTCATTGAAATCACGGCCATGTACCTCCCTCGGCCGTATCGGAACGATACGGCTGGAAGGAACTTATTAACCTTCCTTTTCTATCCCGGTAGGGTCGTAATTTGTTAGGCATGAGTGAGTAGCGGACGCATGCGTTTTCCCAGAACCAATTTGACGGATGCCGCAGATTTTTCCAGCGGCATTGAAACGGAGCTTCCGGAGGAAAATCCAGGCGAGAGGCCGCCGGCACCGATCTGGCAGAGCAACTTCTCGCTCGCGCCGAATGTTCGCTTCACCCGCACGCCCGAAACGCTGATCAGCCGCCGCCGCCCGTCGAACGAGCCCGTTCGCAGTGAACCGGAAGCGGAACAGCAGGCGATACGGATAGAACCGGTCGCGGTCGACGTGCCCTTCGATATCTACCTGCCGGAGCCCGCTGAACCTGCCGTAGCGCAGGCTGAGATCGAGACGCTGCAGCCGCCGGCCGCCGCGGTGGAGGCTCCTACCCTGCGCGCCGCTTCCGAACTGTCTTCGATTTCCGATTTTGCCTTCTGGGAAGTCATGGCGTTCGAGGAGGGCGAACCGGTGCGCGCGCCCTCGATCATTCTTCCGAAGATCGAGACCGCGCCCGAATCGATCACCTCGCTGTTTCGCGTCATGGAATGGCGTCCGGGCGCGCTGAAGCCCGCTCAGGCGGCATCCCGACCGGTCCAGCCGCCGGCTGCAGCGCCCGCGCCGGCGGCTCTGCGCCCGCCGGCTGCGATTTCCCTGGAAAGGCCCGTGCGTACCCGCGAGGCGGCGATTGCACCTGCGCCTCAGGTCGCGCCCCAGACTGCGCCGATGCCTCAGGTCACGGCGGTCCCTCAGGCCGCCTCTGTGCCTCGGCCTGCGCCCTCGGTCGCCGCAGTCCTGCCGTCGCCACGCCTTGCAGCAAGGCCTGAAAAGATCGATGCATCAGGTTATGAATTCCCGCCGCGCGCTCTTTTGCAAGAGCCGCCCGAACGTCTCGGCGAGATCATGTCGCAGGAGACGCTGGAGCAGAATGCCGGTCTTCTGGAAAGCGTGCTTGAGGATTTCGGCATCAAGGGCGAGATCATTCATGTCCGCCCCGGCCCCGTCGTCACCCTTTATGAATTCGAGCCGGCGCCCGGCGTGAAGTCGTCGCGCGTCATCGGCCTGGCCGATGATATCGCCCGCTCGATGTCGGCGCTTTCGGCCCGCGTCGCCGTGGTCCCGGGCCGCAACGTCATCGGCATAGAGCTGCCGAATGTCACCCGTGAAACCGTCTATTTCCGGGAGATGATCGAGAGCCAGGATTTCGACAAGAGCGGCTATAAGCTGGCGCTCGGCCTCGGCAAGACCATCGGCGGTGAGCCTGTGATCGCCGAGCTCGCAAAGATGCCGCATCTGCTCGTCGCCGGCACCACCGGTTCGGGCAAATCGGTCGCCATCAATACGATGATCCTGTCGCTGCTCTACCGCATGACGCCGGAGCAATGCCGGCTGATCATGGTCGACCCGAAGATGCTCGAACTCTCCGTCTATGACGGTATTCCGCATCTGCTGACGCCCGTCGTCACCGATCCGAAAAAGGCTGTCATGGCGCTGAAATGGGCGGTGCGCGAGATGGAGGAGCGTTATCGCAAGATGTCGCGCCTCGGCGTGCGCAACATCGACGGCTATAACGGCCGCGTCTCCCAGGCGCGCGAAAAGGGCGAGACCATCCACATCATGGTTCAGACCGGCTTCGACAGGGGAACCGGTGCGCCGATCGAAGAAAGCCAAGAGCTGGATCTTGCGCCGATGCCTTACATCGTCGTCATCGTCGACGAGATGGCCGATCTGATGATGGTCGCCGGCAAAGAGATTGAAGGTGCGATCCAGCGTCTGGCGCAGATGGCGCGTGCCGCCGGTATTCACCTGATCATGGCGACCCAGCGTCCGTCGGTCGATGTCATCACCGGCACGATCAAGGCGAATTTTCCGACCCGCATTTCCTTCCAGGTCACCTCGAAGATCGACAGCCGCACCATCCTCGGCGAGCAGGGCGCAGAGCAGCTGCTCGGACAGGGTGACATGCTGCACATGCAGGGTGGCGGCCGCATCGCCCGTGTCCATGGCCCCTTCGTCTCCGATGCCGAGGTCGAAAAAGTCGTCGCGCATCTGAAGACGCAGGGCCGTCCTGAATATCTGGATACGGTCACTGCCGACGAGGAGGAAGACGTCGAGAATGATGAAGACGGCGCCGTCTTCGACAAGAGTGCTATGGGCGCCGAGGACGGTGACGAGCTCTACCAGCAGGCCGTCAAGGTCGTCATGCGGGACAAGAAGTGCTCAACCTCCTACATCCAGCGCCGCCTCGGCATCGGCTACAACAGAGCCGCCTCCCTAGTGGAGCGGATGGAAAAGGAAGGTCTCGTCGGCCCGGCAAACCACGTCGGCAAACGCGAGATCGTATCCGGACGCGGCGAGGGCGATTGATCGACGATGGCCGGAGTGCGCGGCGCATTCCGGTTTCATGTTTTCAACGTAGCCAATCTTATCGTTTCCTCGACGAACTCGGTCTTGCCGCCGGTATAGAAATCCCAATCGCCGTCCGCCTCCGCGGCCAGGCGGCGTTTGAGGTCGGCATAGGCCTTGGCCTTTGCGGGATGATCTCGGAGATAGTTGCGAAACAGGATGCGCTGCCGATGCGCGGGATTATCGGGTGCGCAGACATAGAGCCTGTACCCGCAAGCCTCGCGGTTACGGGTAAAGACCCAACGGCCGTCTCCGTGAGGGTCACCGTGAAAGGTGAAGTCGGCAGCGCGTACCAATTCTATCGCTGCCGGTAAGGCGTCGTCAGATACCACGACGACATCGAGGTCGATTTTCGGCTTGGCTGCAAGTCCAGGCACAGATGTGCTGCCGATGTGGTCGATGGACTGCACGAGATCACCGAGCAGGACGGAGACCTCGGCGCTGATTGCGGCAAAGAGCAGTGGCCAGGAAGTGTCGTAATCGACAACTTTGATGGCACGCATCCTGCCTCCCTACTGTGGTCGCTGCACTTCGGCCAGCAATTCGTCCAGAATCGCGATCATCTTCTGTTCGGCCTCTTCCAGCGAACCGCTATTGTCGAGTTCCGTCACGTCATAGTCGCCGCGCACGGTCAGCGGGCCGCGGGCAAGCCTGGCCATGATGTCCTCATGTGTCTCCCGGCCGCGCGCTTCCAGCCGGCTGGCGAGCACTTCCGGGCGGGCCGTGACATTGATGACCTTCAGCCGCGGGAAAGCGGCCTGGAAGCGGTGAAGCGCCGAGCGCGAGCCGTTGGCCACGACGATATGGCCTCTCGACAGCGCCACCGAGACTTCGGCCGGAATGCCGTATTTCAGGCCATGCGCCTCCCACCACACGGCGAAGGAGCCTGACTGCTCCATGGCGGCAAAGCCTTGAAGGGAGACGGAAAGATGATCCTCGCCGCCGGCATCGCGGTGGCGGGTGATGACGCGGCGGGCGAAATGGACGTTGTCGCGGCCGGAAAAACGCCGCGCAGCGAGGTTCATCAGCGTGTCCTTGCCGGCGCCGCTCGGCCCGACGACGACGACCATGATGCCGCGTTCGGCTCCAGCAGCCGCATGGGGTTCGTGCGGCGTCATGCGACACGGCGTCCCTGGCGCCAGACGGAGCGTGTTACCGGCACGCCGTGCGAGCGGTGGACACGGACGAGATCGGCGCGCAGCCCGGTCGCGATCCGGCCGCGATCATTGAGGCTGACGGTGCGGGCAGGCGTCGACGTCACCATCGCGATCGCTTTCGGAAGGGTGATGCCTTCCACCTCGTCGGCAAGGATGAAGGGTGCATGCAGCAGGCTGAGCGGCACGTAATCGGAGGACAGAACGTCGAGCACGCCCATTTCGGCGAGATCGCGGGCGGCGATGTTGCCGGAATGGGATTTGCCGCGCACGATGTTGGGCGCGCCCATCAGCACGCTCATGCCGTGCTCGTGCGATGCCCGGGCGGCATCGAAGCTGGTCGGGAACTCGGCAAGGCGCACGCCATTGTCGATCGCCTCGTCGACATGGGAGAGCGTGGCGTCGTCATGGCTTGCGACCGTGATGCCGCGCTCGGCGCAGACCTTGGCGATGGCGTTTCGATGTGGCGTCGAATTGCGCGCCGATTCCGCCTGGCGCTTGGCGACGAAACGCGCAAAGGCCTCATCGCTCAGACCACGCTTCTTTTGGTAGTAGAAGATATATTGATCCATCGTCTGGAACTGCCGCTGGCCGGGCGCGTGATCCATCAGCGAGACGAGCCGCACATGCGGATCATTTTCGAAATCGGCGAAATGTTCAAGCACATTGTCGGCCGATACCTCGCAGCGCAGGTGGATGAGGTGTTCGGCGCGCAGCCTGCCTTCCTTCTCCGCCGATTGGATGGCGTCGGCCATCTCGCGCATCTCGCCATTTTCGAACCCGCCATCCTCATCCGCGCCCATGCGCAGGCAGTCGAAGACCGTCGTGATGCCCGATGTGACGATCTGGGCGTCATGCGCCTGGACGGCAGCCGTCTTGTGCCAGCGAATGCCCGGACGCGGCTGATAATGGCCTTCGAGATGGTCGGTATGCAGTTCGACAAGGCCGGGAATGACGTAATCCCCCTCGAAATCTTCGCCGGCTACCGAATTGCCTTCAGAGATATCGGCGATCTTGCCGTCGCGGATGAGGATCGATCCTGAAAGGATGTCGTCCTCGAGAACGATGCGGGCGTTGGAAAAGACGGTCTCTTTGCTCATATTGTCAGGTCTTTCAGTTTTTAGCGCCGGCAAGGGGCAGCCAGGAACGAACTCTGAACGGGGCGCCGCGCGTCTCCTCGATGAAGACCGCAAGGCCGGAAATCAAAAGCGGGCGGCCGGTGAAACCGGCAAAACGTTCCGCCAGGATTGCTCTCATCACCTCGGCGCGCTCTGCAGGCACCTGCCCGCTCAGTGTCATGTGGAAACCGAAATCCTCCATGACGTAAGGATAGCCCCAGCGCTGCAGATTGGCGCGCTGGCTGTCGCTGAGCCTTTCCGGATTGCGGCGCGCGATATCGGCCTCGGACAGCGTTGCGCGGAACGGCTCGAAGGACTTTACCACCTTCGCTGCGAAATCCTGAAGAGGTTGATGAAGAGAAGCCGGAACAAGGGCAAAAAATCGACCGAGCTGACCGAGGACGAGCTGGGGAATCTCGAAAGCCGGCGTGCGCGCGGCAAACTCCTCGGCAAAGGCCATGAGATCCCTTTCGGTGACAGAAGCGGCAAGCGAAAACGGCGCCTTGATCGTCGCATGAAAGCCATAGCGTCGCGGGTCGGCAGTCAGCTCGAACTGCTCTGCCGCACTCAGCGTCTCATGTGCGGGTGCAGGATAGGTTTTGCCGCTGAACGCATCGCGGCCGAGCCAGAGCGAAGCCGCGCCGGTCAGAGGGTCATCCTTCGGCGGCGAAAAATAGAGAGCGTAGCGCAAGGATTTTGTCCTGGGGATCGTCGAAAGGGGAGCGCAATGTGCAGTGATTTGGCGGCGAACCGCAAGCAGGCTCCCGGCTAAAAGATTTCCGTGACAGAATGATGATGACGGCCGCGCCGCCACCGGCCTTCATCGAGTGCTCAGTGCGAATTCGTGCCCATCAGTCGATGGCGCAGCGCGTTCGATGCGGCGTCGAACAGGAAGACGACGATCAGGATCAGAATGACCATATAGGCGACGTTTTCCCAGTTGGCGTTGGTGCGCATTGCCTCCCAGAGTTTGAGGCCGATGCCGCCTGCGCCGACGGCGCCGATGATGGTGGCACCGCGCACGTTCGACTCCCACTGGTAGAGCGTCTGGCTGACGATGACCGGGACGATCTGCGGCATGATGCCGTAACGATGGACGAGCAAGGTCTGGGCGCCAGTCGATTTGATGCCTTCCCGCGGCTTGTTGTCGATGTTCTCGAGCCCCTCGGAATAAAGCTTGCCGAGCGTGCCGGTCTCGGTGAGGAAGATCGCGCCGCTGCCGGCAAGCGGCCCTGGGCCGAAGGCGCGTGTCAGGAAAAGCGCCCAGATCAGCATGTCGACAGAGCGCAGGAAATCGAAGAAGCGCTTGAGAATCTGGTTCAAGAGGCGGTTCGGAGTGATGTTGCGTGCCGCCAGGAAGGCGAGCGGGAAGGCGGCAAGCGCGCCGAGCAGCGTTCCGAGAAAGGCCATGACGATCGTCTGGAAAAGCTTGGTCCAGACGTCGCCGTGCTGCCATTCGCTGTTGTTCCAGATGTCATCGAAAGCGAGCGACAGGTTGGACTGGTCGGGCTTGATGCGCGGGCCGGAGACAATGAGGCCAAGGACGTCGCCGACCGGCTTGTCGAAGAATGACGATTGCGTGTCGAAGAGGAAATTCGCCCAGCCGAGGAAACGCTTGCGAACTTTCACGCGATCGACGGAAATGCTGACGTCGCCGGCAAAGCCGAGATCAGCGAGCACGTTATCGTCATAGACCGTCATCCAGCTCGGCACCGGGCCGACCACCTCGGGCGCGCCGCTCGAAACGTTGACCGGGACGCTGACGCCGTGTGCGGTCACGATCGTTTCGCTCTTCGAAACGGTGATGCTGCGGCTGGTGCCGCTGACGGAAACGGTGATGCTGCCATCGGGATTGTTGACCACCCAGTCCGGATGCGGATTGTCGCCGAGCGGCGAGAAGCGGGGATAACGCACCTCGATCGAGCCGTCATCCTGGATGCGGAAGTCCGGCTGCACATCATAACTCACCCATTGGCTGAGATAGATGCCGACGCGCTCCCAGTGGGCTTCGGCAAGAAGCTTGGGCAGGTCAAAGAACCAGACGGCGTAGAGGCCGTAGAGGAGGGTCGCAATGAGGATCATCAGCCCGCCGAAACGCTGGCGGAACGACCGGTGGAAATATTCCGGATAGCGCGCTTCAATCTCTTGCATGCGGTTTGCGTCGATCACCGTCATGGCGGCCTCAATGTTGCAGAAGGAAAGCGTGTTCGCCGACGAGACGGCGGCGCAGCCATGCGGAGAACTGGTCGACGGCGATGATCGTCACGAACAACAGGAGTACGAGGGCGACGGTCTTTGCGCCGAAGCCGCGCGAGATCGAAAGCTTCAGCTCTTCGCCGATGCCGCCGCCACCGACGGCGCCGATGATGGTCGAGGCGCGCACGTTGATCTCCAGGCGCAGCAGCGCATAGGAGGCGAAATTCGGCAGCACCTGCGGCAGGGCGGCGAAGCGCACCCGCTCCCACCAGTTGGCGCCGACGGCCTTCATCCCCTCATGTGGCTTCATGTCGATATTTTCGGCGACTTCGTAGAAGAGTTTGCCGAGCGCGCCGATCGTGTGCAGGGTGATGGCGATGATGGCGGCGACCGGCCCGATCGACAGGAGCGCTGAAAACAGGCCGGCAATGACGATATCCGGGAAGGCGCGCAGGAATTCCATCAGCCGCTTGGTGAAGACTCGCAGCGGCCACGAACTCGTCAGGTTGCGCGCCGCAAAGAAGCTCAAGGGCACGGCAAAGACGAAGGCGATGATAGTCGAGATCAGCGCCACGTTGATCGTGACGATCATCAGCTCGAAATATTCCGGGATGTAGAAGTCTCCCCAGATATAGACGCGGCCTTTGATGAAGTTGAATTCCTCGCCGCCCTTGTCGTTGACGCTCGCTATGTCGAAGAGCGCGCGCCAGACGTCGTTCCAATCCTTGGGAATGAGCCAGCTCAGGAAGTCGAATAGGTGCGGCAGGCGTTCGAAGAAATGGCCGGCATTGCTCTCATCGGCAAAGCGGACGGAGCTCACGAAAGCCGCGATAAGGATAACCAGGCCGAGCACGGTGCAGAAGCGGCGCTTGGCGACCATCCGGTCCCAGGCGGTGCCGATCTCCTGCGTGCTCTGCATGTGCGGCTGTGTGTCGGCAATGGTCATGGACGCTCCGCGCTGTAACAAACAAAGGGCGGCCGTTGTCAGCCGCCCCGTATTCAAAAGGCGATCAGCCGCCGATGGCCGCCTTGCGAACTTCGACGACGGCCTTGTAGAAGTCGTGCTTGACGGGAGCGTAGCCCTTGTAGTCGCCGCCTTCGACAGCCGAGAAGCACTTGTGATCCTTTTCCGGCAGGGCCGTGAAGAAGGCTGCGAGCTTCGTCTGCCACTCCTGGCCGAGGGCGTTGCGCACGACGAGCGGGCCGTTCGGGATCAGCGGCGAACGCCAGACTTCAACGAGCTTGTTCGGATCGACGGCGCCCTTGTCGACTTCCTTGCGGAACGTGCCGGAAGTGTAGCCATCCTTGAAGTCGCCGATGCCCGACGAGTCGTCGACGGCGACATCGACCTTGCCGTCATAGGCGGCAAGCAGGTTGTTTTCGTGACCGCCGTTGAATTGGGTCGAGGCAAAGAACTTGTCGTTCGGCATGCCGGTGTCCTTCGGGATCTGCGTCAGCGGCACGAGGTAACCGGAGGTGGAGTCCGGATCGGCGTAGCCGAGCTTCTTGCCCTTGGCGTCCTTGATGGTCTTGATGCCGGAGGAC
The DNA here is from genome assembly GCF_002531885.1 of Rhizobium sp. L9. NCBI lineage: Bacteria > Pseudomonadati > Pseudomonadota > Alphaproteobacteria > Hyphomicrobiales > Rhizobiaceae > Rhizobium > Rhizobium sp. L9. Next base: position 63,164 of record NZ_NWSZ01000021.1, on the reverse strand, counting down.
TTCAGTGCGAGGCCGATCGAGTAATAACCAGTCGAACCGTCTTTCTGCTGCGTCGTCAGGATCGGCGTAACAGCCTTCGGATCCTTCAGGTAGACGGAGGCGTAACCGGAAGCGCCGAGTTCGGCGAAGTCGAGCGTGCCGCCGAGCAGGCCCTGGATAACGCCGTCATAGTCAGCGGCCGGGAAGAGCGAGACCTTCTCGAAGCCGAATTCCTGCTTCAGGTGGTCGGCGAGGCAGGCATAGTTGCGCAGGCGGTCAGTTTCATTTTCGCCGCCAAGGATGCCGATGCGGAATTCCTTGAGGTCTGCGGCATTGGCGGCGCCGGCGAGCGCAAACAGCGCCGTTGCCGCAAAGAGTGCTTTCTTCAACATGCGTTCTCTCCTATCGACCGGTGTCTCCGGCCTTCCCGTTACGAAGAAGTGTGCCCTTAACGCGGGCGTTCGATCGCGGCCGCCTCTGTCAGAGACCAGCCAACGCCAGCGGCTGGACGCCGGCGGATTGATTGTTGGCGCCCTCGGGAGCGATATTGATGGAGGTCGAGGTCATCGTTTCGTCGATGCCGGCGCCGTCCTTGTCCGTGCCGTAGATTTCCTTCACTGCTTCGGCCGTCAGCTCCGAGGGCTTGCCGTCGAAGACGACGCGGCCGCCGGCCATGCCGACGATGCGCTCACAATAGTTGCGGGCGGTGTCGAGCGTATGCAGATTGGTGATGACGGTGATGCCCTCACGCTCGTTGATGTCGCGCAGCGCATCCATGACGATCTTGGCGTTCAGCGGATCGAGCGAGGCGATCGGTTCGTCGGCGAGCACCATCTTCGGGTTCTGCATCAGCGCGCGGGCGATCGCCACGCGCTGCTGCTGGCCGCCGGAAAGCGTGCCGGCCGGCTGCAGCGCCGTCTGCTCGATGCCGAGGCGTTCGAGTGCCGCGATCGCATGCACGCGCTCCTCGCGGGTGAAGATGTTGAGGAGGCTCAGAAGCGTCGGGCGGTGATTGAGGCGGCCGAGCATGACATTGGTCAGGACATCGAGGCGCGGCACCAGGTTGAACTGCTGGAAGATCATCGCACAGTCGCGCTGCCAGTTGCGCAATGCCTGGCCGCGAAGCCCGGAGACCTCGACGCCGGCGAAATGAATGGAGCCGGAGCTCGGCTCCTGGAGGCGGTTGATCATGCGCAGCAGCGTCGACTTGCCGGCGCCGGAGCGGCCGATGATGCCGACCATCTGACCCTGGGGAATGGTGAGGGTCACGGCATCGACGGCGAGCTTTTTTCCGAAACGACGGGTGACATCCTTCAGCTCGAACATCATGCTGGTCCCTTGCACTTCAGGCCTTGGTCAGCACCGCATTAGTCCCGCTTGATGAACCCCAAATGTCAGATTTGTGTAAGAAGTGTCACAAATCTCCGCGCTGCAGAGGCGGTGTCTAGCCCTCGTAGCGGGCCAGAAAATCTTCCGCGCTTAAGTTGCGGAAATCTTGCAAAGCCAGGCGCAACCGGTCGTGTTGCCAATCCCACCAGGAAAGTCTGTCCATGCGTTCGCCGATCTCTTTCGCGAAACGTTCGCGGATGAGCTTGGCCGGCACACCGCCGACGATCGTGTATGGCGCAACGTCCTTCGATACGACGGCGCCGGCACCGATAACGGCGCCGTTGCCGACTTTGACGCCGGGCAAGATGGTCGCACCATGGCCGATCCAAACGTCGTGGCCGATCGTCACCCGGTTTGCGCGCCGCCAGGCGAAGAAGTCCGTCTCCATGTCGGCGTCGGGCCAGTAGTCGGCGGCGCGATAGGTGAAATGATGCAGGGTCGCGCGCCAGGTCGGATGGTTGGTGGCGTTGATGCGCACGGCGGCGGCGATATTGACGAACTTGCCGATCGTCGCGCACCAGACGGCCCCGTCCTGCATGATGTAGGAATAGTCGCCGAAGGTGGCTTCGCTAATACGGCAGCGTTCTGAGACCTCGGTGTAGCGCCCAAAGATAGAGTCGCTGACATCAGCCGTTTCGTGGATATAGGGCTCGGTACCCAACTGGCGGCTCATGCGGCGATCTTCCGAGGAGAGAACTGCTGGACGTCGAGGATGCGGTCGGCGACGGCCTCGCGCACTTCCTCGTCGTGGAAGATGCCGAGAAGGGCGACGCCCGCCTTCTTCTTCTCCGCGATCGTGCCGACGACAACGGCGCGGTTTTTCGCATCGAGCGAGGCTGTGGGTTCATCGAGGAGCAGGATCGTATGCTCGGTGATGAAGCCGCGGGCGATGTTGACGCGCTGCTGCTCGCCGCCGGAGAAGGTGGCGGGCGGCAGCTGCCACAGCGCTTCCGGCAAGTTGAGCCTGGCGAGCAGGGCGCCTGCCTTTTCCCGTGCAACGACGACATCTTCGCCGCGCGCCACGAGCGGCTCGGCTACCACGTCGATTGCCGCCACGCGCGGCACGGTGCGCAGGAATTGGCTGACATAGCCGAGCGTATTGCGGCGAACGGTGAGCACGGTGCGTGGATCGGCGGAGGCGAGATCGACGATCCGCCCGTGGTGGCGAATGAGGATCTGACCGGTGTCGACGGCATAATTGCCGTAGATCATCTTGAGCAGCGAGCTCTTGCCGATGCCCGAGGGGCCGCCGAGCACGACGCATTCACCCGCAGATACCGAGAAGGCGACATCCGAGACGACAGGCAGCCTGATGCCGTCGCGCAGGTGCATGGTGAAGCTCTTCGAGACTTCGGAGACGACGAGGGGCGTTGGCATGATTTGGGTTTCCTGGTTTCTAACTCAGACCTGCAGGATCGAGGAGACGAGCAACTGCGTGTAAGGCTCTCTGGGATCGTCGAGCACGCGGTCGGTAAGACCCTGTTCGATGACGTAGCCGTCCTTCATCACCATCATGCGGTGCGAGAGCAGGCGAGCGACGGCGAGATCGTGGGTGACGATGATGGCCGAGAGGCCGAGATCGTTGACGAGGCCGCGCACGAGATCGAGCAGGCGCGCCTGCACCGATACGTCGAGGCCGCCCGTGGGTTCATCCATGAAGACCAGGCGCGGACCGGTGACGAGATTGCGGGCGATCTGCAGGCGCTGGCGCATGCCGCCGGAAAAGGCGCGCGGCTGGTCGTCGATGCGGTCAGCGTCGATCTCGACGCGTTCGAGCCAGTCAATGGCGGTAGAGCGGATCTTGCCGTAGTGCCGGTCGCCGATCGCCATCAGCCGTTCACCGACATTGGCACCCGCCGATACGGTCATGCGCAATCCATCGGCCGGGTTCTGGTGCACGAAACCCCAGTCCGTGCGCATCAGGAATCGGCGCTCCGCTTCGTTCATGCGGTAGAGGTCGCGGTAGTTGCCATCGCGCATGTGGTATTCGACGCTGCCGGTCGTCGGCATCAACCGGGTGGAGATGCAGTTGAGCAACGTCGTCTTGCCCGAGCCGGATTCGCCGACGATGGCCAGCACTTCGCCGGGCCAGAGCTCGAAGGAGACGTTCCGGCAGCCGATGCGTTTGCCGTAGAACTTCGAGAGGTCGTTGACCTTGAGAAGCGGTATATCGGTCATTCTGCAGCCTCCCGGGCCAGCATTTCGCCGGCATGCCCCTGGGCGCGGCGGTCTTCGCAATGGTCGGTGTCGGAGCAGACGAACATGCGCCCGCCCTTATCGTCGAGGATGACCTCGTCGAGGTAGACATCCTCTGCGCCGCAGAGCGCGCAGGGCCTGTCGAAGCGCTGGATCTCGAAGGGATGGTCTTCGAAATCCAGGCTGACGACATCGGTATAGGGCGGCACGGCATAGATTCGCTTTTCGCGGCCTGCGCCGAAAAGCTGCAGCGCTTCCGACTTGTGCATCTTCGGATTATCGAATTTCGGCGTCGGCGAGGGATCCATCACGTAGCGGCCATGCACCTTGACCGGATAGGCATAGGTCGTGGCGATGCGGCCGTTGCGGGCGATATCCTCATAGAGCTTCACATGCATGAGGCCGTATTCCTCGAGCGCATGCATCTTGCGCGTCTCGGTCTCGCGCGGCTCAAGGAAGCGCAGCGGTTCGGGGATCGGCACCTGGTAGACGAGCACCTGACCGGCTCCGAGTTTTTCCTCCGGGATGCGGTGGCGCGTCTGGATGATCGTCGCATCGCTGGTGCGCGTCGTCACCGCGACATTGGCGACCTTCTGGAAAAAGGCGCGGATGGAGACAGCGTTGGTCGTGTCATCGGCGCCCTGGTCGATGACTTTCAGAACGTCATCCGGCCCGATGATCGAAGCGGTCACCTGCACGCCGCCGGTGCCCCACCCGTAAGGCATCGGCATTTCTCTGCTGGCAAAGGGTACCTGGTAGCCGGGAATGGCGATGGCCTTCAGGATGGCGCGGCGGATCATCCGCTTGGTCTGTTCGTCGAGATAGGCGAAGTTGTAGCTGGCGAGATCGCTCATTCGGCGGCTTCCTTCATCTCTTCGCCGCTGCTCCGGGCGGCTTCAAATTCGCGACGCATGCGGCGGACGAGATCGAGTTCGGCCTGGAAATCCACATAATGCGGAAGCTTCAGATGCTCGACGAAACCCGTTGCCTGAACGTTGTCGGAGTGGGAAATGACGAATTCCTCGTCCTGTGCCGGCGCGGTGATATCCTCGCCGAGCTCTTCTGCCCGCAGCGCCCGATCGACCAGCGACATTGCCATCGCCTTGCGTTCGCTCTGGCCGAAGACCAGGCCGTAGCCGCGGGTGAATTGCGGCGGTGCCTTCGCCGAGCCCTTAAACTGGTTGACCATCTGGCACTCGGTGATCTGGATCGTGCCGAGCGAGACCGCGAAACCGAGCTCAGGCACGTCGAATTCCACCTCGACTTCGCCGATGCGGATCTCCCCGGTGAAAGGATGGTTGCGGCCGTAGCCGCGCTGGGTTGAATAACCGAGCGCCAGCAGGAAGCCCTCGTCGCCGCGGGCAAGCGCCTGCAGGCGCAGGTCCCGGGTCATCGGGAATTCCATCGGCTCGCGGGTCAGGTCGCCGATCTCGTGGTCCTCGGGCATGTCGCCGTCGGCCTCGATCAGACCCTCCTCGCCGAGGATTTCGGAGACGCGCATGACGCGGCCGGTCTCGGCCGGACGCTGGGCCGGCGCCTCGACCGCTTCGTCCTCGAGCAGCGAGGGATCGAGCAGCCGATGGGTATAATCGAAAGTCGGCCCAAGGAGCTGGCCGCCCGGCAGGTCCTTGTAGGTCGCCGAGATACGGCGTTCGATCGCCATGCCAGCCGTGTCGAGCGGTCTGGAATAACCGAAGCGCGGCAGCGTCGTGCGGTAAGCGCGCAGCAGGAAGATCGCCTCGATCATGTCGCCGCGCGATTGACGGACGGCCAGCGCTGCGAGAGTCCGGTCGAAAAGCGAGGCCTCGGCCATGACGCGGTCGACGGCGAGGGCGAGTTGTTCGACGATCTGGTCGATGCCGATCGCCGGCAGCGACCGGTCACCGCGGCGACGGTCGGCGAGCAGACGGTGGGCATTGGCAATGGCGGCCTCGCCACCCTTGACGGCAACATACATGAGCTCAGATCTCCGTTGCTGTGATCTTGGTGGTGCGCGGCAGGCAGACGAAGCGCTTGCCCGATGTCAGCACGATGTCGATGCCGCGCGGAAAAAGCGCGCGGTTCTCGGCCCAGAGCCTGAGGAAGGTCTCCGGCAGGCCGGCCGGCGCGATCTCGGTCACGTTTTGGATGCCGGGGCCGATCAGCGCCAGCCTGCGTCCGCCTTCGAGGTCGGGAAGCTCGATGACGACAGTCGTCGAGCGGTCGGGATATTCCTGCGTGCCTGACGCAAACAGGCCGAAGGAGCAAAGCGCAGTGCCCGCCTCGATGAAGGCAAAGCGCGCATCCGCCTTTTCGGCGGTCAGTGGGGCGCCGGTGTGGAAGCCGAGCCAGTCCGGCACAGCGGATTTCCCCAGTCCCGCGGTCAGCCAGACGGGTGTGTCGTGGTCGCAAAGAGTGAGCGCGATCGTGCCGGCGGCGATACCGAGCGGCGCCGGCGGGTCGATCTCGGGCTCAACGGTCTGGAGGGTGCCGGGGCGGGCCATGCCGTCCATCAGCATCTTGAAGACGCTCTGCGCATGGAAAACCGGATCGGTAAAGCCACCGGTAAAGACTTCTGTCGTCAGACCCATCAGTTGTCCCCCCGCACCATGGTGAAGAAGTCGACGCGGGTTGCCGCCGTCTCATCCGCCTTGCGACGTTCGGTGGTGGCGATCCTTTCCGCGATCGGCAAAAGCAGCGCCTGTTCGACGAAATCCCTGGTCGCCTCCTCCTGCCAGAGCGCGTCGAAGATCGCCGCAAGACGGGCCTTCTCCCGGTCGGTGCCGAGCGCCTGCGCATGACCGATGGAGCCGGACTCGAGCCGCACCGTTGAGCGTGTCATCGTCACCTCGCCGAGATTAAAGGGAGCTCCGCCGCCGCCGATGCGGCCGCGCACCATCACCAGTCCCGTCTCCGGTCCGCGCACAGGATAAGCCACGGGCTTTTGCGGCAACGCGTCCCAGGCCGCCTGGAGTTCGCTCCGTTCCCCACGCGCCAGCAGATCGGCGGCGCGTTTGCGCTCCAAGACCGTCTGTGACGCGGCGTCTGTCTTGTCCGCTGATATCATCGCTGCTTCCTCAAATGTCTATTGATATAGACAACCATACAAGCTATACCTAGCCTTAAATCGGTGTCGTGACAAGCGTGTGACATCGTGAGGCAAAGTAGAGGCGGAATGGCAGGACTGAAGCAGGTGCAGAGGCAGACGGGTGTGGCGCTCTGGCGTCAGATCGCCGATCGGATTCGCGAGGCGATCGGCAACGGCGCCTATGACGAAACGGGAATGGTGCCGCCGGAAATGGTGCTGGCGCTGCAATTCGGCGTTAACAGGCATACAGTGCGCAGTGCGCTGGCTGCGCTGGCGCAGGAGGGAATCGTGCGTGCGGTGCAAGGCCGCGGCACGCTGATCGAGCGCAAGGAGCGGCTGAATTTCCCCATCACCCGGCGCACGCGCTTCACCGCCGGCATTGGCGATCAGGCGCGCGAGATGCGCGGCCTTCTGCTCGATGAGGCGCAGGAGGAGGCGAGCGCCGACGTTGCCCGTTGGCTGGGCCTGAAACAGGGTGAGCAAGTGATCCGGCTGGAAACATTGCGCCATGCCGACAGGCGGCCGGTTTCAAAGGCGACGAGCTGGTTTCCCGCCGAACGTTTCGCTGGGATCGGCCAGGCCTACCGCAAGCACGAATCGATCACCAAGGCTTTCGCCGAGCTCGGCCTCGGGGACTACGTCCGGGCGACGACCGAGATAACAGCGGCCCATGCTGCGACAGCCGACCTTGCAGATCTGGAACTCACTCCCGGCGCGATCCTGCTGATTGCCAAGGCAATGAACACCGATCTCGACGGCGTACCAGTACAATATTCGATCAGCCGTTTCGCCGCCGACCGGGTACAGTTCACGATCGAGAACTGAGGGCTTGGCGTGCCGACCCGTTCGGTGGCACGCCTCACAGAATTCAGTGTGCGCCGGACATATCGCCCAGCACTTCCTTGGAGGCGACGGTGGAATCCGCGTTCAGCTTGTAGACCATGGGAACGCCGGTCGCGAGGTTGAGGGCGAGCACGCCTTCTTTGGTCAGCTTGTCGAGCACCATGACCAGCGAACGCAGCGAATTGCCGTGGGCAGCGACCAGCACCTTTTCGCCGCGCAGCACGCGCGGCAGGATCTCGGTGAGGTAGTAGGGCCAGACGCGGGCGCCGGTATCGCGCAGGCTTTCACCACCGGGCGGCGGCACGTCGTAGGAACGGCGCCAGATATGCACCTGTTCCTCGCCCCATTTGGCGCGCGCGTCATCCTTGTTGAGACCGGAGAGATCGCCGTAGTCGCGCTCGTTCAGCGCCTGGTCGCGGATGGTCTCGAGTTCAGGCTGGCCGACCTTGTCGAGGATGAGCTTCAGCGTGTGCTGCGCGCGCACCAGCGCCGAGGTATAGGCGACGTCGAATTTGATACCGTATTCGGCAAGCGCAGCGCCGCCGGCTTTGGCTTCCTGAATGCCGAGTTCCGTCAGATCCGGGTCCTTCCAGCCGGTGAAGAGATTCTTCAGGTTCCAGTCGCTCTGGCCGTGGCGAACGAGGACGAGGGTACCGCTCATGAATATGCCTCCGTAGTGTCCTTATTGGGAAGAAAGCCCGAGCACGTCGAGCATGGAATAGAGACCCGGCTTCTTGTCGCGCGCCCAGAGCGCGGCTTTGATGGCGCCGCGCGCGAAGATAGAACGGTCGGCCGCGCTGTGCGACAGGGTGACGATTTCGCCTTCTCCGGCGAAAAGCACGGAATGCTCACCGATGACCGAGCCGCCCCGCAGCGTCGCAAAACCGATCGTGCCCGCCTCGCGGGCGCCGGCATGGCCGTCGCGGACCCTGACCGATTTCGAGGCGAGGTCGATATTGCGGCCCTTGGCAGCGGCTTCGCCGAGAAGAAGGGCGGTGCCGGAAGGGGCATCCACCTTGTGTTTGTGGTGCATTTCCAGGATTTCGATGTCCCAATCTGCGGGATCGAGCGCCCGCGCGGCCTGCTCTGCCAGCACGCTGAGCAGATTGACGCCGAGGCTCATATTGCCAGACTTGACGATGCGGGCATGGCGGGCCGCGGCGGCGATCTTCGCGTTGTCCTCGCTCGAGCAGCCCGTCGTACCGACAACATGAACGATGCGGGCCTGAGCGGCGAGACCGGAAAACTCCACCGTGGCGGCAGGCGCGGTGAAGTCGACTACGCCTTCGGCATGCAGGAAGGCCTGGAGCGGGTCGTCGCCTATGATGACGCCGGTCGGCCCTAGTCCGGCAATCTCACCGGCATCCTTGCCGACGAATGGGGAGCCGGCGCGCTCAATCGCGGCATGCAGCGTCACGCCTTCGATCGAATGAATGAGCCGGATCAGCGTCTGCCCCATGCGTCCAGCTGCGCCGACCACCACCAGTTTCATCGCAGCATCGCTCATGTCAGTCTCGCCATGTTAGTATGAATCCGAGGCCGAGGGCCTCTGCAGGTTGTTGAGGCGAGCGTAAAGACCGTCGCTGACCTTCGCAAGCGTCTCATGATTGCCCTCCTCGACGACCCGGCCCTGCTGCATGACGACGATCTTGTCGGCGCGCACCACGGTCGAAAGTCGATGGGCAATGACAACGACGGTGCGTCCGGTCATCGCCTCATCGAGCGCCTTCTGCACGGCGGCCTCGGATTCGGTGTCGAGGGCGGAGGTCGCTTCGTCGAGCAGCAGGATCGGCGCGTTGCGCACCAAAGCGCGGGCGATCGAAAGCCGCTGGCGTTGGCCGCCCGAAAGCGTCACGCCGTTTTCGCCGACAGGGGTATCGTAGCCCTGTGGCTGCGCTGAGATGAAGTCATGCGCATAGGCCAGCCGGGCCGCCCCTTCCACCTCGGCATCGGTCGCTTCCGGCCGGCCGTAGCGGATATTGTCGCGGATCGTGCCCTCGAACAGGTAGGGCTGCTGTGAGACATAGGCGAGCTGGTGGCGCAGCGACTTCTTGGTGACATGGGCAATATCCTGCCCGTCGATCAGGATTTCGCCTTCGCGCGGATCGTAGAAACGCGGAATGAGGCTGATGACGGTGGATTTACCAGCGCCCGACGGGCCGACGAGCGCCGTGGTCGCCCCGCCCTCGGCGACGAAGCTGACGCTGTTCAGCACGCTTTCATTGCCGTAGGCGAAGGACACATTGCGGAATTCGATTCTCGCCTGCGTCACCGTCAACGGCCGGGCATCCGGCAAGTCGCGCTGGCGCGGCTCCATATCGAGCAATTCGTAGATCATTCGCGCATTGACGACGGCGCGTTCCATCTGCACCTGCAGGCGGGCAAGGCGGCGGGCGGGATCATAGGCAAGCAGCAGCGCCGTCACGAAGGAGAAGAAGGCGCCCGGTGCCACATTGTAATAGATCGAGCGATAGGCGGCATAGGCGAGCACGCTGGCGACGGCAAAGCCTGCGAAGCTCTCCGTCAGCGGCGAGGTTCGCTCGGAAAGCCGGGCAATCCGGTTCGCCCGGTTTTCGGCGGCCGTGATGAGCTTGTTGACCTTGTTCTCCAGTTCCTCTTCCATCGTAAAGGCTTTGACGATGGCAATACCTTGGATCGTCTCCTGCATGGCCCCCAGCACGTGGCTGTTCAGATGCACGGCCTCACGGGTCGCCGAGCGAAGACGTTTGGAAACATAACGCAGTGCATAGAGCAGCGGCGGCGCCATGACGAACACGGCGAGGCTGAGCAGCGGGTCCTGCAGGACCATCACGCCGATCAACGAAACGAAAGTCAGGAGGTCGCGCACCGTCGAGGTGATCGTCAGGTTGAGCACGTCACGGATGCCGCTGACGTTCTGGCTCACCTGTGCTGCGATGTGAGCCGAGCGTGCCTCGCTGAAAAAGCCCACGGAAAGCGTCATCAGATGCGCATAGAGGCGGCGCTGATAGCGGGCGACGATATTGTTGCCGACCTTGGAAAGCGCCACGGCCTGGCCATAGCTGGCAAAGCCGCGCAGCACGAAGGCGACGAAGATCGAAAGACAGATGATCCAGACGACATCGGCGCGGCGGTTGGCGAAGGCTTCGTCGATGATCGCCCGCATGATCCAGGCGGTGAATGCCGTCGAAAGCGCCACGACCACGAGGCAGGCGATCGCGAAGACATAACCCCAGAGATGGTCGCGGCCGTTTTCAGCGATGATGCGCTTCAGGACGCCGGTTACGGTATCGCTGCTGACGCTCTGCTTTCTGCTTTCCACGGCTTCCAAATATCAAGCTTCCTGTCCGAGACGGAGCGCGTCCTGAACGTGGCGCGCACTTTGGCCGGCTCTATAAAGAGTTGGGACTGGTTTGGCTAGACCGCGGCGCGGCCCGGTGGGACGTGCGGTGGCTCAGCGCCGCCACCGGCGGCCTTCCGTCGATACGCCGAAATTGGCCGGCATGCGCGCATAGGAGGAAAGCCCTGCGAGCGCCGCCAGCGGATGCGTCACCACATAAGTCGGGATGGTGCGAAGCAGCGCGCTATGCGGCGCCTTGTCCTCGAAAGCCTGGCGGAATTCCGGTTTCTTCAGCGCCGGGAGGATCTTTTGCGAGATGCCGCCGGAGAGGTAGACGCCGCCGCGCGCCATGAACACCATCGCCATGTCGCCTGCCACGCGGCCGAGATAGGTGGCAAACAGCGAAACTGTCTCAACGGCCGCCTTGTCGCTAACCGCCAGCGCGTGCGAGGTGATCTCGGCCGGATCCTTCATCGTCGGCTGGATCCCGTCGGCCACGCAGATGGCGTTGTAGAGATTGATGAGGCCGCGTCCGCAGAGGATCTGTTCGGCCGAAACACGACCTTCGATCGTCTCGACATGCGGAAAGATCTCATAATCGCGCTTGCTGCGCGGCCCGAGATCGATATGGCCGCCTTCGCCGGGAACCGGGATCCAAGTATGCTGGGCATGCACAAGCCCGCCGACGCCGAGGCCGGTACCGGGACCGAGCACAACGCGCGAGGCGACCATATCGCCGGTGGCGCTGCCGATGCGTTCGCGGTTTTCATCCGATAGGGCGGCAATCGCCAGCGCCTGCGCCTCGAAATCGTTGACGACGAGCACATCCTCGATGCCGAGGCCCTCGATCATCGTCTTCGGCCGCACCACCCAGTCGCAATTGGTCAGGGGGATCTCATCGTCGTTGATCGGGCCGGCGACAGCGAGGATCGCCGAGCGCGGCTGCACCGCCGTCTTGTCGAGCACGCCCTTCTGGATCGCTTCGTCGATCGTGGCGAAATCCGCCGTGCGCACGTTCGGAAACTGTTTCGGCTCGGCATAGGCATCGCTGAGGATGGAGAAGCGGGCATTGGTGCCGCCGATATCGCCGATCAGGATCGGGAAGGGAAGCGGAGCGGTGCTGTGGTTGGGTTTGGGCATGGCCGGTTCCGTGCTGATCAGGCTTCGAGTGTGGGAAGGAGCTTTATAGCGGTCGCGTGGTTGAGCGCCATTGGAATGTCGTAGACGATGGCGAGCCGCATCAGCGCCTTCACGTCGACATCATGCGGCATCGGCGTCAGCGGGTCGACGAAGAAAATCAGCGCGTCGACTTCGCCGGTCGAGATCAGCGCGCCGATCTGCTGGTCGCCGCCGAGCGGCCCGCTTTTCAGCCTGGTGACGTCAAGATCGGGAGCGGCATCGAGCACGCGACCGCCGGTGGTACCTGTCGCGACGATCTTCCAGTGTGAAAGAAGGTCCTGATTGGCGCGGGCGAAAGCCGCCATGTCGTCCTTCTTCTGGTCATGCGCGATCAGCGCAAGGCATTTGCTGCCGGCCATGAAGTGAATCTCCGCCCCAACAATTCAATCGATTTGATCGCTTTATACCAAGTGTTTGCGATTTGAAAGACAGCGCCTCTGCCCCTTCATTGGACCTCCGGCTTGTCGTTCGGCAACGGGCCGACATCCGGCAACCCCTCGTCGTCATCAGCCGGCGCTACCGGAACGGCGGCGAGCGCGCTTGCAGCGGAAGGCCCACCATAGGTGGCGGCTTGCATCGAAGCGACGGAAGCGGCACCGAGCACGGCGGCGCAAGCCTTCGGCATGTCGGACACCATCATCTCACGCGGCGGCTTCGGCGGCTTGGCGCCGGGTTTGGGCGGTTTCGGTGGCGCCCAAGGCGCCGGTGTGAACCAATAGGCGAGCGACTTGTCGCAGCCATCTCCGGCGGGCACCGGGGCTTGCGGCGTACATCCGGCAGCACCGGGCGGGCATTTGATGCGGATGTGGAAATGCGAGTCATGGCCGTATATCGGTCGGAGCTTACCAAGGTTGGTTCGGTCGCCGGTCCAGGTGTCACACATCTTCTTCTTGATCGCCGGATTGACGAAGATGCGCTCCACTTCGGGATAGCTCGCCGCCAGCATCAGGAGCCGCGCCCGCGATTCCGTCCATACCTTCAGGTTGACGGTGAGGAACTTGTCCTTCTGCAGCATGCTTGTGAAGGGCAGGTCCTCGCGCTCCTCAGCCGTCATGCGGCGCGCCGGCATCGGGGTGAACCAGATATCGGCATCGAGGCCGATCTGGTGCGAGGAATGGCCGTTGAGCATCGGCCCGCCGCGCGGCTGGGCGACATCGCCGACGAGGATGCCCGGCCAGCCGGCATATTTGACCGCATCCTGCGAAAACCGTTCCAGGAGCGCAATCATCGCCGGGTTGCCCCAGCGGCGATTGCGCGAAAGCCGCATCGCCTGCCAGGTCGGCCCGTCGGTCGGCAGCGCCACCGCGCCGGTCATGCAGCCCTTTGCATAAAAGCCGATCGGCTGCGCCGGCCCCTGGGTTGGCAGGCTGACGCCTGCGAACAGCGCCTTGGCGCTGCCCGGGCTTGGCGTCTTCTGCTCGGCGCCGACGTCGCGGGCCACAAGGCCGGCACCGATCGCGCCGGCAATTGCCAGTTTGCCGAATGTCCTGAAAGCTTGAGCGAAGCCGAATGCCATGCTGTTCCCTTGAGCCGCTGCTGAAGTGATTTGCGTTCGAGTCTATCGTGAAAAGCGATTTTGGTGAATCGATGATTTGGCGGACGGACGCAGCACGAGCCGGATCGCCGCGGCGCCCAAGCACTGCGTTCCTGACGGGAACTGACGGCCCAAAATTTCGCGAGCTGGTCAAAAACCAAACTCTCTCCTGTTTTTCGCCCCTATTTCTCGTATTGTCGAATCCATCAATATTCAGGGGAATGCGTGAATGGCGACTTTGTGGTCGAAAATCGGTCTGTTTCTATCGCTTACGGGTGCTTTGACGCCTTTGACGGCAATGGGTGAAGAGCAGCCGTTTCAGATCGGAAGCTCGGTCATCAGCGAAATGAAATACAAGCCGGGCTTTGCTCATTTCGACTACGTCAATCCAAATGCCCCAAAGGGCGGAGATCTGCGCCTTTCCGCGAGCGGCGCCTTCGACACCTTTAATCCGCTCCTTGCCAAAGGTCAGACGGCGGTAGGCCTGACGCTCGTATTCGACACGTTGATGAAGCCCGCCGATGACGAGCTGCTTGTGTCCTACGGCCTGCTCGCCGAAGGACTGTCCTTTCCCGCCGATGTTTCGAGTGCGACCTTTCGCCTGCGCAAAGAGGCGAAATGGGCGGACGGGCAGCCGGTAACGCCCGAAGATGTCATTTTCACTCTGGATAAGACCAAGGAGCACAATCCCGCCACCGCAAACTACTATCGGCACGTGGTGAAGGCCGAAAAGACCGGCGATCGCGACGTCACCTTCACCTTCGACGAGAAGAACAACCGCGAGCTCCCGAATATTCTCGGGCAGTTGATGGTTGTGCCGAAACATTGGTGGGAGGGGCAGGGACCGGACGGCAAGCCCCGCGATATTTCAAAGACGACGCTCGAGCCGGTGATGGGCTCCGGACCTTACAAGATTGCATCCTTCTCGCCCGGCGCGACGATCCGTTATGAACTGCGCGACGACTACTGGGGCAAGGACCTCAACGTAAATGTCGGCCAAAACAATTTCCGCAACGTCATCTACACCTATTTCGGTGATCGGGATGTCGAGTTCGAAGCCTTTCGCGCCGGCAACAGCGACTATTGGCAGGAGACGACCGCTGCCCGCTGGGCGACGGGATATGATTTCCCGGCAGTGAAGGAGGGACGCGTCAAGAAGGAAGAGGTTGCGAATCCGCTGCGCTCCACCGGCATCCTACAGGCTCTCGTGCCCAATATGCGCCGTGATCTTTTCAAGGACGAGCGGGTCCGCGAAGCGCTGAACTACGGTTTCGATTTCGAGGAGCTGAACCGCACGGTTGCCTTCAACAGCTACAAGCGCATCGACAGTTATTTCTGGAACACCGAGCTCGCCTCCTCCGGCCTGCCCCAGGGTCGTGAACTTGAAATACTGCAGAGCATGAAGGACAAGGTTCCGCCGGAGGTTTTCACGACACCCTATACCAATCCCGTTGGCGGTGATCCGCAGAAAAGCCGCGACAACCTCCGAAAGGCGATTGCTCTTCTGAAAGAAGCCGGCTGGGAGTTGAAGGGCAATCGCATGGTCAATACCAAGACCGGCCAGCCAATGAGTTTCGAGATATTATTGTCGAGCCCCATGTTGGAGCGCTGGGCAGTGCCTTATGCCAGCAATCTCAAGAAAATCGGCATAGATGCGCGAGTTCGGACAGTCGACGCTTCGCAAGCTGTCAACCGCGAACGCAGCTTTGACTTCGATATGATCTGGAATGTCTGGGCGGAGACAATGAATCCGGGCAACGAGCAAGCCGAGTATTGGGGATCCGGCTCTGTCAACCAGCAGGGTTCTCGCAACTACGCGGGGATCGCCAATCCAGCCGTCGATGAGCTCATCCGCATGATTATCTTCGCGCCGAACCGCGATGAACAGGTCGCTGCGATCAAGGCAATGGACCGAGTCTTGCTCGCAAACCATTACGTCATCCCCCTGTTCTACCGCGATACCGTTAATATCGCCTATTGGAACACGGTAACGCACCCTGCCGAGTTCCCGGCCTACAGCCTTGGCTTCCCCGATGCCTGGTGGTCGACCTCGGCAAAATGAGCGGGCTTGCAATGCTGGGGCTCTGGGCTCCAAATGGCACAAGCGAATCACGGAGAAGCCGGCAGGGCCGGCAAGGGAAGGCTGGCGGATTGAGCGGCATTAGACTGGACGGCAGGCAGACAATAAGAAGATTTCCGGAGGCTGAAGGCTGATGGGCGCCTATGTCATTCGCCGCCTGCTTTTGATGATACCGACGATCGTCGGTATCATGGCAATTTCCTTCATTGTCGTTCAATTTGCCCCCGGCGGCCCGGTCGAGCAGGTGATTGCCCAGCTGACCGGCCAGGCCGACAGCGCCGATCAGCGCCTGTCCGGCGGCGGCGATCTGCTCGGTGGCGGCGGCAGCGACGAAGGCTCGAAGTATCGCGGCGCCCAGGGGCTCGATCCGGAGCTGATCGCCAAGCTCGAAAAACAGTTCGGCTTCGACAAGCCGCCGTTGACGCGATTTGGCGAGATGATGTGGAATTACATCCGCTTCGATTTCGGCGAGAGCTTCTTCCGCAACACCTCCGTGCTCGACCTCATCAAGGAGAAACTGCCGGTGTCGATCTCGCTCGGCATCTGGATCCTGATCTTCTCTTATGCGATTTCCATCCCGCTCGGCATTCGCAAAGCGGTCAGGGACGGGTCGACCTTCGACGTCTGGACCTCAGGCGTCATCGTCGTCGGTTATGCCGTTCCGAGCTTCCTCTTCGGCATCCTGCTCATCGTGCTTTTCGCCGGCGGCTCTTTCTACGACTGGTTCCCACTGCGCGGCCTCGTTTCCGACAATTTCGGTGAGCTCGCCTGGTGGCAGAAACCGCTCGATTATTTCTGGCACCTCACCCTGCCGCTGATCTCGCTTTCGCTCGCCGCCTTCGCCACCACGACGCTTCTGACCAAGAATTCCTTCATCGAGGAGATCAAGAAGCAATATGTCGTCACCGCCCGCGCCAAGGGCCTGAACGAGCGGCAGGTGCTTTACGGCCATGTTTTCCGCAATGCCATGCTGATCATCATCGCCGGTTTTCCCGGCGCCTTCATCTCCGCCTTCTTCACCGGCTCGCTGCTGATCGAGAACATCTTTTCGCTCGATGGCCTCGGCCGCCTCGGCTATCTCTCGGTGGTCAACCGGGATTATCCGATCGTCTTCGCGACACTCTACATCTTCTCGCTGCTCGGTCTTTTCGTCAGCCTGATCTCAGACCTGATCTATACCTGGATCGATCCGCGCATCGATTTCGAGCGGAGGGATGTCTGATGGACGCCGCCGCAAACCCTGCCACCGCAACCCCGGTCAAACCGCCGCGCAAGGGGCTGCTGTCGCCGACCAATATCCGTCGGTGGAAGAATTTCCGGGCGAACGGCCGCGGCTACTGGTCGCTGTGGCTTTTCCTGCTGCTGTTCGTGCTGAGCCTCTTTGCTGAATTCCTCGCCAACGACCGGCCGATCATCGCCTCCTATAAGGGCGAGATCCTGTTTCCGGTGTTGATCGACTATCCCGAGGAGAAATTCGGCGGCTTCCTCGCCGAAACCGACTACCGCTCCTCGGTGATAGCAGATGAGATCAATGCCAATGGCTGGATGATCTGGCCGCCGATCCATTATTCCTACCGCTCGGTCAACTCGAACATTCCGCATTCGGCTCCGACCCCCCCCTTCTGGCTGATGACCAAGGAGGAGCGTTGCTCAGGTTATCCGCAAGGCGCGAACGATCCCGGCTGCACGCTCGGCAATCTCAACTGGCTCGGCACCGATGACCAGGCGCGTGACGTGCTGGCGCGCGTTATCTACGGCTTCCGCATATCGGTGCTGTTCGGCCTGGCGTTGACCATCTGCTCGGCGATCATCGGCGTCACGGCAGGGGCGGTGCAGGGCTATTTCGGCGGCCTGACCGATCTCTTGCTGCAGCGCTTCATCGAAATATGGTCGTCGATGCCTGTGCTTTATATCCTGCTCATTATCGCCGCGATCCTGCCGCCCGGCTTCTTCGTGCTGCTCGGAATCATGCTGCTCTTCTCCTGGGTCAGCTTTGTCGGCGTCGTGCGCGCAGAGTTCCTGCGCGCCCGCAATTTCGAATATGTCCGCGCCGCCCGTGCGCTCGGCGTCAACAACCGCACCATCATGTGGCGCCACCTGCTGCCGAACGCCATGGTGGCGACGCTCACCTTTCTGCCCTTCATTCTCTCAGGCTCGATCACGACGCTGACCTCGCTCGATTTCCTCGGCTTCGGCATGCCGCCCGGCTCCCCTTCGCTCGGCGAAATGATCGCCCAGGGCAAGACCAACCTGCAGGCGCCTTGGCTCGGGCTGACGGCCTTCTTCACCATGTCGATCATGCTTTCTCTTTTGATCTTCATCGGCGAAGCCGTGCGCGACGCCTTCGATCCGAGGAAGACGTTTCAATGAGTGATATGACAGAACCGCTCCTTTCCGTCCGCGATCTCTCGGTTGCCTTCCACCAGGGCGGCGAAACCTCGCTTGCCGTCGATCGCATCTCCTTCGATATTGCCAAGGGCGAGGTCGTGGCGCTCGTCGGCGAATCCGGCTCCGGCAAGTCGGTCTCGGCCAATTCGATCCTGCGGCTTTTGCCCTATCCCTCGGCAAGTCATCCCTCCGGCGAAATCCTGTTCAAGGGCCAGGACCTGTTGAGGGCATCCGAGCGGACGCTGCGCGAGGTGCGCGGCAACGACATCACCATGATCTTCCAGGAGCCGATGACCTCGCTCAATCCGCTTCATACGATCGAGAAGCAGATTGCCGAGATCCTCGCCCTGCACCAGGGGCTCACCGGCCAGGCGGCGCGGATGCGCGTGCTGGAGCTGTTGAACCAGGTCGGCATTCGCGAGCCTGAGAAGCGGTTAAAGGCCTATCCGCACGAACTCTCCGGCGGTCAGCGCCAGCGCGTCATGATCGCCATGGCGCTCGCCAACCGGCCGGAACTGCTGATCGCCGACGAACCGACAACAGCGCTCGACGTCACGGTGCAGGCGCAGATCCTCGAGCTTCTCCGGCAATTGAAGGCGGCACACGGCATGTCGCTGCTGTTCATCACCCATGATCTCGGCATCGTCCGCAAATTCGCCGATCGCGTCTGCGTGATGACCAAGGGCAGGATCGTCGAGACCGGAACCGTCGAAGAGGTCTTCGCCAATCCGAAGCATGACTATACCCGCCATCTTCTCGCCTCGGAGCCGCGCGGCGAGCCGCCGCTTGCCGATCCGTCGAAGCCGGTGGTGATGGAAGGCTCGGATATCCGCGTCTGGTTCCCGATCAAGGCGGGGCTGATGCGCCGCGTCGTCGATCATGTGAAGGCGGTCGACGGCATCGATCTTTCGCTGCGCGCCGGCCAGACGCTCGGCGTCGTCGGCGAATCCGGTTCGGGCAAGACCACGCTCGGGCTTGCCCTCACCCGTCTGATCTCGTCGCAGGGACGGATTGCCTTTGTCGGCAAAGATATAGCCGGTTATTCTTTCAGCGAAATGCGGCCGTTACGCAACCAACTGCAGATCGTCTTCCAGGACCCCTACGGTTCGCTCAGCCCGCGCATGTCGGTCGGCGATATCATTGCCGAAGGGCTGAAGGTGCATGAGCGCGCCTTGAGCGCCGAGGAGCGCGACCAGCGTGTCTGCTGGGCGCTGGAGGAGGTAGGCCTCGATCCGCTGACCCGCTGGCGCTATCCGCATGAATTTTCAGGCGGCCAGCGCCAGCGCATCGCCATAGCTCGCGCCATGGTGCTGAAGCCCCGTTTCGTCATGCTCGACGAGCCGACATCCGCGCTCGACATGAGCGTGCAGGCGCAGGTGGTCGACCTGCTGCGCGATCTGCAGAAGAAGCACGACCTCGCCTATCTCTTCATCAGTCACGACCTGAAGGTGGTGAAGGCGCTCGCCAACGACGTCATCGTCATGCGTTTCGGCAAGGTGGTGGAGCAGGGACCGTCCGCGGAAATCTTCCGCGCGCCGAAGGACGATTACACCAAGGCACTCATGGCGGCCGCCTTCAACATTGAGGCGGTGCCGACGCCCGCCGTGCAGCAGTAAAGAAGATCATGTCAGTTCGTCCTCCCGTCCTCGTCGATATCAAGTTCAACCCCGAAGGTGTCGCCCGCGTCCTGAAAACGGCCTTTGCCGACCGCGGCAGCATCAATCTCGCCGATCCCGCCAATCGCGAGCGTGATTTCAGCGAAACGGAATACGCGCTTCTCTGGAAGCCGGATGCCGATCTCTTTCGACGCGCGCCGAACCTCAAGGTGATCTTCTCGGGTGGTGCCGGCGTCGATCACATCATCGGCATGGCCGGCTTGCCTGACGTTCCGATTGTCCGTTTCGTCGACCGCAGCCTGACCACCCGCATGAGCGAATGGGTCGTCATGCAGTGCCTGATGCATCTGCGCGGTCAATATGCCCATGACGTCAAGCAGCGGCGGCGCGAATGGGCCAAATTGATTGCGCCGGAAGCGGCGGAGGTGACCATCGGCGTCATGGGGCTCGGCATTCTGGGCCTGGATGCGGTCGCCAAGCTGAAAGTGATGGGTTTCAACGTCATCGGCTGGTCGCGCACCCGCAAAACAATTGAGGGCGTCGAGACCTTCGACGCGGGCGAATTGGACCGGTTTCTTGCCAAAACCGACATTCTGGTCGGCCTGCTGCCGCTGACGCCTGAGACGACCGGCTTCTATAATAGCGGGCTATTTAAGAAGCTCCGCCGCGACGGTGCGCTCGGACAGCCGGTCTTCATCAATGCCGGCCGCGGCAAGAGCCAGATCGAGACCGACATCGTCTCGGCCATCAGGGAAGGGACCCTCGGCGGCGCTTCTCTCGACGTTTTCGAAGCGGAGCCGCTCGCCGCAGACAGCCCGTTGTGGGAATTGGAGAATGTGTTCATCACCCCGCATGACGCGGCGGTCTCCGAAGAGAATGCGCTGTTCCGCCATGTCGAGATGCAGATCGCCCTTTTTGAGCGCGGCGAGCCGCTGCAGTTTGTGATCGATCGCGCCGCCGGTTATTAGCGGCATCTCGCGCCCAAGCTGCGGCGGTTTGGCTATTCCAAGATCGCGGCACGTTTGAGCCTGGAACCTTCCAGACGGCCACCCGTTTTCCTTGCGAAGTTCTTTGCGGCCAGATCGGCCGCCAAGGCAGCGGAAGGAGACGATGATGGCGCATCAGACCGAAACACGCTGGGAAAAATCCGACGGAAAGCTTCACAAGGAACAGCAAATCCCGCCGGTCAAGGCAAAGCAGGGGCGTATGGGTTACCGTATCCTGACCGTGCTGCTCGTGGCGCTGATCCTTGCCTTCGTGGTCTGGATTCCAGTCGAGATCTGGGGCCGCCGCGAGGCGAACGAGGTGGCGCCGCAGCAGCCCGGCCAACAGCTCCAGCAGCAGCAATCCGACGCGGCACCCGCGCCGACGATGCAGAATGGCAATGCGGGTCCAACCGAGACGCCGGCAACGGCGCCTGCCCCTAATAGCGCGCCTGCGGCACCGACCCAGCCTGCGGCACCGGCCCAATAGGCCTTTGGCAGACGATCTCCCGCATCCCGCCGCCACGCTGCGGCGGGATGTTTATGTTTTGTCTGGACTTTCTCCGCCGATTTTTCGATAAGAAGGCGCACGAGCCGGTTTCGTGCGCCGGCCCGGAACTTGGCAGCACCTGACCGGAGTGGACAGGGCAGGAATCTCATGGCCAAGACCGATATCGCGAGACGCGTCTACAATCACGCCTGGAAACTCGACCCGATCATCCGCAGCCTGATCGATACCGACTTCTACAAGCTGCTGATGCTCCAGATGATCTGGAAGCTCTATCCTGATGTGAACGCCTCCTTCACCCTCATCAACCGCACCAAGCGCGTACATCTCGCCGAAGAGATCGATGAAGGCGAACTGCGCGAACAGCTCGACCACGCCCGCACGCTGCGGCTCTCCAAGAAGGAGATGATATGGCTGGCGGGTAATAGTTTCTACGGCCGCGCGCAGATCTTCGAGCCGGAATTCCTTGCCTGGCTGTCCAACTTCCAACTTCCCGAATACGAGCTGTCGAAGAAGGAGGGGCAATATGTGCTGGACTTCCATGGGTCCTGGAAGGAAACCACCATGTGGGAGATCCCGGCGCTTGCCATCGTCAACGAGCTGCGTTCGCGCTCGGCGATGAGGGCGCTCGGTCCCTTTACCCTCGATGTGCTCTATGCGCGTGCCAAGGCAAAGATGTGGTCGAAGGTAGAACGGCTGAAGGAATTGCCGGGCCTGCGCATCTCCGATTTCGGCACTCGCCGCCGTCACAGTTTTCTCTGGCAGCGCTGGTGCGTCGAGGCGCTGAAGGAAGGTATCGGTCCGGCCTTCACCGGCACCAGCAATGTCTTGCTGGCGATGGATTCCGATCTCGAGGCGGTCGGCACCAATGCCCACGAGCTGCCGATGGTGGCAGCCGCCCTCGCGCAAACCGATGAGCAGCTGCGCAACGCCCCTTACAAAATCCTGCGCGACTGGAACAAGCTCTATGGCGGCAACCTGCTGATCGTCCTGCCGGACGCCTTCGGCACCGCGGCCTTCCTGCGCGACGCCCCCGAATGGGTCGCCGACTGGACCGGCTTCCGTCCGGACAGCGCGCCGCCGATCGAAGGCGGTGAAAAGATCATCGAGTGGTGGAAGAAGATGGGCCGCGATCCGCGCCAGAAGCTGTTGATCTTTTCCGACGGCCTCGATGTCGACGCCATCATCGATACCTACCGGCATTTCGAAGGCCGCGTGCGCATGAGCTTCGGCTGGGGCACCAACCTGACGAATGATTTTGCCGGCTGTGCGCCGACGGAAATCTCAGGCCTCAATCCGATCTCGATCGTCTGCAAGGTCAGCGACGCCAACGGCCGCCCGGCGGTAAAACTCTCCGACAACCCGCAGAAGGCGACGGGCGAGCCGGCCGAAGTCGAACGCTACTTGAAATTCTTCGGCGCCGAAGATAGGGTCGATCAGACCGTCCTGGTATAGGCTCGAGGTGAAGCGCGGCCATCACGGGGTACCTCGATGTGCCCCGCCATCGCATCCTCGATCGACCAGCCGAAGCGCCAGGCGTCGAACATCGAATACCATTCCTGAAAATCGGTGATCGGCAGCACATCCGGCTTCGACATCGGATTGTCGGCCAGGCTGCGGCCACGAGCACGGTCGCGCACGCCGCGCTCCTGCATCTCAAGCAGATTCTCGAACATCATGACCCCGGCCTCCCGTTCCATGGGTTTATGCAATCATGCTAATGAAGCATTGTCGAGTCCGGATGTGAGCATTCCGGTTTTTCACAGGATTAGCCCCAATTGGCTATTTCGAGGCGATTGCAGCCCGACCTCGGATCGATCCGGCGAAACGGATGGGGTGACGGGGAGGCTCGGTTTCTTGGCTGGGGTCCGCCACCAAGCCTCCCGGCTGACCGAATCTCTGAAAGCGGCAGCACTGATAGAGTGCCGCTTTCTGCTCGAGCTGATCCAACTGTGATGAAGGCGAGAGTTAACCAGGGATTAATATCCACCGGCACTGTCTCAATCCGACGCAATCCCGGCCGGGCCGACGGTTTCAGGCAGCCAGTCTGCGAAACCGCGTCCTGATCCGGTCGAGATAATAATGTCCGGGAGACGACGCCGCCGTCATCGCATGGGCTTCCGAAGAGGGCACGCCTTCGAACAGACGCTCCTCGCCGTTCTTGAAGCAAATCCTCAGCCGCCCGTCTTCCTGGCTGAAATAGACGGATTTGATGATCTTCGACTGTACCGAAAGTTCTTCCACCTGTTTTACCTCTGTTTTTTGGTTTGGCAGACCCTAAACCCAAACGTGCAAAGACGCGGTGAATTCGCATGGTAAAAAAACAGGAATCTTGCGGTGTGCTGTCAACCTCCGACATATTCAGGGTTCCCAGCACGTTGATGACCGTCCCGCATTTGACAGCCGTATATTTTGATCACGATATCTTCGACTCAGCAGCTACGGCGGATGGCAGGGGTGATAATGCTACGTGAAACGATTTCCTTCATAAGATATAATTTATTTCTCGTTTGTTTATTTGTCACAATAAGCTGCGCATTAATATTATTTTCAGAGTACAACGAAAGTAGTGGCGTTGGTTCTACGCAGTTCTTTATTGCGTTATATACAGGATTTTGTGTACAAAATGCGATATTGAGCGGAACCGGGCGAGTGCAACTCAACCGGGGCATGGCTGGGTTTGGCAGCTACATCTGGATAAATATTCTTATCCTGCTTGTCGTAATAGGTATCGGAATCGGCGTTCCTCTTGCATTCGGCGCTGTTTCTTTCTTGAGGGGTGCATTGGTACTGCTGTGCGGCGGGCTGTTCGCAATTTTCTATCCGTTGCTCCTCGCTCTTGTCGGAACTTGGCCGACTGCTGGAATAGCGGGCTCAACTAGCGGGCTTGCAGAGGCCTTTGCCGGGGGGCGGCGTAATTTCCTTCCAACCTTTTCGCCTGTTTGCGGGGATGATTCTTCCTCCCATTGTTTCGTTTCTATTGATAGCCATAGCGGCGTCGATGTCATACGAAGCGGATGCTGTCTTTCAGAGTGGTAAAATAAGCCTCATTACATTGGCGCTCCTTATTGTTTCGCAAAGCATGCAGACATTTGGAATCTGCTATGCCTCCACGGTTCTGGCTCACAAATTTCAGATGTCCGAAGGAGGACCTCAAGGGGGGACAGTCCCAGCGACAAATGTCTCGGAGATATTCGAATAGAGTCTGGCTATCGTCACGCTGATCCCTTCGTCGGCAGCATCAGCGACCTTACAGCTAAATAGGTTCGGCTGCTCAAGTGCCTGCCAACTTCCGGTCTGGTGTCCATTCAGACCGTGGTTGGGAGGGAATGGGTCTCTTCCGACGCCCAGCTACGGGTCGTTCATCGCGGTGGATGTCGGCGGGCACGCAGTTTCGGCTGCTACCGCATGCAATTGGATTCTCGCGAGACTTGACGGCCTGCTAAAGAGAAAGCAGCAACGGTTATTAACGAAAAATGGCGGACAGAGAGGGATTCGAACCCTCGGTACGCTTTCACGTACACACGCGTTCCAGGCGTGCGCCTTAAACCACTCGGCCACCTGTCCTTTGGCGTTCGCGCCCGGATAGGAGCAAATCGTCGGAACGGCGCGATATATACCGATGAATTTTTGCCGATCAACCCAAATCTAACAGTTTTTTGACTTCTTCCGATAAAACTCCGCTCGGCCCATCCCATTGTGCTTCACCTCAGCGATGACTATGTAATTCTCAAGGTGGAGAATGGCGCGGGCTCGCCGGAATTGTCCGGCATATCGAAGCGTCGGAGGGATTGATGCGTTTCCTGTTGCGTCTGGCGAGTCTTGTCGCACTTGCGGCAGCCGTTATTGCCGGGACCATCGATTCGATCCAATCGGTTGCCGCCTCCGCCGTGATCATGACGCCGATGTCGGATGCCTGGCAGGATGTGAGCCCGGACACACTGACGTCGCTTCAATCCGCGCTTTCCTACTATATCCACCCGCGCTTCTATGCCTTCATCTTTCAGTGGCTGATGCTCCAGCCGGCCTTTGCGGTTTTTCTGGTGATCGCGCTGCTTCTTTGGATGGTCGGCTACAAGAAGGCGCCGGTGGCCGGCCGTTTCACGGCATAGGCAAGCTGGTCTTGCCGCTGCGGCTCGGCCGAAGATTCGGTCGCCGCCGGTCTTTCCGTGACCCCGACATGGCTGTCGGATTGCCGGGAAATTTTGCATCCCGGCAGCGGAAATGTCCAAAAATCAGCCCGAGAGAACTGATTTTCAGCAATCGCTGCAAATCTTTACCGCCTGAAAAATTTCTGGTGAATTTTTCTGTGAGCCATGCAAGGATGCGCGCAGCCAGGCCTCCGGGGGGAGGTCGGTGGTTCCGCAGACATGCCCAAAAGGGCTTGCGGGAGGACCCCTAATGAATAGCAACAACAGGGCTGCACAATGAAAAAATCCCTTCTCACTCTCCTTGCCGTGGCTGCCATGTCGACGACGGCGCTTGCCGCCGATGTCAAGCCGGCGCTGGTTTACGGCACCGGCGGGAAGTTCGATAAGTCTTTCAACGAAGCGGCCTATAACGGCGCCGAGAAGTTCAAGGCCGAGACCGGCATCGCCTATCGCGATTTCGAGCCGACCGGCGACACGCAGGGCGAACAGGCCATCCGTAACTTCGCAAGCCGCGGTTTCAATCCGGTGGTCGCCGTTTCCTTCGCCTGGACTTCGGCCATCGAGAAGGTCGCAGCCGAATTCCCGGATACCAAATTCATCATCGTCGACTCAGTCGTCGACAAGCCGAACGTCCGCTCGGTCGTCTACAAGGAAGAAGAAGGCTCCTACCTCGTCGGCATTCTCGCCGGCATGGCCTCCAAAACCGGCAAGGTCGGCTTCGTCGGCGGCATGGACATTCCGCTGATCCGCAAATTCGAATGCGGCTATGAGCAAGGCGCGCGCGCCGCCAAGGCCGATATCGAGGTGTTCCAGAACATGACCGGCACCACCGGTGCTGCCTGGAATGACCCGGTTCGTGGCGGTGAGCTCACCAAGAACCAGATCGACCAGGGCGCGGATGTTATTTACGCGGCAGCCGGCGCCACCGGCCTTGGTGTTCTGCAGACCGCCGCCGACAACAAGAAGCTGTCGATCGGCGTCGACTCCAACCAGAACCATCTTCATCCGGGCTCGGTCCTGACCTCGATGGTCAAGCGCGTCGACCTCGCCGTCTACAACGCCTACACCGATACCAAGAACGACAAGTTCACCGCTGGCGTTCAGGCCCTCGGCGTCAAGGAAGATGGTGTTGGCGCCGCGATCGACGACAACAACAAGTCGCTGATCACGCCGGAAATGCAGGCCGCCGTCGACAAGGCCAAGGCCGATATCATCGCCGGAACTGTCAAGGTTCACGATTACACATCGGACAACGCTTGCCCGAAGTGATCAGCGCCCTGATGTAATATCGAGATCGGGCGTATGGCGGAGGGGATTTTCGCCATACGCCCTTTTCTTATTTGGAGCCTGCAGTGACAGATAAGCCCGCTATCGAGCTTGTCGGCATCGATAAGAAATTCGGTGCCGTCCATGCCAACAAGGACATCAATCTCACCGTTGCCAAGGGGACGATCCACGGCATCATCGGTGAAAACGGCGCCGGCAAATCGACGCTGATGTCGATCATCTATGGTTTCTACCACGCCGACAGCGGCGAGATCCGCGTCAATGGCAATCCGGTCACCATCCGTGACAGCCAGGCGGCCATCGCCGCCGGCATCGGCATGGTGCACCAGCATTTCATGCTGGTCGATAATTTCACCGTGCTCGAGAACGTCATGCTCGGCGCCGAAGGCGGATCGCTGCTGGCGAGAGGCGTCGCATCGGCCCGCGCCGAGCTCAAGCGGCTGGAAACCGAATACGGTCTCGAGGTCGATCCGGACGCACTGATTGAAGAGCTCCCGGTCGGCCTGCAGCAACGCGTCGAAATCCTGAAAGCCATGTATCGCGGCGCCGAGATCTTGATCCTCGACGAGCCCACGGGCGTGCTGACGCCGGCTGAAGCCGACCACCTCTTCCGCATCCTCAAGGTGCTGCGCGACCAGGGCAAGACGATCATCCTCATCACCCATAAGCTGCGCGAGATCATGGCGATCACCGATACGGTCTCAGTCATGCGCCGCGGCGAGATGGTCGCCACTCGCAAGACGGCGGAAACGACGGTGGAGGAGCTTGCCGAGTTGATGGTCGGCCGTCGTGTGCTGCTGCGCGTGCAGAAGGGCGAAGCCAATCCGGGCGCCGCCGTACTCTCCGTCCGCAACCTGACGGTCAAGGACAATCGCGGCGTCACCATGGTCGATAACGTCTCCTTCGAGGTGCGCGCCGGCGAGATCGTCGGCATCGCCGGTGTTGCCGGCAACGGCCAGTCCGAATTGCTGGAGGCGATCGCCGGCATCCGGAAACCTGTCTCCGGCGAAATCCTTCTCGACGGTCAGACGATCGACAAGGCCGATCCCGCCCGCCTGCGCGATCTCGGGCTTGCCCATATTCCCGAGGACCGGCACCATATGGGACTGGTGCTGAAATTCGAGGAATATGAAAACTCCGTCCTCGGCTATCACCGCCGTCCGGGCTACAGCAAAGGGCCGCTGCTCGATCTCGAAGCGATCCGCAAGGATGCGATGGAGAAGATCGAAAAATACGACATCCGCCCGCCGAACCCACGGCTGAAGACGGCCAATTTCTCCGGCGGCAACCAGCAGAAGATCGTCGTCGCCCGCGAGATCGAACGCGATCCGAAGATGCTGATCATCGGCCAGCCGACGCGCGGCGTCGATATCGGCGCCATCGAATTCATTCACCGCCGGATCATCGAGATGCGCGACGCGGGCAAGGCGATCCTGCTCGTCTCCGTCGAGCTCGATGAGATCCGCGCCCTTTCCGACCGTATCCTTGTCATGTTCGCCGGCCATGTCGTCGGTGAGAAGACGCCCGATGCCGGTGAACAGACCCTCGGCCTGATGATGGCCGGCATTGCCGCGTGAGGCCTTTATGAGCACTGCTTCCGTTCCGCTTCCGAGATGGATCAATTACGGTCTGATCCCGCTTTTAAACCTCGTCGTTGCCTTCTTGATCTCGGGTTTCGTCGTCTGGCTGATCGGCGAAAGCCCGCTTGCCGCTCTTTCGCTGCTGATCGAGGGTGCCTTCGGCAGCGGCGAAGGCATAGGCTTCACACTCTACTATGCAACGAGTTTCATCTTCACTGGCCTTTCCGTAGCAGTCGCCATCCACGCCGGTCTCTTTAACATCGGCTCCGAAGGTCAGGCCTATATTGGCGGTCTCGGCTGTGCGCTGGTAGCGCTTGCGCTCGACAATTACGTGCCCTGGTATGTGACGATGCCGATCGCCATTGTCGGCGCCGGGATATTCGGTGCGGCCTGGGCCTTCATTCCCGCTTTCCTGCAGGCCAAACGCGGCAGCCATATCGTTATCACGACGATCATGTTCAATTACATCGCAGCCGCTCTCATGGTCTATCTGCTGGTGCACGTGCTGATCGTGCCGGGCAAGATGGCGCCGGAAACCCGTACCTTCCTCGAGGGTGGGCAGCTTCCGAAGCTTGGCTGGATCATGAGCATCTTCGGAGCCAAATTGGGTGCAGCGCCCTTCAACGTCTCCTTCATCATCGCCCTCCTTGCCGCCTGGTTTGTCTGGATCCTCATCTGGCGCACTAAGCTCGGCTTTGAGATGCGTACACTCGGCGTGAGCTCGACGGCCGCTGCCTATGCCGGCATACCCTATGCACGCATCGTCATCATCGCCATGCTGATTTCAGGCGCGCTCGCCGGCATGATGGCGCTCAATCCCGTCATGGGCTCTTCCGCCCGTCTGCAGGTTGAATTCGTCGGTGGCGCCGGCTTCGTCGGTATTGCAGTGTCGCTGATGGGCCGCAACCATCCGCTCGGCATCATCTTTTCCGCAATCCTTTTCGGCACCCTTTACCAGGGCGGCGACTGGATCTCTTTCGAGATGCCGAATATCACCCGCGAAATGATCCTGGTCATTCAGGGACTGGTGATCCTCTTTGCCGGCGCGCTGGAATACATGTTCCGGCCGGCAATGGTGCACATTTACCAGCAATTCAAACGAGCCTGAGGAGCGGACGATGGATTACTACGACATCTTCATCAACGTCCTGAGCTCGACGGTCAGGCTGTCTATTCCGCTGATCTTTACTGCGCTCGCAGGACTGTTTTCGGAGCGCGCCGGCATCTTCGATATCGGCCTGGAAGGCAAGATGCTGGGCTCGGCCTTCGCCGCCGCCTGCGTGGCCAATCTCACTGGTTCGGCCTGGCTAGGGCTCGGCGCGGGCGTCGTCTGCTCGGTGGCGCTCAGCCTGGTGCATGGCTTCGCCTCGATCACCAACCGCGGCAACCAAATCGTCTCGGGTGTGGCGATCAACTTCTTCATCGCCGGCATTACCATCGTGCTCGGCCAAGCCTGGTTCGGCCAGGGCGGCCGCACGCCGCAGCTGGCGCCTGAGGCCCGCTTCGCGCCGATCATCCTGCCGGGCGCCAATGCCGTCCACGACATACCGATCATCGGTCCGCTCTATGCAAGCGTGATATCGGGCAACAATATCCTCACCTATCTTGCCTTCCTCGCCGTGCCCTTCTCCTGGTGGGTGCTTTACCGCACGCGTTTCGGCCTCCGGCTGCGCGCCGTCGGCGAAAATCCGGGCGCAGTCGATACGGCAGGCATTTCGGTTGCCTGGCTGCGCTACCGGGCCGTCATGTGCGCCGGCATCCTCTGCGGCTTTTCCGGCACATATCTGGCGATCGCCCAGTCCGCCGCCTTCATCAAGGACATGTCGGCCGGCAAGGGTTATATCGCGCTGGCGGCGCTGGTCTTCGCCAAGTGGAAGCCGGTACCGGTGATGTTTGCCTGTCTGCTCTTCGGCTTCCTCGATGCTTTGGCGAACTTCATGCAGGGCAAGCAGGTACCATTGGTCGGTGAGGTGCCGGTCCAGGTTTTCCAGGCGCTGCCCTATATCCTGACCTGCATCCTGCTTGCCGGCTTCATCGGCGTCGCAATCCCGCCGAAGGCCGGCGGCGTGCCCTATACGAAGGAGCGTTGATCATGTCCCACGACCTGTTCGAGGCCGCTCGCGGCGCCATGGCCTTTGCTCATGCGCCCTATTCGAAATTCCCGGTCGGTGCGGCGATCCGCGCCGAGGACGGCAAGGTCTATACCGGCGCCAACATCGAAAACCTCTCCTTCCCGCAAGGATGGTGCGCCGAGCCGACCGCGATCAGCGCCATGATCATGGGTGGCGCCAGGAAGATCGTCGAAATGGCCGTGATCGCCCAGAAGCTGCCACTCTGCCCGCCCTGCGGCGGCTGCCGCCAGAAGATCTCCGAATTCGCCGCCAAGGACACAAAGATCTATCTCTGCGATGAGGCGGGCGTGAAGAAGACCATGACAATGGAAGAGCTTCTTCCCTTCAGCTTCGAGACGGAACTCGGATGAGGACGACGGTCGACCTGCTCGCCGCATTGCTCGGCGCGATCAAGCCGCGCCATGGCATCGTGCTCGGCTCTGGTCTCAGCCCCCTCGTTGGCCAGTTGGAAGGCGCCGTCCGTATTCCCTATCGCGATCTGCCGGGCTTTCCCGTCAGCGCCGTCTCCGGCCACGCCGGCGAAGTCGTCGCCGGCCGCCTCGGTGGAAAGCCGGTCATCATGCTTTCCGGCCGCGTGCATTATTATGAGAAGGGCGATGCCAACGCCATGCGCCTGCCGATCGAGGTCTTGAAGGCGCTCGGCGTCGAGGCGCTGATCCTGACCAATTCGGCCGGATCGCTGCGCGACGACATGCCGCCTGGTTCGGTGATGCAGATTACCGATCACATCAACTATTCCGGCATGAACCCGCTGATCGGCGAGGAAAGCGACCATCGCTTCGTCGGCATGACCAATGCCTATGACGCCGGCCTCGCCGCGGCGATGCGGAAGGCGGCGGCAAAACTCAAGATCGAGCTGGGGCAGGGCGTCTATATGTGGTTTTCCGGTCCGAGCTTCGAAACGCCGGCCGAAATCCGCATGGCGCGCATCCTCGGCGCCGATGCCGTCGGCATGTCGACGGTGCCGGAGGTGATCATCGCAAGAATGCTGGGTCTGAGGGTTGCGGCCGCTTCCGTTATCACCAACTATGGAGCAGGCATGACCGGCAATGAGCTCAGCCATGAAGAAACCAAGGACATGGCGCCCGTCGGCGGCGCCCGTCTCGCCGCCATATTGAAAGAGATGATTGCGGGAGAAAGCGAAAATGAATAGCCATTCAATCCGGGAAACGGCGGCGGTCGCCCTTTCCCTTCTCGACCTCACCAATCTGAAGGACGATTGCACCGAGGCGCAGATCGATACGCTCTGCGCCCGCGCGCAGACGCCCTACGGTAACAGTGCCGCGATCTGCATCTGGCCGCGTTTCGTCGCCCATGCCCGCAACATTCTCGGCGCCGGCCATGCCGTGCGGATCGCAACGGTCGTCAATTTCCCAGCAGGCGATATGGAAGTGGCCGATGTCGCCGCCGAAACCCGTGAGGCGATTGCCGACGGCGCAGATGAGATCGATTTGGTCATCCCCTACCGCAAGCTCATATCAGGCAATGAGAAGGCGGTGACTGACATGGTCAAGGCGGTGCGCGCCGAATGCGCCGGCCCCGTCCTGCTGAAGGTGATCATCGAGACCGGCGAGTTGAAGGATGCGGCCTTGATCCGCCGTGCCTCCGAACTGGCTATTGAAGCCGGCGCTGATTTCATCAAGACCTCCACCGGCAAGGTCGCCGTCAACGCGACGCTCGAAGCCGCCGACATCATGATCCGGGCCATTCGTGAGAGCGGACGCAAGGTCGGCTTCAAGCCGGCTGGCGGCATCGGTTCGGTGGCGGATGCGGCGCTCTATCTCAGCCTTGCTGAAACCATTATGGCGCCGGACTGGGCTATGCCCTCGACCTTCCGCTTCGGCGCTTCCGGCCTGCTCGACGACATCCTGGCGGTTCTGAGTGGAGCGCAGCCGGCAGCGGCTGCGGCGTCGAGCTATTGAGATGATTCCGCAGGAGATCATCCGGCGTAAACGCGATGGCGAGGAACTCGACGCCGCCGATATCAGCTCCTTCATCGCGGCACTCGCCGCCGGGCAGCTGTCCGACGGCCAGATCGGCGCCTTCGCCATGGCCGTCTGGTTCAAAGGCATGTCACGCAAGGAAATCGTGGCGCTGACGCTGGCGATGGCCAATTCCGGCGACAGGCTGCAATGGGCTGGCATCGACCGTCCGATCGCCGACAAACATTCGACCGGTGGCGTCGGCGATAATGTCTCGCTGATGCTGGCGCCGATCGCCGCTGCCTGCGGCCTCGCCGTCCCGATGATTTCAGGGCGCGGCCTCGGCCATACCGGCGGCACGCTGGATAAGCTCGAATCCATTCCCGGCTATGCGATCACCCCTGATGCGGAGCTCTTCGGCAAGGTGGTGAAGGAGGCGGGATGCGCCATCATAGGCCAGACCGGAACCTTGGCGCCTGCCGACGGCAGGCTCTATGCCGTGCGCGATGTGACCGCCACCGTCGATTCCATTCCGCTCATCACTGCCTCCATCCTGTCGAAGAAGCTCGCGGCCGGGCTTGAGACGCTGGTGCTCGATGTCAAGCTCGGCAACGGCGCCTTCATGGCTGACCGCCGTCAGGCGGAGATGCTGGCGCGTTCCTTGGTCGAGGTGGCCAACGGAGCCGGCGTGAAGACCTCCGCCCTGATCACTGACATGAACGAGCCGCTCGCCGATTGCGCCGGCAATGCGGTGGAGATGCGCAACTGTTTGGAGTTCCTGGCGGGCAGGAAGAGCGGCACGCGGCTTGAGACCGTGGTTTTTGCCTTCGCCGCCGAGATGCTGGTGAAATCGGGCATTTCCGCCTCCCCTGAAGAAGCCAATGGGATGGCGCGCCGAGCGTTGTCATCGGGCGAGGCGGCCGAAAGCTTCGGGCGTATGGTATCCATGCTCGGCGGACCGGCCGATCTCGTCGAGAATTCGGAAAGATACCTGGCCAGGGCGCCGGTCGAAAAAGAAGTCCCGGCCGCCCGATCGGGCTGGCTCGCCGCCTGCGACGCGCGCGGTATCGGCATCAGCGTTATCGATCTCGGCGGCGGCCGCCGGCATCCGGCAGATCGGATCGATCACCGTGTCGGCTTCTCCGGCCTCTTGCCGCTTGGCACCCAAGTCAATGCGGGCGATCCGATCGCTATCGTCCACGCTGCCGACGAAGCCGCGGCGGGAAAAGCTGCTGCGGCCCTTGCCGTGCATTATCGGATTGCTGACGACAGGCCGGAACTGGCCCCCGTCATTGCAGGCCGGGTCTGATGCGGTTTACTGTTTGAGGCTGAGCGAGCCGTCGGCGACGGAATAGGAGGCGAGTTTCTGCAGAAAGCTCATGCCGACCAGGGTGGTCGTGAGCGCGTCGTCCCTGAGCACGAACGCCTCGACATTCCGGACGCGGATGCCGCCGATTTCGACCCGATCGAGGGTCAAATGCGCGGCCTTCGTCTGCCCGTTTGCCGTGTTGACACCATAGCGGAAGTCGAGCTGGTTTGCGGTATAGCCGAGCCGGCGGGCGAGTGTCTCGTTGAGGGCGACGTAGGTGGCGCCGGTATCGATCAGCCCTAGCACAGGCTTGCCGTTGATCTTGAAGCTGCCGGTATAGTGGCCCTGCGCATCCGCCTGCAGGCGGATCGTACTATTGCCGGAAGCGGGCACCGGTGCCGCGGACTGGCGGGCGTCGGCAGATACGTAATTGGCGGAGAGAACGTCGGCAGGTTGCTGGCTGTCGCTTCCAACGAGAGAAGGTACCTGTGTGGCCAGCACCGCGGCGATGCTGGCGAATATGACGGTACGCACGAGCATGAAACAGAAATCCTTCCTGTATAAACCCCGCTTCATGCAGGGCCTCATGCTTCCAGCTTGCTAAGCCTCAAATCCTGATAAGTTGCTAATATCGATAACAAAAAGGCCCGGAGCGAACCGTCCGGGCCATAAAGCCTTTCGATTTGGTAAAGGAAGGCTGAAATTATTTGGTGCCGTACATGCGGTCGCCGGCATCGCCAAGGCCGGGCATGATGTAACCCTTCTCGTTGAGGTGGCTGTCGATCGCCGCGGTGAAGACCGGAACATCCGGATGCGCAGCGCGGAAGTTGCGGATGCCTTCCGGGGCGGCGAGAAGGCAGAGGAAGCGGATATTGTGGGCGCCGCGTTCCTTGAGCTTGTCGATCGCCGCAATCGAGGAATTGCCGGTCGCCAGCATAGGATCGACGACGATGATCAGGCGCTCAGCCACGTCCTCGGGCGCCTTGAAGTAATATTCGACCGGCTGCAGCGTCTCGTGATCGCGATAGACGCCGATATGCGAGACGCGGGCGGAAGGCACGAGATCGAGCATGCCTTCGAGCAGCCCGTTGCCGGCGCGCAGGATCGAGGCGAAGACCAGCTTCTTGCCCTCGAGGATCGGCGAGTCCATCGTTTGCAGCGGCGTCTCGATCGTCGCCATCGTCAATTCCAGATCGCGGGTGACCTCGTAACAGAGCAGCGTGGAGATTTCGCGCAGCAGGCGTCGGAAACTTCCCGTCGATGTCTCCTTGCGCCGCATGATGGTGAGCTTGTGCTGCACAAGCGGGTGATCGATGACCGTGACGCCGTCCATGGGGAAGCCTTTCATTCTTTCTATCGAATGTTTCTTTCACGGAAATCGGCTCGACCGCAAGAGTGGAGCCGAATTTGCGTCGGTCTTCCCCAGCCTCTCGCCTTAAAGGCGGGCAAGCAGCGCCTTGCGCGTCTCATCGTCGACGAAGGCAGCCTCGATTGCAGTGCGCGTCATGGCGTTGATCTCCGTATCGTCGAAGCCGAAGGCTTCAGCGGCAAGCTCGTATTCCCGCTTGAGCGAGGTATGGAAGAAAGGCGGGTCGTCCGAGCTGATCGTCACCCGCACACCCGCTTCCTTCAAGCGCCGCAGCGGATGCGAGGTGAAGTCGGGAAAGACCCTGAGTGCGATGTTGGAGCCCGGGCAGACTTCGAGCACGGTACCGAGATCGGCAAGCCGCTTCACCAGATCGGTATCCTCTATGGCGCGCACGCCATGGCCGATGCGCGTGGGCCGCACGGCATCGAGCGCGTCGGCAACGCTGAAGGCGCCGCAGACTTCGCCGGCATGGATGGTCAATCCCAGGCCGGCATCGCGGGCGATGTCGAAAGCTCTGATATAATCGGCCACACGGCCCATGCGCTCCTCGCCGGCGAGATTGAAGCCTGATATCAAAGGGTTGCCAGCTTTTGCCGCATATTCCGCCGCACCGATCACGCTTTCAGGACCGAAGTGCCGTTCCCCGGTGACGATCAGCCGAGCCTCGATGCCGCTTTTGGCCTTGGCTCGCCGGATGCCTTCACAGACGCCTGATATATAGGCGTCTGCGCCGAGCCCGATGCGCTTGCCATGGTCCGGCGACACGATGAGCTCGCTGTAGATCGTATTGATGCCGGCAAGTTCGTCGAGATAGGTTTCGGTCAGAAGCGCATAATCATCCTCCGTCCTGTAGACCTCCGACACCTTGTCGTAACATTCCAGAAAACTGGCGAAATCGTGCCAGACATAGGCGCCGTCGCGGAGCTCGTTGCTGATGTCGACGCCGTATTTGCGCGCCTGCGCTTCGGTCAATTCAGGCGGAGCCGCGCCTTCTAGATGGCAGTGCAGCTCGACCTTCTTCAAATGCAATGTCACAGAAAACTCCTTCCATGCGCTCCGCTCGGGATGCCGAGATGGCGCGCAATGCTTTCGCCGATATCGGCATAGGTGCGGCGAACGCCGATGGAACGCGACCGGATGCCGGGGCCGTAGGCAATGATCGGCACGCGCTCGCGCGTATGATCCGTGCCGCGCCAGGTGGGGTCGCAGCCATGGTCGGCGGTCAGCACGACGAGGTCGCCGGGTTTCAACTTTTTGTGGACCTCAGGCAGACGGGCATCGAAGGCTTCGAGCGCTGCCGCATAACCGGGCACGTCGCGACGATGGCCGTAGATCATGTCGAAATCGACAAAATTGGTGAAGACGAGATCGCCGTCCTCGGCTGCGTCGATTGCCGAGAGCGACGCATCCATTAGCGCCTCGTTGCCGGTGGCCTTAATGACCCTGGAAATGCCTTGATGGGCGAAGATGTCGCCGATCTTTCCCACGGCATGTACGTGCCTGTTGTCCTCGACCAGCCGGTCGAGCAGCGTCGGCTCCGGCGGCAGAACGGAAAAGTCGCGCCGGTTTCCGGTGCGCTGGAAGGTGGAGGCGGATTGGCCGATGAAGGGCCGGGCGATGACGCGGCCGATATTGTAGGAATCGAGAAGGGCGCGAGCCGTGCGGCAGAAGGCAAGCAGCCGGTCCAGGCCGAAATGCGCTTCGTGCGCCGCGACCTGAAAGACCGAATCCGAGGACGTATAGCAGATCGGCTTGCCGGTGCGGATATGTTCTTCGCCGAGCCTGGAGATGATTTCCGTTCCCGAGGCGTGGCAATTACCGAGAATGCCGGGAATGTCGCCCTCCCGGCATAATGCATCGATCAGCTCCGGGGGAAAGGCATCGCCTTCCGTCGGAAAATATCCCCAATCGAAACTGACAGGTGTCCCCGCGATCTCCCAATGGCCCGATGGCGTGTCCTTGCCGCGGGAGATTTCGCTGGCCGCGCCATAAATGCCGTAGACCTTTTCCGGCAGGGGCATGCCGGCCGGAAATTGGCCGGAGGCCGCCCGGGCGATGTGCAGAAGCCCGAGTTCCGACATGTTCGGCAGGGAAAGCGGCCCGCTGCGCAGCCCGGCGCGGTCTCCGGCACCGGCCGCGCAGAATTCGGCAATATGGCCGAGTGTGTCGGCGCCCTCGTCGCCATAGGCTGCCGCATCAGGCGCCCCACCGACGCCGAAGGAATCGAGAACGAAAAGAAAGGCGCGCGCCATTTTACCCCCGAAAGGACCGATCGCCGGCCTCCGGACCGTCGGAGGCTGAAGCCCACGCATATAGCGCCGCGTCTGGCTTGGCAAATTCGAGATGGGGAAGGGGTCAGCAGTCGCCGCAGGGTATCGAGTCGCCTTGCCGCTGGCGGTAGAAGAAACTGCGGCTGATGGTGATCGTGCGCATCCCATCCGGCATGAAGTTCGGCGCGAACAGGAACATCCTATAGGGGATGCTGAGTTCGGTCCGAACGAGGAAGCTATTTGCCGTCTTCATGTCGGCCGGCACGTCGCTCACCGTCACATTCTTGGCGTAAGGCGTCGTGCCATCCTGGGCCCAGGACCAGAGCACTTTCGCATTGGCACTGGCGTCGATTGAAATTCCGGTGATTTTCAGTGTCAGCGATGTCGTGTTGTAAGGTACGAACATCCCGGTTGCCACCGATGGCATTTGCGCAAGCGCGCTCTTCGTGACGGATTGCTGCTGGGTGACGAGGTCGGCGATCGCACCAGCGGCTCGTGTCGCGCGCTTGCTGACGCTGAGGCCGATCGTGATCTCGAAAGCGCCGATGTAGAGCATGATGAGCACGGGAAAGAGGATCGCGAATTCGATCGCTCCGGCGCCCTTGCGCTCTCGCGCCAGCCGACGCGCCTGCTGTACCAGTCTGGAGAACGGGTTGCGCAACGCCATTATGGATACTGCTCGTTCTGGAAGACCGAGGTGGCGATAATCAGATATTGCGTCGGCATCGAACCGTCGGACGGACGGATCGTCGTGATATAGGGCCGGACCAGATCCGTGATGATTTCCCATCGATAGTAGGCGCGCAGCATGTTGATTGTGCCGGCACCGCCAGGCGTATATTTGAAGGCCGCGGTGTTGATGTCGGCATATCGATCACTGGAAACTTTGGGGATCGTCGTCGGAATGGCCGAGAAGGAGCTGAACGTCTGCACATCCACGTAAAGCTTGCTCGGCGTGGCGGCTTCGCTGGTCGAGCAGTTGATCAGGATCGAGATCTCGTTGCAGAACGCCTGGCGGAATTGCGTCTGGCTCATATCGGTCGTACGGCCGAGATTGTAAGTGATCTGCCCGGTCCGCATCCGGCGGCTCATCGTATCGACGGCGTTGGAGACGAGTTCTTCGGCGGCGAAGGCGATGAAGGTTTCAAGGATCGCGAAGATCACCAGGAAGTATGGGATGGCAAGCAAGGCAAATTCGATCGCCGCTGCGCCATCGCGCGAGCGGGCGACAGAGCGAAACATGGAGAAACGGTACGGCGCGAAGGCGCGCTCCCTATCCGTCTTCTGATCAACTACCGTCATTGCCTGGACCCGAGCGACATCTCTGCCTGCCACACTAGGGTCCGTTCGTTGATTTTCCGTTTCAGGCCGATACGACGATTTTAACGAATGGCAGAAGATCCAAGCCGGGCCGATCAGGGTGATGTGGCGCCGGCGGCCGCTTGCTGCGCATGCTGCTCGCAATTGGGTGTGCAGGACAGCACGGAGCGCTCGGTCTGCCGGTAGACGCGCACCGTGTTGCCCTCGTCTATCGACACAAGGATGCGCTCGTCCAGGATCGCGTTACCGTCGGCATCCAGAAGAACCAGATTGGTGGTGCCGAAGCTGCGCCCTGTCAGCACGATGGTCTTGGCATCGGCCACGGTCGCGTCTGCGACCTGGGCATTGCCGACGATGACCTTGCTGACGGGGCGGTCGAGCTTCAAGACGCGCGCATGATCCATATAGACGCGCAGCATGTCATCATCTGCGGCCGAGGAAACTCCCGAAATACCGGAAACGGCGATCATGCCGGCAAAGAAAATGGTTTTGCCGCTCGATGACATTTGGTCCTCTTTCACGATCACAGCGCAACAGGCGCATAGAATGGGAAAAAATGGTGAATGAAGCTTTAAACCCACCACGCTGTTTCGCGGTGAGACGGGATGATCTGATTTGGCACGAGATCCGGCCGGCGTCATTGCGGCTCGATACGGCGCCTGTGCTATTGCTGGATGAATCCCCTCGTTAACCTCTGAAAATCATTAAATGTTGAGCGAAATGAATAGCGTAAAGCTTACCATACAAGAGCCTCCGGCGGCTTTCACATACTGTTAACTCTTTTTCTTAAGCCGATGGAAACGCCCATTCATTAGATTGCTGTCATCCGATCAACGGCAACAGTTGGCGGACGTGCTGAACATCAACTGGAGTTAGGAGTACCCATGACCAAGCTTTTTAGCCGTTTTCTGAAGGACGAATCCGGCGCGACCGCAATCGAATACGGCCTGATCGCAGCCCTCATTTCCGTAGCACTCATCGCCGGCGCGACGACCCTCGGCCAGAAGATCGGCAACACGTTCAACGGCTTGAGCACCAAGATGGGCAATGCCGAAACTGCGAGCGGCGGCTGAGACCGAGTGCCGCCCAACGGCACCCGCATAATAACGGCCTTTTGGTTGGTTGATACATCGAGCGGGCTCACAGGCTGAACGGCCGTGAGCCTTTTCGCATCATGTCAGATCGGGTTTAAGCATGATCACAGCCGCAGTCTTTGTGATATTGCCACTCTGCCTAGCCTTCGCGGCCTTCTCGGATCTGTTCACCATGACGATCCCGAACCGTGTTTCCCTGATCCTCATCGCCTCTTTCTTCATTCTCGCACCCCTTTCCGGTCTCGGCCTGCAGGCAATCGGCATGCATCTTGCCGCCGGCGCTATCGTCTTTACGGCATGCTTCGCTCTGTTTGCCTTCAACGTGATGGGCGGTGGAGATGCAAAGCTGTTGAGCGCCACCGCCCTCTGGTTCGGCGTGAACGAGTCCCTGCTTTTCCTGATGACCGATGTTGCCATTATCGGCGGGCTCATCACCCTGCTCATCCTGCTGGTGAGGGCGCAGTCGAATACCATCCTTGCGATCGGCCTGCCGGTGCCCAACTCTTTGCTGCTCGCCAAGAAGATCCCCTACGGCATCGCCATCGCGATCGGCGGCTTCATGGCCTTCCCGTCCTCGCCGCTCTTCATCGCTGCGCTGGAAAGCTTGAAATAACGGCATTTTAAATGCCCATTAACTTAAAATGTAAGCATTCCATTAACCATAATTATACCAATTCCTGAGCATTCTGCAGGGCGAACATATCGTGCCTTGAGGAATGATCGATGAAACCGGCCCGCCTTATAATTCTAGCTGTCGCCTTGGTGGCAGCCGGCCTAGCCGGGCTCCTGGCAATGCGCATGGCCGGCAGCGGTGGCGTCGTCACGCAGGTGCAGTCGGTCATCGAAAAAGAACCCACCGTCAACATCCTCGTATCGAGCAAAAATCTGCCGGTCGGAGCGAGACTGGGCGACGACACGGTGCATTGGATGGCCTGGCCGAAAGAAGGCGTCGTTCAAGGCTTCATCACCGAAGCCGACAAGCCGGATGCCATCAAGGACCTGCAGGGCGCCGTCGTGCGTCTGCCGATCTTCGAAGGCGAGCCGATTCGGCCCGAAAAAGTCGCCGATTCCAGCAGCCGCATCCTGTCCTCGCTGTTGCCGGCCGGCAAACGCGCCGTCGCGACTGAGATATCTGTGGCAACGGGCGCCGGTGGTTTCATCCTGCCGAACGATCGCGTCGATGTCATCATGGTCCGCAAGGGCACCGAGGCCAACAAGCTCATCACCGAGACCGTGCTGAGCAATGTGCGCGTCCTCGCCATCGACCAGCAGATCCAGGAAAAGGATGACGGATCGAAGACCGTGGTCGGCACGACCGCAACGCTGGAACTGACCCCAGACCAGACGAAAGTTCTCGCCGTTGCCCAGCAGATGGCTGACCGGCTTTCGCTCGCTCTGCGCTCCGTCGCCGATGCGCAGGAGCAGGATACCAGTGCGGCGGACTATCTGCTGAGCGGCGACAACGGCAGCGCGATCATTCAGGTCATCAAGTCGGGCTCCATCGTGACGGATGCCGGCGCGGCGCCGAAGGCGGAGTAAAGGACGTGCAAATGGGTAATTCAACGCGGCGCGCCAAGCTTCTCCTGACAGGCTGCCTTTCGCTGGCAATCGGCGCGACCGGCATGGCACCGGCCTCTTTCGGGCCCCTTCTCGCTGTCAGTGAGGCGCGTGCCGCGGAAAGCCTTGTGCGTATCTCGCAGACCGGCCCCGACGCCCATCGCCGGCTGAAGCTCGGGCTCAACAAGGCCGTCGTCGTCGATCTGCCGGAGGATGCCCATGATATCCTCGTCTCCGACCCGACCATGGCCGATGCCGTGACCCGCACTTCGCGGCGCATCTACCTGTTCGGCAAGAAGGTCGGCCAGACGAATATCTTTGTCTTCGGCGCCGGCGGGCAGGAGATCGTCAATCTCGATATCGAGATCGAGCGCGATGTCTCGGGCCTTGAAACCAATCTCCGCCGTTTCATTCCCGACTCCAACATCAAGGTCGAAATCGTCTCCGACAATATTGTGCTGACCGGCACCGTTCGCACGCCGCAGGACGCCACGCAAGCGGCCGATCTGGCGCAGGTCTTCCTGAAGGGCGGCGAAGCGACGACGAGAACCGAGACGGCATCCGGCACCGGCGGCGACAGCTCGGTGGCGCTCTTCGCCGAAGGCCGCCAGACGTCGCAGGTCGTCAACCTGCTGCAGATCCAGGGTGAGGACCAGGTCACCCTCAAGGTGACGATCGCCGAGGTTCGCCGCGAGGTGCTGAAGCAGCTCGGCTTCGACAACCTCGTCTCCAATTCCTCCGGCATGACGGTCGCTCAGCTTGGCGCTCCGAGCGCCGACAGCGCCACAGCCACCGTCGGCGGCGGCCTGGCGGCGCTCTTCAAAAGCTCGATCGGCAAATACGACATTTCGACTTATCTTAACGCCCTGGAGCAGGCCAAGGTCGTCAGGACGCTTGCAGAGCCTACGTTGACGGCGATATCCGGCCAGGCGGCGACCTTCAATTCCGGCGGCCAGCAGCTGTATTCGACGACCGACAACGACGGCAACGTCACTGTCGTTCCCTTCAACTACGGTATCAATCTTGCCTTCAAACCGGTCGTGCTGTCGTCCGGGCGCATCAGCCTGGAGATCAAGACCAACGTCTCCGAGCCGGTGGCCGGCAGCGGCAACGCCACCTATCAGCGCCGTTCGGCGGAGACTTCGGTGGAACTGCCCTCGGGCGGCTCGATCGCACTGGCCGGCCTCATCCGCGACAATGTTTCCCAGACGATGGGCGGCACGCCCGGCGTCTCCAAGATCCCGCTTCTCGGCACGCTGTTCCGCCAGAAAGGTTTCGAACGTCAGGAGACCGAACTTGTGATCATCGCGACACCCTACCTGGTGCGTCCGGTGGCGCGTAATCAGCTCAACCGGCCGGATGACAATTTCAGCCCTGAGAATGACGGTGCAACTTTCTTCCTCAACCGTGTGAACAAGGTCTATGGCCGCCGCGAGGCGCCCGTCGCCGACGCGCAGTTCCACGGCTCGATCGGGTTCATCTACAAATGAGCGGGGCACGATCGGCAGCAATGGCACAGAACAGAGATCAGGCGATGGCCCATATCAATGCGACGACACACCGCCTCGGTTACTCCAGGGCGCTTTTTACCGCGGCCGTCATGTCGGTGGCGATCCTGTCCGGATGCGCCGGTCCGCATGACCAACTGACGACAGGCGGGATTCCTGACGACTACCGCGCCCGCCATCCGATCATCGTCACGGAGGCCGAGCAGACGGTGGATATACCCGTCGCCTCGACCGACCGCCGCCTGACCATCGCGCAGCGCGACCTCATCCGCGGCTTTGCTGCAAACTACATATCACGCGCCTCGGGCCCGGTTTACGTCCTGTCGCCGGAAGGTTCGCCCAATTCCGCAGCAGCCTATCAACTGCGCAACCAGGTCCGCGCCGAGCTGGCGGCGAGAGGGATCGCAAGCTCGAAAATCATCAATACGTCCTATGCCGCTGCCGGTGCCGGCGATGCGGCGCCGATCCGGTTGAGCTTTACCGGCACGACCGCGGTCACGACGCAATGCGGCCAATGGCCGAAGGATATCTCCAACGATTTCGCCAACCAGAACTACTATAACTTCGGCTGCGCCTCTCAGAACAACCTTGCCGCCCAGATCGCCAATCCGGAGGACCTGGTGGCGCCCCGCGGCATGACGCCGATCGATGCACAGCGGCGCAACAACGCCATCCAGGAATACCGGACGACGTCGACGACGATCGAAGATGCCAGCGATAGCGGATTCTGAGGCGGAACGGGACGATGAGCGCAATCGAATACGAAATCAGGAACCCCAGCGAACTTCGCCACGCCGAGGAGGCGGTGCGGATGGCGGATCTGGAAAATATGCGGCCGTTGCCGCGCATCTCGGTTCACGCTTTTTGCGAAAGCGAGGCCCTGCAGCATGTCATGGAACGCTGCGCCAATGATCGGCGCATGGCGAAGGTGAGCATGCGCATCACCAGCGGCGGCATAGCCGCTGCCGCCAATATGTTTGCCGGCGCTCCGACGCCGAACCTGATCATCCTCGAGACCAAAGCCAATTCCGGAAGCCTGCTGGGCGAAC
The DNA here is from genome assembly GCF_002531885.1 of Rhizobium sp. L9. Classification (NCBI taxonomy): domain Bacteria; kingdom Pseudomonadati; phylum Pseudomonadota; class Alphaproteobacteria; order Hyphomicrobiales; family Rhizobiaceae; genus Rhizobium; species Rhizobium sp. L9. The sequence goes on along the minus strand of NZ_NWSZ01000021.1, from coordinate 19,535 downwards.
TTGCGCCGCTCGCCGCCGTCTGCGATCCGACGACCAAGGTCGTGATCGTCGGCTACTACAATGATATTGGGCTCTATCGCGAACTCATCCGCAACGGCATTTCCGAATATATGGTTCAGCCGGTTGCCATGCCCGACATTCTGGCGGCAATGGCCTCGATCTTCGTCGATCCGGAAGCCGAGCCGCTCGGCCGCAGCATAGCCTTCATCGGCTCGAAAGGCGGCACCGGCGCCTCGACCATTGCGCATAATTGCGCCTTTGGTATTTCCAATCTTTTCTCCACCGAGACGATCATCGCCGATCTCGACCTGCCCTATGGCACGGCCAATATCGACTTCGATCAGGATCCGGCACAGGGCATCGCCGAAGCGGTCTTTGCGCCCGATCGGCTCGACGAGGTCTTCCTCGACCGCCTGCTGACGAAATGCTCAGAACACCTTTCCCTGCTTGCCGCACCCTCGCTGCTCGACCGCGCCTATGATTTCGATGGCCAGGCTTTCCAGCCGGTGCTCGATGTCCTGCAGCGCAGCGCGCCCGTCACCGTGCTCGACGTTCCGCACGCGTGGTCGGAGTGGACTCGCACGGTTTTGGCGAGTGTCGACGAGGTGGTCATCACCGCGGTTCCCGACCTTGCCAACCTGCGCAACACCAAAAACATGCTGGACGCGCTGCGCAAGATGCGGCCGAATGACAAGCCGCCGCATCTGATCCTCAATCAGGTCGGCATGCCGAAACGTCCGGAGATATCGCCGTCGGATTTCTGTGAGCCGCTGGAGATCGATCCGATCGCGATCATTCCCTTTGACATCAATCTCTTCGGCAATGCCGCCAACAGCGGCCGGATGATCTCGGAAGTCGATCCGAAGTCGCCGACGGCCGAAACCTTTTCGCAGATATCGCACATCGTCACCGGCCGGGTCGCCATCAAGAAGGCGAAGAAGGGCGGCCTGCTCGGCCTCCTGAAGCGGAAGTAGATGTAGAATGAAGAGATCGGATTAAGCGGCATGTTTGGAAAACGCGGAAACGAAGGTTTCGGAAAGGCCGGAGGCGCAATAGCTCCGCCGCCGCCGGCCCCGGCCGCCGCCCCCGTGGCTTCTTCTCCTGCCGTCCTCGTCGAACCCCAGCGCGAACCCGTGCGCCAGCAGGTGACGCCGCCGCCGATGCAGGCGCCGCAGCGCAAGCGGCCCGTTCGCACCGACGAATATTATGATACCAAACAGCAGGTATTTTCCGCGCTGATCGACACGATCGATCTCTCGCAGCTTTCCAAGCTCGATGGCGAAAGCGCGCGCGAGGAAATCCGCGACATCGTCAACGACATCATCACCATCAAGAATTTTGCGATGTCGATCTCCGAGCAGGAAGAACTGCTCGAGGATATCTGCAATGACGTTCTGGGCTACGGTCCGCTGGAGCCCCTGCTGGCGCGCGACGACATCGCCGACATCATGGTCAACGGCGCCGGCCAGACCTTCATCGAAGTTGGCGGCAAGACGATCGAATCGGAAATCCGCTTCCGCGATAATGCGCAGCTTCTGTCCATCTGCCAGCGAATTGTCAGCCAGGTCGGCCGTCGCGTCGATGAATCGAGCCCGATCTGCGACGCGCGCCTGCCCGATGGCTCGCGCGTCAACGTCATCGCGCCGCCGCTGTCGATCGACGGGCCGGCGCTCACCATCCGCAAGTTCAAGAAGGACAAGCTGACGCTCGATCAGCTCGTCCGTTTCGGCGCGATCACGCCGGAAGGCGCGACCGTGCTGCAGATCATCGGGCGCGTGCGCTGCAACGTCATCATCTCGGGCGGCACGGGCTCCGGTAAAACGACCCTCCTGAACTGCCTTACCAATTATATCGACCGGGATGAGCGCGTCATCACCTGCGAGGACACGGCCGAACTGCAGCTGCAGCAGCCTCATGTCGTGCGTTTGGAAACGCGTCCGCCGAATATCGAAGGCGAGGGCGAGATCACCATGCGCGATCTCGTCAAGAACTGCCTGCGCATGCGTCCCGAACGCATCATCGTCGGCGAAGTGCGCGGACCTGAAGTCTTCGACCTCTTGCAGGCGATGAACACGGGTCACGACGGCTCGATGGGCACGATCCACGCCAACACGCCGCGCGAATGCCTGAGCCGTATCGAATCGATGATCGCGATGGGCGGCTTCACGCTGCCGGCAAAGACGGTCCGCGAGATCATCTCCACCTCCGTCGACGTCATCATCCAGGCGGCGCGCCTGCGCGACGGTTCGCGCCGCATCACACAGATTACCGAGGTGATCGGCATGGAAGGCGACGTCATCATCACCCAGGATCTGATGCGCTACGAGATCGAGGGCGAGGATGCGGGCGGCCGACTGATCGGCCGGCACATGTCGACCGGCGTCGGCAAACCGCATTTCTGGGATCGGGCTCGTTACTTCAACGAGGAAAAGCGCCTGGCCGCTGCCCTCGACGCGATGGAAGCGAAATCGAAGGAATAGGGTGATGTTCGGATTCGATCCGCTAGTCCTGGCAATCGTCGTCCTCGCCGCTGTATCCGCTGCGGCGGTCGCCTATGCCCTGTTGTTTTCCCGGATCGAGGCCGACAAGAAATCGGCAAGCCGCATCAACCGTGTCAAATCGGCTGAGGTCGACCGCGCCAAGGTCAAGGCTGCCCGCGACCGGGTGCAGGAGATGTCGAAGCGGCGCAAATCGGTGCAGGACAACCTGAAGGATCTAGAAAAGCGCCAGAACGAAAAGACCAAGAAGACGCTGTCGATGAAATCGCGGCTGGTGCAGGCCGGCCTGACGATCACGCTGACCCAGTTCTATCTCTTCAGCGCCATTTTCGCTTCGGTGCTGCTGTTCATGGCTTTCATCATCGGCGCGTCGTGGATGGTCATGATCGGCATCGCTTTCGTGGCCGGACTCGGCCTGCCGCGTTGGGTCGTCGGTTTCCTGATCAAGCGCCGCCAGAACAAGTTCCTCAACGAGTTCCCCAATGCGCTCGATGTCATCACCCGCTCGATCAAATCGGGATTGCCGCTCAACGATGCGATCCGCCTTATCGCGACCGAAGGCACTGAGCCGGTGAAGAGCGAATTCCGCCGGGTGATCGAAGCCCAGCAAGTTGGCCTCAGCATTCCTGACGCCTGCGCCCGCATGACGCTCCAGATGCCGCTCCAGGAAGTCAACTTCTTCGCGATCGTCATCGCTATCCAGTCGCAGGCCGGCGGCAATCTCTCCGAGGCGATCGGCAACCTGTCAAAGGTGCTGCGCGAGCGCAGGAAGATGAAGGCCAAGGTCTCGGCACTGTCGATGGAAGCCAAGGCGTCCGCCGTCATCATCGGTGCTCTGCCCTTTATCGTCGCGACCCTCGTTTACCTCACCTCGCCGAACTACATGATCGTCCTTTTCACCGATCCGCGCGGCCATTTCATCATGGGCGCCTCGGCGATCTGGATGTCGATCGGCATCCTCGTCATGCGCAACATGGTCAATTTCGACATCTAGCGGGAGAGAAGCACCATGTCGCAGGATCTTGCCGCAACGCTGACCAATCCGAGCATGCTGATCGCTGTTTTCGTCGCGATCGCGGTCTTCGCGACTTTCTACACGATCGCCATCCCCTTCTTCGAGCGCGGCGATCTCAGCAAGCGCATGAAAGCTGTCTCGACCGAGCGCGAGCAGATCCGCGCCCGCGAACGCGCCCGCATGAACACCGAACCGGGCGCCGGCAAGGCTTCGCTCAGAAATCAGAACAACCGCTCGGTCCGCCAGATTGTCGAACGCTTCAATCTGCGCAAGGCGCTTGTCGACGAAAACACGGTCAACAAGCTGCGTGCCGCGGGTTTTCGCTCGGAAAATGCGCTGAATACCTTTCTCGTCGCGCGCTTCCTGCTGCCATTTCTCTTCCTCGCGCTCGCCGCCTTCTGGGTCTTCGGTCTCGGCGGCCTTGCTGAGCGCGGCATGCCCATACGTATGCTCGCCGTCATCGGCATCGCCTATCTCGGCTTTTATGCGCCGAATATCTATATCTCCAATCGCATGAGCAAGCGACAGCACTCGATCAAGCGCGCCTGGCCGGATGCGCTGGACCTGATGCTGATCTGCGTCGAATCCGGCATCTCGATGGAGGCGGCGATGCGTCGCGTGTCGGAGGAGCTCGGCGAGCAGTCGCCGCCGCTTGCCGAGGAGATGGTGTTGACCACCGCCGAACTCTCCTTCCTGCCGGATCGTCGCGTGGCGCTCGATAATCTCGCCGCGCGCACGCAGCTCGAACTGGTGCGTTCGGTGGCCCAGGCGCTGATCCAGGCGGACCGCTACGGCACGCCGGTTGCGCAGGCGCTGCGCGTTCTCGCCCAGGAAGGACGCGACGAGCGGATGAACGAAGCGGAAAAGAAGGCAGCCGCCCTGCCGCCGAAACTGACGGTGCCGATGATCCTGTTCTTCCTGCCGGTGCTGATCGCGGTCATTCTCGGCCCGGCCGGCATCCAGGTGGCGGATAGGTTCTGAACCGCAGGGGCCACTTCGACCCGCGTGACCGGCGCTGGCATAGCTGGTAAACGGGATGGGGCGGTCGGCAGCACGGAAGTGACCGCCGTTTTCCCCAGCGCTATCCGATTCCGAAGGGGAGGTTCCGATGTCTTCCGCAGGCATTTTCATCAGCATCATGGCAGCCTTGGTCGTCGGCGCGATGAGCCCCGGCCCGAGCTTCGTCGTCGTCTCCAGGATCGCCATCTCCCGTTCGCGGCTGGATGGACTTGCGGCCGCATTCGGCATGGGTGCCGGCGGCGTCGTTTTCGCCGGTCTGGCGCTCGCCGGTCTGACGGCATTGCTGTCGCAATTCGAATGGCTCTATGTGCTGCTCAAGGTGGCGGGCGGTGCTTATCTCCTCTACATCGCCGTCAATATCTGGCGAGGCGCCGCAAAGCCGATCGAGCTTTCCGATGCCGTCAATGGCCATCGTGCGCCCGTGCGCAGCTTCATGACCGCGTTGCTGACGCAGCTCAGCAACCCGAAGACCATCATCGTCTACGCCAGCCTTTTTGCGGCGCTTCTGCCGCGGACGGTGCCGCTCGATCTTCTCGTCGCATTGCCGGTCGGCGTCTTCGCGGTGGAGGCGGGTTGGTATTCGATCGTGGCGCTCGCCTTTTCGGCCCGCCACCCGCGGCGGCTCTATCTCCATGCCAAGGGCTGGATCGACCGGGCCGCCAGTGCGGTGATGGGCGGTCTTGGTCTGCGGCTCATTCTTTCGGGCCTCAGCGTCAGGTAACTCAGGCGGAGAAGGGCTGGTCCTCCGGCAAAATGACGAGGTCAGTTGGTGTTGCTGTCACCGGCGGCGCCCGGCGCCTTGTCCTTGGCAGCGAGCTTCTGCCAGGAATTCTGCTGCGAGAGCATACCCTTAAGATAGGCCACGTTGGCATCGGCCTGCTGCGGCGAAAGCTCCCGCCGCGCGATCTGTTCGGCTTCTGCAAAACGCCCTTGCAGGCCGACGACGAGGGCAAGATTCTGCCGGACGCGGCTGTCGGCGGTCGGCTGCCCGGCGGCGGAGCGCAGATAGGTTTCGGCCGTGCGCAGATCGCCGGTCAGCACATAGGACATGCCGAGGTTGGAAAGGATGGAAGGTTCGTTCGGCTGAATGTCGAGCGCGTCGCGGTAGCGCTGCCGGGCCTCGCTCGCCCGGCCCATCTGGTCCAGGATTGCGCCTTCGGCCGAGATCAGCCTCCAGTCGGGACGATCGGGTGTCTGGGCGCGGCCGATCGTGTCGAGCGCCTGCTGGAACTGTCCGGCCGCCGCCTGCGCCTTGCCATAGGCGGCCAGCACATTGCGGTCCCCCGGATTGGCGATCGCCACCTGCTGCATGACGGCGAGCGCCTGCGCGTCGCGGCCGCTCATGCGCAGCAGGTTGGCATAGTTGACGCCATTGACGGGATCGCGCGGGTTCTTTTCATAGGACTGGCCGATCCGGTCCGTCGCCGAGCGCAGCTCGGTCGCATCCATCTCTTCGACCGGCTTGGTAAGCTTCGGCACCGAGCCCGTCGTCATCCGGTCCTTGGCCGTCGTCGAGCAGCCGGCAAGCACGAGGATGATCAGCGAAGCTGCTGCGCCCCGCAGGATACGGTTGGTGGATATGGTGATGCGCGAGGCAGGCATGTTGCGTTCCTGATTCCGAAATCGGCGCCTGACCTCGAAGCGGAACAGGGAAAGGTTTGACGCAATCTTCGCTCCAGCAATAGTCTGTTAACCCTAACAGACCGTTAAGGAACGATTCCTGACGACCGCCAAAGGACAATCATGGCCCCCTATCAGTTCATCGAAAGACCGACTCCTTTCAACACGAAGGGCGGCTCGACGCTGCCGATCTTTGCCGTCACCCCTGCCCATATCGAGACCGGCACGATCGATCCGATTGCGCTCGATTGGGCGCGCAAGGCGGGATACAAGGCCGAAAGTGGTTCGCTTTTGCTGATCCCGACTTCCGACGGCCAGCTCGGCGGTGCGCTTTTCGGCCTGGGGACCAACCCGTCCGAACAGCCCTACATCACCGGCAGGCTGGCCCGTGCGCTGCCCGCCGGCGACTGGCACATCGAGACCGCGCCGCTGACGGCAAATCGCCTCGCCCTCGGCTTCGGGCTCGGCAGCTACCGTTTCGATCGCTACAAATCGGAAAAGTCGTCGGCAGCGACCTTGATGATCCCCCGCGACGCCGACGGCGCCGACATCAAGCGCCAGCTCGCCGGCGTCTTTCTTGCCCGCGACCTCATCAATACGCCGACAAACGACATGGGACCGGACCAGCTCGAGGCCGCTTTCCGCGCCCTGGCCGGACATTACAAGGCGGAACTATCGGTCATCACGGGCGATGAACTGCTCAAGCAGAATTTCCCGCTGGTTCACACCGTCGGCCGCGCCAGCGCCGATGCGCCGCGTCTTCTTGAGCTGCGCTGGGGCAAGAAGGGTCATCGCAAGGTAACGCTCGTCGGCAAGGGCGTCTGCTTCGATACCGGCGGTCTCGACATCAAGCCTGCCGCCTCGATGCTGCTGATGAAGAAGGATATGGGCGGCGCGGCAAATGTCATGGGACTGGCCCTGATGATCATGGACGCCAAGCTGAAGGTCGATCTGCGCGTCATCGTACCGGTCGTCGAAAACGCCATCTCCTCCAATGCCTTCCGCCCCGGCGACATCTACCGCAGCCGAAAGGGCCTGACCGTCCAGATCGACAATACCGACGCCGAAGGCCGTTTGATCCTGGCCGATGCGCTTGCCTATGCCGACGAGGAAGAGCCCGAACTTTTGATCGACATGGCGACGCTGACGGGGGCTGCCCGCGTTGCCCTCGGTCCGGATCTTCCGCCCTTCTTCACCGATGATGCCAATCTGGCCCATGACCTGACCGAAGCAAGCCTAGAGACGGACGATCCGATCTGGCGCCTGCCGCTCTATGCCGGCTATGAAAAGGACATCCGCGCCAAATTCGCCGACCTGACGAATGCCCCGGCCGGCGGCATGGCGGGGTCGATCACCGCCGCGCTTTTCCTCAAGCGCTTCGTCAGCAAGACCAAGAGCTGGGCGCATTTCGATATTTACGGTTGGGCTCCGTCCGAACGGCCACATTCGCCAGGCGGCGGCGAGGCACAGGCGATCCGCGCGCTCTTTCACCATATTCGCACCAGCCTGCGCTGACGCCTCCTGGATAATGCTAAGGCGCATTTGGACGACTCTGTTGCGCACTGCGCCTGGCGGCCGATCGTTAAAATTTTATTCACCCTGCCGGACGGCAGTTCCCGCCACCACTTGCATGTCCACGGCAACTGCCGGAAAATGAAACGCTAGCGTAACGATTTCCGGAGGGGCCGTGCCGATCGAACTGACCGCCTCGCAGGCGCTGGGGCTCTGGCATGGCGTGGCGCTCGACCAGGTTCGTCATGACGACCGCGATTTGACATTGCGCCAGATGGCGATCCTCCTGCATATTTACCTCGTGCCGCCGCCCCACACGGTGCGCGGGCTTGCCGCCACGCTCAACGTCACCAAGCCGGTCATTACCCGCGCCTTGGATACGATGGGCGAGATGGGCCTGGTTGATCGCGTGCGCGACGATGCCGACCGTCGTAATGTGATCATCAAACGTACCGTCGGCGGTGCGCTTTACCTGGAAAAGCTCGGCGATCTCGTGCGAGATCAGGGCCGGCGCCTACCGATCTAAAAGGGACATAAATGATGATGCTCGACCGCCGCCTGCATGCCTATCGGCCGGATCTCGCGGAAGCGGGGCTCAAGGGCAAGGTGGAGGCATCGCGCTTCGAGGAAGGCGCCGCAGCGCGTGTTGCCGTTCCCGTCGCTGCCCTGCGCCCTGAGCCGGAACTTGCCCGCGGCATCGATACGGAACTGCTCCTCGGCGAGGAGGTGACCGTTTTCGATCGTGCCGACGGCTGGTGCTGGGTAAAAGCTGCCTCCGACGGCTATGTCGGTTATCTCAAGGCAGAGGCGCTCTCGCAAACCGGGCCGGCGCCGACCCACATCGTCATCGTCCAGCGCACCTTCCTCTATCCGGAGCCGGAACTGCGCAAGCCGCACCAGGCCATTCTGTCAATGGGAAGCCGCGTTCACATCACCGGCGAGGCAGAAGTGCGCGGCAACCGCTACGTCGTGCTGCCGGACGGCACGGCAATCTTCGCCAGGCACGTGCAGCCGATCGGCGCTCTCGACGGTGCCGATTATGTCGCGATCGCCGCCCGTTTCCTCGAGACGCCCTATCTCTGGGGCGGCCGATCCGGCCTTGGCATCGATTGCTCCGGCCTCATCCAGCTGGCGATGCTGATGGTGGGCAGACCGGCGCCGCGTGATACCGACATGCAGGCGGCCGGACTCGGCGAACCGATCGACCGCTCCGAAATCCGCCGCGGCGACCTGGTATTCTGGAAGGGCCATGTCGCCATCTTCGAAGATCCCCAAACCATTCTCCACGCCAACGGCCATAGCATGACGGTGGCGCGTGAGAATTTCGAGGCGGCCGTCGAGCGCATCGGCTCGCTGTACCAACGGCCGACGGGCTATCGCCGCCCGTTTGGCTAAGTGATCGGCCGCTGCGGCCAGATGCTCAAGCCGCCGGTCCAATCCTCGAAAGCTTTCGACAGTCTCAGCACCCGCATGTCGTCGAAACGCGGTCCGACGATCTGCAGCCCGATCGGCATGCCCGACCGGGAGAAGCCGCAATTGATCGACGCGGCCGGCTGCTCCGACATGTTCCACGGTACGGTGAAGGCGATATGTTCGAACGGTCTCGTCGGATCATTGGTCGGCGATGCCCACTCGGCCGGATAGGAGATGATGGGGTTGGTCGGCGAAAGCAGGGCGTCGACCGTGGTGAACAGCCGCCCGCAACTCCTGCGCATTTCGATCGTCTGATTGAAGCCTCTGACTGCATCGACGCCGCTAATATCGGCGCCGGCCTTCGCCCAATCTCTGATATAGGGTAGGATGCTATCGCGCCGCTCTTCGTTGAGCCCTGCGATATCGCTCCACAGGCGGGCGCGCCAGAAAGTGTCGAGCCCGTCAAGCATCGCGCGCGTTAGCACCGGTTGAACGGAGACGATGGTCGCGCCGGCTTTCTCGAAACGTTTCGCTGCCGATTCGACCGCGACCCTAATCTCATCATCGACAGCAAACCCGCAGCCGGCATCGAGCATCAGGCCGATTTTCATGCCTGACATGTCGACAACGAAATCCATCCAGTCGAAATCGTTGGGCGGCAGGCTGGTGCCGTCGCGCCAGTCGGGCCGTGACAATGTCGCCATGGAAAAAGCGGCGTCCTCGACAGTGCGCGTCATCGGGCCGACACAGCGGCCGACATAATAGGGATCGGCCGGAATGCGCCCGTGGCTCGGCTTGAAGCCGAAGATGCCGGTCCAGCCGGCAGGAAGCCGCACCGAGCCGCCGATATCCGTGCCGATGTGCAGCGGCCCGTAACCGGCCGCCGCCGCGGCCGCGGCGCCGGCGCTCGATCCGCCGGGATTCTGCGCGATGTTCCAGGGATTGCGGCTGAGGGGATGAAAGCTCGACAGGCCGGAGGAAAGCATGCCGTAATCCGGGCAGGTGGTCTTGGCAAAAATCACCGCGCCGTCCTCGCGCAGCCGCGCGGCAGCCGGCGCGTCAGCCTCCGCCGGCTTCAGTTCCACCGCCCTGGTGCCGAGCGGCACCGGCTGGCCCTTCGTCGCGATCAGTTCCTTCAGCGTTGCCGGGATGCCGTCGAGCCTGCCGAGCGTTCGTCCCTTCGCCCAGCGCTCCGTCGAAGCTTTCGCCTGCACGCGCGCCGCCTCCGGGTCGTAGAGGTAGAGTGCTGAGATCGACGGCTCCCAGGCGGCGATATGGTCTTCGAGGGAGAGCCAGTATTCGAGCGGCGAGAGGCTCTTATCGGCGAAGCGTCGCCTGAGTTCACGGATGGAAAGGTCGGTTTCGGCCATCAGCGGCTCGCCTCGCGTGGATCGAGAAGATCGCGCAAGCCGTCGCCGAGCATGTTGAAGCCGAGCACGGTAAGCGCGATGGCAAGACCGGGCAGGACTGCCAGCCAGGGGGCCAATGCCAGATAGGTTTGCGCATCCGCAAGCATTCGGCCCCATGTCGGCGCCGGCGGCGCCATGCCGAGCCCGAGAAAGCTGAGGCCGGCCTCGGTCAGGATCGCCAGTCCGAGCTGGATTGTCCCATGCACGATGATCTGGCTGATGATGTTCGGCAACACATGGCGCAGCGAAATGGTCAGGCGCGTATTGCCGATCGCGCGTGCCGCAGTCACATAATCGCGGCTCCAGGCCTGCAGCGAGGTTGCCAGCGTCACCCGTGCAAAGACCGGAATCATGAAGACGGCGATCGCGGTGATTGCGGTGAACCGCCCCGGCCCGAGAAAAGCGCCGAGCACCATGGCCGACAGGATCGGCGGCAAGGCGAAGATGACGTCGCAGATGCGCATCAGCAGTGCTTCGGCTGGACCGCGGATAGCCGCTGCGGAAATGCCTGATATCGAGCCGAGCGTCCCGCCGATCGCAACCGCAGTGATGGCGATCGACAGGGAGTTCCAGCATCCGGCCATCAGCATCGATGCCACGTCGCGGCCGAACTGATCCGTGCCGAGCAAGCCGAAGGCAAACGGCGGCTGCAGTTTATGGATGATCTGCATCTTCGCCGGCGGCAGCGGCGTCCAGACGAGCGACAGCAGCGCAACGGCGACCAGCAAGCCAATGATGACAGTGCCCGCGATGAGGTTCATTCGCCGGCTAAGTCTGGCAGTTCTTCGGCGGCACGCAATGGCGGGGGATACGATCTGGGTCATGTTTCAGGCCGCCTTTCTCATCCTGGGGTCGATCGCCAGATAGGAGAGATCGACGACGAAATTCACCACGATGACCAAGCCTGCGAAGAACAGCACGACATCCTGCATGACGATGACGTCGCGCTGGGAGAGTGCCTGAAGCGCAAGCCGCCCGAGCCCCGGCAGGTTGAAGACGTTTTCCACCAGCACCGCGCCGGCGACCAGAAAGGTGAATTGCAACCCGATCATCGTCAGAATCGGGATCAGCGCATTCGGCACGATATGCCGCCACAGCACCGCACTGCTCGACAGCCCCTTGGCCACCGCTGTGCGGGCAAAATCCTCATGCATAGCCTCGAGCACCGCCGAACGTGCGACGCGCGTCAACACCCCCGCTTGCGGCATCGCCAGCGCGACGGTCGGCATGACGAGCGCCTGCAATGCCGGCAGAAACCCCTCGTGCCAGCCAGGAAAGCCGCCCGCCGGCATCAGTCCGAGCAGCGTCGAAAACAGGATGATCATGAGCAGCGCCACCCAGAAGGCGGGCACGGCGATGCTGATCTGCGAAAAGAGCGTTGCGATGATGGCGAAGACGCCGCCGCGGCGCGAAGCGGCGAGTGCGCCGAGCGGCAGGGCAATCGCCACCGACAGCACGATTGCCATCAGCGCCAGCGGCAGCGTCACCGCCAGCCGCTCGACGATCAATCCGGCGACCGGGACGCCGTAGGTGTAGGATTGGCCGAGATTGCCCGACAGCACGCCGGCGAGCCATTGGCCGTAACGCAGGATGAGCGGCTGGTCGAGGCTGAGCTCGTGACGCAACGCCGCCAGCGTTTCCGGACTTGCCGAGGTGCCGAGCATGATCGAGGCGGGGTCGCCGGGCAGAAGATCCATGACCGCGAAGATCAGCAGCGAGACGATGAGAAGTGTGATGAACAGGCCGGCGAAGCGGCGGGCGAGGAGGGTGATCATATGGGGTTGAGAACGGCTGCGGCGGGACGCGGCACGCCCCTTTTGCCCTCACGCGGAGCACCCGCCGCGCCGGCGGCGAGTTTGGCGAGAACGTCAACCTCACTCTCCGTCATCCCAGGCCTTGAGCCTTGGATCCATGCCACTGCTGTTGATGGATGTGGTGTGGATGCTCGGGTCAAGCCCGAGCATGACGGAGCGTGGGGCTGGCGGGAGGAGGCAATCAGCGCGCAGATGCCCATGCCAGGAATACCATACGTCAACAAAACCGAATAATGCCGGCCCGGACTGAACTGGCCTGGTGAGGGAGGGAGAGGGCTGCGTGCCATATCGGCCAAATGTATATCGGATATCTCCAAGGCCATCACCTCATCGCACCCCTACCGAGCCTACCGCTCACTCGTCCCAGGAAACACCGGAAAGCACATTGGAGGGAATCGGCTCGTTCTCCCATAGCCCCTTCAACTTCCTGTCCCAGACACCGAGTTTCGGCATGACGAAAAGGTAGAGCGCCGGCACGTCTTCGGCCAGAATCTTCTGCGCCTCGCCATAGATTGCATTCTGCGCGGCAGGATCGGCGGTCTCCTGGACCTTCTTCATCAGCGCGTCGAAGGCCGGGTTCCTGTAATTGAAATAATAAGGATCGCGCGCATAGATGTCGATGTCGAGCGGTTCGGCATGGGCGACGATCGTCATGTCGAAATTGCGATCCTTCATCACGTCCTGAACCCATTTCGCCGGGAATTCCGTCGGCTCGATGTTCATTGTCACGCCGATCTCGGCAAACATCGCCTGCATCACCTGGGCGCTGCGCGGCGCATAGGCCATCTGCGGCGATTTGATCGTGAAGGTGAAGCCATTGGGGTAGCCGGCCTCAGTAAGCAGCGCCTTTGCCTTTTCGACATCATAGGGCAGCACGCCGGTCATGTCCTTGTAGCCCGGATCGTTCGGCGTGTAGTGGCTGCCGATCGGCGTGCCGAGGCCGGACCACGCCCCCTCGATCACCGTCTGGCGGTCGATCGCCATCATCAGCGCCTGGCGGACGCGCTTGTCGTCGAAGGGCTTCTTTGCATTGTTCATGCCGGCGACGACCTTGAGTTCGGTATTGCCGACCTTGGTGATGAGTCTGGTGTCGCCGTCGAAGGAACTCATCAGCTCGGGCGCGGCAAATTCCGGAAAGGCGTCGAGATCGCCGGATTTCAGCGCGGCCGCCTGCGCCTGCGGATCGGCGATGAAGCGGAAGGTCACCTTCTCGAGCTTGGCAAACGCATCCTCGTTCCAGTAGTCGCCATTCCTGACGAGTTCGACCCTGTCGCCCTTCGTCCAGCTGGCGAATTTGAAGGGACCGGTGCCGATCGGCGTCACCTTGTCGTTGTCGGCCGTCTTCGGGGCGACCATGACGGATGCCGGCCAGCCGAGCCAATAGATCAGGCTGCCGGTCGGCGCCGAGAGATGCAGCACCAGCGTTTCGGCGTCTGGCGTCTCTATCGAGGCGATCGAGGCGAAGAAGCGCTTCTGCGGGTTTACCGAATCCGCCCCGCGGGCGCGGTCCAGCGAAAACTTGGCGGCAGCGGCATCGAATGCTTCGCCGTCATGAAATTTGACGCCGGTCCGCAGCTTGAAGGTATAGATCAGGCCATCGGCCGAGATTTCCCAGCTTTTCGCCAGCTGCGGCTGGACCTTGCCGGTCTGATCAATCGTCACCAGCCCCTCGAACACATTCTGCCAGGTGACCTGGCCGATCGCGACCGGTGCGGCGATCGTCGGGTCGAGGCCGGTTGGTTCGACGCTCATGCCGAGATTGAGGGCGGTCTTGGCCGCTTCAGCCGGTGTCATTGCCGTCACTACGAGACCGGCCGACAACGCAGCACCGAGGGAAAGCCGCTTGATGAAGCGCGCCGAAGACGCAAACGAAATCTTGTTCATCATATCCCCCGGCACATGATTCGGTTCTCACCAGCTCGTCGAAAATACATCAGCGCCAGGATCTGCATTCACGTGTCTCCGCCATTCTATCAGGTTGCGACCCTATTCAATCAATGGCGTTCAGCATAGCGGTCTCGCCATGCTATTTGCCCGCCTTCGGCCGGAAGGGCGCTTGCCATATAGACGCCGCGCGCGATTGCCCGCGCCATCACGATCATGGCGAGGTGGCAAAGTTCCACCAGGCTTGCCATATCGTTTCTGGAATGTCTGGCGGTCGAAGCGGCAAAGACGGTATCGCCGTCGAGCGGCAGATGTGCCGGCAGCAGCGCCCGGGCAAGGCCGTCATGACCGGCAAGTGAAAGCCGATGCGCTTCCGCCTTCGTCAGCTGCGCGTCGGTAACGACAGCGCCGATCGTCGTTGCCGGCGTGCTCATTCCCTTGAGCCGCATCCGGTGATCGGTCGTCGCAGGCATGCCGAGCCCGCCGAACTCGCCGTCTTTCTCGAAGGGTGCCGCCCAAAAATGCGGCCCGTCGGCGATAGTTGCCGAACCGAGCGCATTGACGGCGACGATCGCACCGATGCGGTGACCGGCGCTGCTGACGGCACTGGCCGAGCCAAGCCCGCCCTTGAAAGTGGCCGTCGTCGCCCCTGTGCCGGCGCCGGCGGTGCCGAGCGCAAATTCACCCTTGGTCGCGGCTTTCAATGCCGCATAACCCATCTCACGATAGGGTGAGTGAAGGCCCCAATCCTTGTCGCCCCCGTTCAGCAGGTCCATCAGGATCGCTTGCGGTACGATCGGAATCCTCACTGGCCCGACTGCAAAGCCGCGGCCGGCTTCGCGCAAGCCGGCCTGCACGCCGCCGGCCGCATCGAGCCCGAAGGCCGAGCCGCCCGAGAGCACGAAGGCATCGACGGCACTGACGGTCATCGACGGGTCGAGCAGGCCGGTGTCACGTCCGCCCGGCGCGCCGCCGAGCACTGCGCCGGAGGCAACCGCCGGCTCGTCGAAGACGATGACCGTGACGCCGGATCCCAGCACGAGGTCGGTCGCATGGCCGACGGAAACGCCTTCGATGTCGGTGAGCAGATTGATAAGATCGGGCAAGGGCTGGTCCTGGTGGCGCTGATACGGCCGATAGGACTGCAATTGCCCTCAAAAAACAAGACCGGCCCTTCTTGCAGGACCGGTCACATCGGAAAAGCCGCGAAAGTCGGTAGCGGCCGCATGCCGTCAGGCATGAAGCGGCTTCGGATGACGGCGGGTCATCAGGTCGTGGATGGCCAGCCGCACCTCGTCGGGCGAACCGAACCGCTGCTCATCGAGGTCGTGGACATGGAATTTTACGGCGATGAACTTCAGCCGATCTTCGTCGGGGATAACGATGCCGACGGGAACGCCTGCATATTCGATAACTTGCTTCTTCATAGATAGAACTCCTGCCGCGCGGGCATGCGCAGCCATGGCGAATTGACTTGTCTGGTACCGTTGAAAGGAGGACGAACGTCACATTCGACAGTTCGGGCGGGAGAGGGCGCCCGGACGGTCATTGCCAAGCACAGATCGCCCAAGGAGAGTGGCGAGAATTTCGATGTCTATCATGTCTCGTTCCTTTCGTTGGCGTTGCGCTCGATGGTCCCGGAAGAGCCCCGGGGCCGGTGATTGCTGTCTTCAATATCTACTAACTTAGTAGAGATTACTCGACAGCCTGTCGGAAACATATTCCGAAACGTGTCAAAATATCGACGATCCGAAAAAATTCATTCCATCCTGGCCCGAACTTACAGAAGGAAACATATCAGCTCTTCGTAAAATTCGCATGACAGAATCGAAACTCTTTCGATCGCCGCAGCAGAAATAGGAAGTCTGTCTGATTCCGGCAATGGGCCTCATCGTTAAAAATCGAGATGCCTCGAAATGACCGATTTGGTTAACGTCCGAAAGCATGGATCACCAGCCTTCCTGGAGCACCTTTTCCAGCATGCCTGCGAAGAAATCCGCGCTTTCGATACTGAGGCAGAGCGGCGGCTTGATCTTCAGCACATTTTGGTGATCGCCGGTCGGCTGCATGACGACACCGAGCTCGAGAAGCCGGTCGCAGATCGCCGCCGTCTCTTCCGTCGCCGGCTCAAGCGTCGTTCTGTCGCGGACGAATTCCAGGCCGAGATAGAGACCCATGCCGTGGACGGCGCCGGCGATCGCGTGCCGATCGATCAGCGCGGCAAGCCGCGCCTTCAGATGATCGCCGACCGTGCGGACATTTTCCTGCAGCTTCTCCTCAGCTATGATATCGAGCACCGTCATGCCGGCGACGCAGCTGACCGGGCTGCCGCCGGTGGAGGAAAAGAAAGGCCCTTGCTTCTCCAGCGACTGCGCAATCTCCCGTCTGGTGATGACGGCGCCGAGCGGATGGCCATTGCCCATGCCCTTGGCGATAGTGATGATATCGGGCACGACCCCTTGCTGTTCGAAGCCCCAGAAATAATGGCCGAGCCTGCCGTAACCGACCTGCACCTCGTCGGCGATGCAGAGCCCGCCGCGGGCGCGCACCTCGGCGTAGATCTCCTTCAGGTACCCTTCCGGCAACGGAATGCCGCCGGCATTGCCGTAGACCGATTCGCAGATGAAGCCCGCAAGGCCTTCGCCGCCGGCGTCGATCGTCTCGAGTATTGGCTTGACGGCGGCCAGGTAGCTCGCCGCGGTGTCGGGTCCGCGAAACGCGCCGCGATAGGTATTCGGCGAAACGGCCGCATGCACCCAATCCGGCCGGGTGGTCAGCGCCAGCGGATTGTCGGCGATCGAAGTGGAGACGGCGTCGCTCGCCGCCGACCAGCCATGATAGGCTTCGAGCAGGCAGAGCATGTTGCGGGCGCCGCTATGGGCCTGTGCCAGTTGAATCGCCAGATCATTCGCCTCGGAGCCGCTGTTGACGAGGAAGACCGCGTCGAGGCCATCAGGCGCGAGCGCCGCGAGACGCTCGGAAAACTCCGCAATCGCCGCATAGTGGAAGCGTGAATTCGTATTGAGCCGCAGCCATTGGGCGTTGATTGCCGCCGCCAGTCTGGGATGGCCGTGGCCGACAATCGTGACATTGTTGACCATGTCGAGATAGGCGCGGCCCTCGACATCGAACAGATGTTCCCTCCAGCCGCGCTCGATCTGCGGCGGCGCGGCATAATAGTTCTTCTGGGCGCCGGCGAGATGAGCCTGCCGCCTGACGAGCAGTTCGGCGGTCTCCGGTTGCGGCGCATCCACTCCCGGGCTGAGAAGGGATGAAGGCGAAGGGCAGAGCACCGACCAGGCGGCTGCCTCGCGCGGCGTGGCAAAGAGCGGCGGTTCGAGGCCCACGACGCTGCAGAGCTGGAGGCGCAGGCCACCGAGCGACGAAGTCTCTCCGAAAACCGAACCGAGCGGATCGCCGGCGGCAAGCACGGCGCCATCCTCGACCCCACCCTCGATCAAAGGGTCGAGCCCATCGAGGTGTAAGGTCATGCTGTCGTCCGTCAGTGTCAGATGCTGGTCCTTCCAGCCGATGCGGCCGGCAAAGGGCGCCGCGACCGCGCTTCCTGCAGCAAGGCAGATGTCGACATGCAGGGCGAAGGTCGCCTGTGCCCTCGTGTTTCCGAGGGCAGCGCGGGAAAGCCGATATTCACCATAGCGCGTCGCCGCCGTCCCGTTTTCGGTTGCAGCCCGGGCAAGCAGCCGCCAGTCCATGTCGGCGTCCAGCCAGTTGCCTGCGGAAAAATGCGCACTTCCTACGCCAAGGTCGACATAGGCGATCGTGGTGGGGTCGATATCGGGCAGCAAGGGAAGCCATTCTGATGACGACGGGGCGGCGACATCAGCGCCTGCGGCCTTGAGGATCGCAGCTTCCATGAGTTCGAAAGGAACCGACATTGCCGTATCGAAGATCGCCCGCTCGCGGTCGAGATTGCTGCGGACATAATCGTTATCGGGATCGATCGACATCTGCTGTTCGCTGCTGGCGACGAGGATGACCGCGCGTGCGACGATCAACGGCCACAGTGCTTTCAGTTCTTCGTCCGTCAGCGGATAGATCGCCTGATAGGCGGTGACGGCGGGCAGGATATGAAAGGGATCGCCATTCGCCTGATGCAGCAGCGAAGCGCAGGTGACGGCAAGATCGCCGACCAGCCAGCCGCGGATGATGTCGCCGAAATCGATCACGCCATCAGGGATCGTGTGGCCACGGGCGTCGCGATGGCCGACGACATTGTCGCCGGTGACGTCGTGATGGACGGCCTGAAGCCGAAGCGACGGCGCCAAGGGCTGGATGCGGCGAACGGCCATCACCATGGTTTTCGCGATCCGGTCGCGGGCAGCGCTGTCGGTGATGGCGGATAGCAGCTGTACGGCGACAGGGCCGGCGCGTCGCAAATCCCACTGCAGGCTACGGTCGAGGCCGGGATGGTCGAAATCGGCAAGCGCCTGCGCCAGTCTCGCGCAGAGCGCGCCAAGCGCCGCGACGGACGCCGGCGCCACATATCTCATCTCCGTCAGTCCCTGGCCTTCCAGATATTCCAGCAGCCGGACCTGATAGTCCCGCCCGCGCACCGTAAGGACGACAATTTCCCGCCCGTCATTCGTGGCGATCACCTTCGGAACACGTGGCGCGTCCTGCCGGCTCTTGAGATGATGGAGCGCGGCATTCTGCGCCTCGAGCTCGCGGGCCTCGTAGGCGGCGTGGCAGATCTTCAGGACGTATCGACCGCGATCACTGTCGAGGCGGTAGTTCCGATCCTGCTGGCTGCCGAGTTCGGAGAGAATGCCGGATAGGCTATAATGGGCAAGAAGGATTTCTTCCGCGTCAGCAATGGTAACGTCGGGACGCGGCAGCGTCATGCGATCAACAAGCGCCTCGTCGGTCATGACACCCCTCCCGCAGCATGATTCGATTACCCCTTAAGCGCGATAATCAAATACTTGCCGCTGGCAGGCAACGGGAGATTGTTGTCCGCCAGCAAAAGAGATGCGCGGCCTCGGCTGACTCACCCCATGCGTTCGGAGGCGTAGCTTCCGGGGCTGGCCGGGAAGACGACTGTGCGATTGCCGTTGATGAAGGTGCGGTGATGGATATGGGCGTGAATGGCGCGCGCCAGCACCTGGCTTTCGACGTCGCGGCCGATCGAGACATAGTCGTCGGGCGACTGCGCATGGGTGATGCGGGCGGTGTCCTGCTCGATGATCGGGCCTTCGTCGAGGTCGGCGGTGACGTAATGGGCGGTCGCGCCGATCAGCTTGACGCCGCGCTGATAGGCCTGCTTGTAAGGGTTGGCGCCCTTGAAGCTCGGCAGGAAGGAGTGGTGGATGTTGATGATCTTGCCCGACAT